>NZ_LNRD01000013.1:0-155301 GCF_001557775.1 Vibrio sp. MOR3 | reverse complement strand
AACGCTGAGCGGTCATCGCTGATACGTTTGTGTTTACATTCACTGCCATGGTGATTTCTCCAATTGATTTTCCGATGTAGCGGTTTCCGACGTCTCGGAAAACCAAGTAGTTCTCTCAAAGTTACTTCTATTAACGACTCGGATTTCAGAAGCTTTAGGAAAAAATCAAAAAAAATGAATTTGCGAGATTTGACTAGAAAAATTGAAGAAAAATAGAAAAAAGGCCTCAAGTTTCTGCAGCTTAAGCCGAGCGTTCTAAATTGAGCAAAGAACAATCAAAAGCCACTAAAAAGCAGTGAGTTAGATGAAGGTGAAGAAGGTTTTATTTAGGAGATAGAAAAGAAAAAGCCCCTTTTCCTTTGAGAGAACTGGGGCTAGGTTGGTAGCCAGAGCCTATGTGGAGATCAAGAGAAATGAACACATAACCGGCACACCGAGTGCAACCTTACATTGAAAATGATTGGCAGGTGAGAGATGAGAGAGCCGCACATTCTATTATAAAGTTGCTTGCCACAAGCCTGCATTCCCATCCACGTCTGAATGTATTGAACACAGGCAAGGTAAACTACTGCAATAGTGACATCGCAGAGTTTGGCAACTGTTTTGCTTGAGCAAGAATCGAAGTACCTGCTTGTTGCAATATTTGAGCTTTGGTCATTTGCGTGGTTTCTTTCGCAAAGTCCGTATCTTTAATTCGGCTGTTCGATGCATCAACGTTCTCTTGGATGTTCGCCAAGTTGTTGATGCTGTGGCTCAGACGGTTTTGTTTCGCACCAAGGTCAGCACGTTGTGAATCCACGTACTTAAGCGCTGAGTCCAGTACAGAAATCGCGTTCTGAGAACCTTGTACAGTTGTCATGTCGATGTCTTGCACTGAAGTACGCACTGCATCTTCTGTCAAACCAAGATCAGACGCTAGACCACCAGAGATTGAAATATCGCCTTGAACATTCGGGTGAGCAACAAACACTTGTAGCTTGCCGTCTTCGCTTACCGATGCATTGATCATATCAGATTGGCCGTTGATGTACGTTGCCAACTCTTCAATATCGTCGCCTGTTTTTGCGTTGATATTGATCTCTAGATCATCTGGGTTGCCATCCTCATCTTCACCCATGCCAGGAAGCGTGATTTTTAGGTCCGCTTTAGCCGGGTCAACACCCCAGTCTTTGTCTTTACCGTTCTCAGAGAAGAAAGTCACACCGCCCATACGCTGGTCATCCGCGCGGATGCTCGTTAGCGCCATGATCATTGCTTCACCAGAGCTTGAACCGATTTGGAATGCCGCTTCACCGAACGAACCGTTCAATAGGCGACGACCACCAAATGAGGTTGTTTCTGCGATACGGTTAAGCTCGTCAGTCAATGCTGATGATTCTTCGTTGATCGCCTGACGCTCTGCTGGAGAGTTAGTACCGTTTGAAGATTGAATCGCCAAGTCACGCATACGTTGCATCACTGACGTCGCTTCATTCATCGCGCCTTCTGCTGTTTGGGCAATCGAGATACCATCGTTTGCGTTGCGCATTGCTACATCAAGACCACGAGACTGTGCAGTTAGACGGTTAGAGATCTGTAGACCTGCGGCATCGTCTTTTGCACTGTTAATCTTATGTCCTGATGACAGGCGTTCCATCGAGGTGTTTAGCTCGTTGCTCGCCTTGTTTAAATAACGCTGCGCGGTCATCGCGGAAACGTTAGTACTAACTGTTACAGCCATTTTGCTCTCCTTTTGAGTTCGCAAGCTTTTGCGAAGCGGCCAGCTTTACTCTCATTTGGATAAGCACTGACCGTAAAAATTACTTGCTAAATCTGCCCATAAGGCAGGGTTTAGAATCTCGTAAGTCTGTTCTGCCAACATCAATACAATTTGTGTGCCAACTTATTAACCATTATTTACTCTTTTAGAAACGAACAAATAAACAACAAGTTAGTTCTATTTTCCTGCGCTTTCATTCCACGCAAGGTCATCATGTATTGCTATCGGTTCACTGTTTTTCTGTTGCCGCTACCATTGCCACTTTACGCATTGCCGCTTTCGGTAAAATCGTGCCGCATCTGCTCGACAATCATGTTTGTTCTACTCTATTTATCGCGCTTAAGGCTTGGCACATAAGGCATCAAAATAAAGCACAATCACAACAGATTGAAATCTGTGAACGTCCTAGATGTAGTTAAACAGTGTCAGGTCTTTTGTTTTACCAAAAGCCTGCTGTGAGGCTTGCAGCGCACGTGAGTTCTCACTGAACTCAATCACTGCTTTGGAATAATCCAAATCCTCAAAATTGCTCTTCGCTTTCGCCAGAGACAAATTAAAATCTTCGTGGTTTTGCTCTTGAATATCGAGCGTACTCAACTTAGCACCCAAATCGGTTCTGACTTTGTTCATGTGAACGAAGGCCGCTTGAAATTCTTCTGTCATCTGGTGAAGCTTTGCCGTTGCTGACGCATCCGACACTGAACTGTCTGACCAAGACATAGTTTCCCGAAACGCGTCAAAAACGCTAAAGGTTTCACGGGGTTCAAGCGCAATGCTATCTCCTGCCGTCACCTGCCCTTTAAGCTGAATATTGACGCCTTCGTATTGAATCCCGTCGACCGGTGAATAGTCATCCACTTGAACAATACTGCCGTCTTTTTCCAACTGGTAACCAAACTTGCCGTTGCTCATGTCGACAAACGTGACTTTGTAGTTGGCATTGTCTGATGATGCATTGGTCGCTTGACCAAGTAAGAGCTCAGAACCTTCCTTCAAGTCATACTGCGGCTCAAAATCGCCAAACGGATTAGGTATCTCCGAGAACAGTTGATTCCCTGGATAGTTAATGCCCAGTTCCATATTGCTGGCGATCTTCATCTTGCGCTGGTAATCGTCACCGGTGTACACGACGCTGCCATCAGAATCGCGGAAAAATGGCTGTGTTTTTGGTTTCGTTCCCGCAAACACATAGTTACCAGACTCATCTTGTGTATTCACAAGCGCCAAGAAGTTATTCGCAATTTCTTCCAACTCACGCTTCTTTGCTGCGCGGTCTTCCGGAGAAAACGCACCGTTGATCATTTCCATCGAAATGCGTTTCGATTCATCAGTGAATTGCTCAGCGTTGGCAATCACCACTTCTTGGTTTTCTAGTCGATTACGAACCAGAACAATGGCATCAAGATATTGCTTTAGCTGCTCTTCTTGCTGGCCAATGCTCTGAATATAGTGCGTCGCAAGTGGATCATCACTCGGCTTGGTCAACTGCTTACCAGAAGCAAGTTGCTCCTGATTATGGTGTACCTTGTTTTCCTGACGGCGCAGGTCATTCTGCACTGACTGGTAGTTATGGAAGCTAGAAATTCTCGTTAACATCTAGGGCCTCCTTTATCGCAACTGCAAGATGGTGTTGAAGGTGTCATTGGCTGCCTGCATCACACGAGAAGAGGCCATATACGCCTGTTGGAACTTCATCATGTTTGCCGCTTCTTCATCGAGATTTACCCCCGAGATCGACGCCACACGCTCTTGTGCCGCTTCACTTTCTAGTTGAGCGACGTCTGACAAACGCGTTGCAGTTGAAGTCTTAAGCCCCACGTCCGTATTCAAGTTGTAATACAAACTCAGAATCGTCGATTCATTGCCGTTCATCTTTTTGTCAGTTTGGATGTTCTGCATCTTACGCAAGTTACCGTTATCACCCTCAGAAGGGACTAGGTTAGCGGTAAACTTGTCATTCGCCAGCGCACCAGAGCTAAGCTCGAATACCGTTGCTCCGCCATTTTTGTAACTCGGGTGATTACTAGGCAAAGACACTGAAACAGGCCCTGTAGGCGGATACGGCTGCGGAGCCATAATCACATTGCCTTTGGTATCGGTAACGGCAAATTGATCGCCCGTAGGTGAGACCACCACTTCAAATTCACGCAGGTCGCCCGCATCGATAATTTCGAATTTTGCGTTACCTTGGGCAAAGGTTGTCGATGCCTCATAGCTTTGTGCGGCAATTGCTTTTGGATCAGTGGTTTCGACTTTCATTTGTGCTGCACTACTACGGGTTGGTCGAAGCAGCACATGCTCACCCACTTTGGGCTCATTGCGCACTTCGACACGCATGCCGTCAATGTATATTGCATTGCCAGCATCAGTATTCAGCTTGACGGTTTCACCGTTTGGTTTGGTCACTGCGTAACTGTCACCGTCGTAACGCAGTGAATACTCCCCACCCTTTAATGCACTAATGTCATTGATGTACACCGCCATATCTGCGGTTGATTGAGGGCCGGCGACCACACGGGATTTCGCCAAGCGCTCTGAGTTAACATCAGTAAACAACGGGTCACCAACATTTCCGTTGTGATCTAAGCCTTGTGATTGCAAGTGGTTAATTTCACTTGAGAATGCGGTCGCTAATCGACCCAACTCATCCATCACTTGAGGAATATGTTCGTCGCGCATTTTCAGCATCGCACCGATTTTTCCGTCGATGTCGTCCGACTTAATGGCTTTAATACCGCCACCTTCCACCATAGCAAGACGGCGTTGATGTACATCAGGTGAGCCATCAATCATCTTTAATTGGCTGGCTTCAGTACCTGAGACTAAGGTATGCCCGTTGCCAATGTGCACGTTGAAACCTTCTGAGTTTTTACGTGGCGTGACCGTCACTTTGGTGTACTCAGAAAGTTCTTTAATCAGTTTTTCGTGTTGGTCCATCAAGTCGTTATGAGGACCAGGAGTTCGCATCATCAAACGGTGGACATCGCGGATCTCAACAGCAAGTTGGTTCACACGTTCAATGCCCATATCGAGCGATTTGTTGGTCACATCCGATTGCTGACGAACGGTTTCGTGAAATTCGTTTAAGGTATCGCTGAGCAGCTTAGCTTTTTCTAACACCACCTTACGTGCACCCATGTCATTTGGGGTGTCTGCCATGGTTTTCACCGCATCAAACCATTCATTAAGGTTCTCAGGGATCTTCTTTGACGCGACCGACGACAACATACTCGAAAGTAAGTCGAGATTTTTTTCGTCATCAAGCTTGGCAGCGTAGTTGGTCGTAGAAAGATTAAGCTCTTTGACGGCAAACTGATCCCAAGAGCGGCGAACATTTTCCACATGCACGCCCATGCCATAGGTAGAACCACCAAATTGGCGAGGATCGTTGGTGCCTTGGATAACAGACTGACGACTGTAACCTTCTGTATTCGCATTAGAAATGTTATGACCAGTTGTATTCAACTGTCGCTGAGCAGTAAGCACACTTTGTGTACCTACATTCAACAGATCTGACGCCATACATGCCCCCAAAAACGAAATAAAACCGGAATGAACCGATCACCTACTGAACTTTTAGCAAAAGGTGTGCCAGTAGTTTATTAAAAGGAAATAACCTAGGAAAAAAGAAAGGCTTGCACCATGGCAAGCCTTATCAAATGAAGATTTAGCATTCAATAACGATATGAATTACATACTTTCAATTTTCTGCTTCACTTGCAGTACTTTGTCTGCGTAATTCGGGTCGGTGGCGTAGCCTGCACTGTGAATACCACGAATAAAGGACTCGGAATCACCGCCTTGCTGAAGTGCCGTTTCGTAGCGAGGGTTCTCGTTTAAGAATCGTACATAATCGTTAAAACTGTCTTGGTAGTTCGAATAAGAGCGGAACGCCGCCGTCTCTTTCACTGGTGTATTATCATGGAATTCCAGTGTTTGCGTTGTTACCTTGTCGCCTTGCCAGCTTCGGTCAGCTTTGATGTTGAACAGATTGTTACTGCTACCACGCGCATTCTGAACCACCTTTTGCCCCCAGCCCGTTTCTAGCGCGGCTTGAGCAAGTAATAATGAAGGCTCCACACCCAAGGCTTTTGCTGCTCGGTCGGCGTAAGGCTTCATCGAGTTAACAAAAGATTCTGGCGTATCAAAACGTGATGGCTGAGAGCCCGGACGCGACAACTGGCCAGATTCAATTAAACGTTGCTCGATTTCACGCACTTTCTTTGGATCCACGCGACGATATTCCACAGCATTATTTGCCGCATCGCGCATGGCTGTTTCACTCTTATCATCACCTTGACCAACGGTTAGTTGCTTCACAATCATGTCAGCAAGGCCCATCGAGCCAGATGCACTCAAGTTACTCGCCATCTGCTCATCCAGCATTTGACGGTAGAACTTTTCGTTTTGGCTATTCATGAAATTCGATTCAAAGCCTTCGTTGGCTTCACGCATCGATTTCAGCATCATCGAAGTAAAGATAGATTCAAACTGACGAGCCGCTGCTTGCAGTGCTTCATGCTCGCCATCTTTGCCTTCTTTCACCGCTTTTTGACGAAGCGTATCAAGAGAGCTGATGTCATGAATAAAGCCAATATCGTTAGGATTGTTCACCATGTTTTTTTCTCCTAATCGATTAGATGATGATTAACTGGCCTTCAATGGCACCAGCTTGTTTCAACGCTTGCAGAATCGCCATCAAGTCAGAAGGAGCAGCACCCACTTCATTGACTGCACGAACAAGATCATCCAGCGTTAAGCCCGGTTCGAACTTGAACATCTTGCCTTTTTCTTCGTTCACTTCGATATCTGAGTCCGGCACAACCACCGTTTGCCCACCAGAGAAGCCATTTGGTTGGCTCACATTGAGGTTTTCTTTGATTGCTACCGTCATGCCACCGTGCGTCACTGCCGCAGGTTTAAGGCGAACGTGTTTCCCGACAACAATGGTGCCGGTACGAGAATTTACAATGATTTTCGCCGCGCCATCAGCCGGATCGAACTCTAGGTTCTCGATAGCTGATAAGAAAGCCACACGTTGGCTTACATCACGTGGTGCTCGAACACGAACAGAAGTCGCGTCAACGGCACTGGCCATTTGGGGACCAAGGAAGTTATTCACGGCATCTGCCATGCGCTGCGCAGTGGTAAAGTCAGAATCCAGAAGGTTAAAGGTAATGTAATCGCCACGACCAAATGGGTTTGGGATTTCACGCTCTACCATGGCACCACTAGAAATAAGACCGACCGTTGGGTTATTACCCACAATCTTAGAACCGTCTGCACCTTCCGCACTAAAGCCACTCACGACTAAATTGCCTTGCGCGACTGCGTATACTTCACCGTCCAAACCTTTTAGGAACGTTTGTAATAACGTACCACCACGCAGGCTTTTCGCACTACCGATAGAGGACACAGTGACATCGACTTGTTGTCCCGGCTTTGAAAATGGAGGCAATTCAGCCGTCACCATTACCGCGGCAACGTTTTTGATTTTCGGCTTAGTGCCTGGCGGCATTTGAATGCCGAAGTTTTGCAGCATTGCCGCGAAGCTTTGCTCAGTAAACGGGTTCGATTCGCCCGTACCTGGTAAGCCTGAAACCAAGCCATAACCGACAAGTTGGTTACTACGCACACCAGCCACTTGTGCTACGTCTTTAATACGCGCAGCTTGGGCTGTGGTTGCAAACAGCGCAACGCTCAACAGTGCTAATAGGATTCTTTTCATGCTTACTTAATCTCTTGCAGTCAAATTGCCGTCAATGCGGCGTCTTATAAGGCTACATTAAAGAATCGTGCCAAGAAGCCCGGCTCTTGCATATCTTGTGGTAAACCGGTCCCTGAATATTGGATTCTTGCGTTTGATACGCGGTTTGACGCAATAGTGTTGTCAAAAGTAATATCGTCAGGACGAATAGTACCGCTTAGGCGAATGTACTCATCACCCGTATTTAGCGTCATCCACTTCTCCCCACGAATCACGAGGTTGCCGTTTGCCAGCACCTCAATGACTTCTACCGTGATGTAACCGCTGATGCTGTTACTCTGTTTCGCTGATGAGTCACCAGCAAAAGTATTCGTGTTGTTCAAATCGTACGAGAAGTTGTACTTGCCGCCCACTTGCAACTCTTGACCACCAACAGACAACGGTTCCATTTTCGCATCGTTGGTTTTTGATAGATCGGCATTGGCACTCTTAGTCGCACGAGTCGTTTCGTCGAGTGTTACGGTAATGATGTCGCCGATTCCGCGAGGTTTAGAGTCATCGTATAGGTCAGTAATGTGTTCTGCGCTAAACAACGAGCCCGTTGCTGCCGCATAGTGCTCTGGTTTTTGTTTAGGGTGAATAGGTGCCCATGCCGGATCGCCCGCCACAGGATCGCTTCTGCCGCGCAGAGTATCAATGATGCCGCTGCTCTCGTCTTTCGACTTATCGCCTTCAACCGCATCTACCACGGTTGTCGCTTGGCTCACTTCGTCAGTTTCGATCGGTTCTAGCATCGTACAACCAGACATCATAGCGATAAGTGCAAGTAGAGAAATACGTTTCATCATTGGCCCCTTAATTCCTAATCCGAGCGATTACAATTGCTGGTTAACGAAGCTCATCATCTTGTCGACGGATGAGATTACTTTTGAGTTCATTTCATAAACACGCTGCGCTTCGATCATGTTGACCAACTCTTCAGTCACGTTCACGTTGGACGCCTCAAGCATGGATTGACGAATCTCGCCTAAGCCATCAAGACCAGGAACACCTTCTTGTGGGTCACCACTTGCGCCCGTTGGTAGGTAAAGGTTTTGACCAATAGGTTCTAGACCACCAGGGTTCACGAAATCAGTGATGGTTAACTGGCCAACAACCACGTTGTTTTGCTCACCACGGATACGTACCGATACTTCACCGTCTGTGCCGACTGTAATAGAAATCGCGTCTTCAGGAATCACAATCTCAGGTTCAACGGCGTAACCAGAGCCAGAAGTCACCAAAGTGCCTTCACCATCAAGGGTGAACTGACCGTTGCGGGTGTAACCGATGTTGCCGTCTGGTAGTGTCACTTGGAAAAAGCCATCACCTTCTACCATCATATCCAATGCGTTGGTTGTGGTTTGTGCGTTACCGTGCGTGTGCACTTTTTGCGTTGCGACCACTTTAGAACCGGCACCCAGCATCAAACCACTTGGAAGTTCAGTATTTTGAGAAGACTGACCGCCTGGTTGGTTAATGTTTTGGTAGAACAAATCTTCGAATACCGCACGGCTCTTCTTGTAGCCAACGGTTGAGGCGTTCGCCAAGTTGTTCGAAATCGTTGCGATGTTGGTTTGTTGGGCGTCTAGACCCGTTTTACTTACCCATAGTGCTGGATGCATTGTGAACCTCTAACTCTGTTAACTCATACGAAGCAATGAATCTGAAGATTTGTCCATCTCTTCAGCGGTGCTCATCATTTTGACCTGCATTTCAAACTGACGTTGAAGGTCAATCAGAGCGGTCATTTCACCTACGGCATTCACGTTACTACCTTCAATTGCACCAGTTTGGATGCTGATAGAGCCGTCTGCTTCGTAGGGCTGGTTTGGAGTTTTATGGCGGAATAAGCCATTGGTATCTTTAAACAAGTTTTGATCGTCCGTGCGCACAAGCTTGATACGATCAACCACTTCTAATTCTTCAGCCGGCGCACCTTGAGGCAGTACAGAGATGGTGCCGTCACGACCGATTTCGATTTTGGATACTGGGATTGGCAAGGTGATTGGCGCATCATTTTCGCCCAAAATCACATGACCGCTCGCGTTAGTTAGCAAGCCATTTTGATCAACTTTTAGGTTGCCGTTACGCGTTAAACCTTCTTTACCGGTTTGGTCCATAACGGAAATCCAACCATTGCCCTCTACCGTAATATCAAGATCGCGACCCGTAGTAATCACACTACCTTGGGCAAAGTTATGCCCTGGGCGTTCTGTCATGCTGAATACGCGTGTAGGGAGACCTTCACCATAAGCTTGCATGGAACGTGCTTGCGCTAAGTCAGCACGAAAGCCAGTTGTACTTACGTTTGCCAAGTTGTTGGCACGCAATTGCAGGGCCTGCATATTTTGCTTGGCGCCGCTCATTGCGAGAAACAGTGCGCGATCCATAATTTACTCCAAAAATTCTCTGTACAAGGAGTAAAAAGCAAGAGTTATGCCAATATTAAATTAATGTTATTAATCAAAAGCTTGAATATAAAACGAGATATTTAAAAAGGGGATAATGAAGGAATAAGTCGCAAGAGAGGCAAGATTGTGATCCACAAAGCGGCAACAGCGGCAAGTAAGAGATCAAAGCATGCCCAACCTGAATTGAGGTTTATTCAGATTAGGCATCAGATGAATGTCATGATGTTACCAAGCGGTAACGGCCGTGGCTCGCAGCGCTTGATCAAACAGATTATCAGGCTAGTGTACTAGCGGATCTGTAGGATATTTTGTTGCAGTTGGTTATGTACTTCTAGCGCACGTGAGTTTGCTTGGAAGTTACGCTGAGCAGAAATAAGATCCACCAGCTCCTGAGTCATATCAATGTTTGACTGTTCCAGCATACCGTTGTTGATGGTACCGAAAGAGCCTTTGTTTGATTCGCCCCAGATTTTATCACCAGAGAACTGTGTTGAATCCCACTGAGTGCCGCCTTTCTTATCCAGACCTTGCTCGTTAGGAACACGTACTAGCGCCACACGACCCAATGTTACGTTTTCACCGTTTGAGTAAGTACCCAATACGCTACCGTTTTCATCGAAGTCTACTTTAGTTAGGAAGCCCGTTGTTGCGCCATCTTCATCGAACTTTGTCAGCTCGAATGGTGCAGCAAACTGAGTCGCTGAGCCTAAACCAAAGTTAAGTGTTTGCGCAGGATCGGCACCGTTTAAATCCACTGGGTTGGTGTTTGTCGCAGGATCGCCCAACGCTACCGATGTGATTGGCTGACCATTGTTCAAGCTTGCCAGCGTACCATCGTTGTTGAACTTCATCGTGTGACCAACGTGACCCGTTGGTGTTGCCGCATCACCGTTAGCAACGTTCAATGGCTTCTCACCGCCCTTGTCCGTTACTGTGTAGTAAGTTTGCCACGTGTTCGGCTGAGTTTGGTCTTTCAAGTAGTAAGTAGTCAGCTTGTAAGACTGACCCATTGAATCGTAAATCGTCGAAGACGTTGAACGGTTATATGTATCTGGATCTGAGAAATCAAACTGAGTTGGATCTTTCAAATCACCGTTAGCCGGTAAGTTCACACCCACTTCAATGTTCGCTGTTTGCTTTGGCTTACCAAACTCTGCAGGAATATTGATTGGTTGTGGCTCGTAAGACGATACCTCACCAGACTCTGGGTTTACTTGGTAACCAAGTAGGAACTCATCGTTCGCCGTTACCATGTAGTTTTCTTTGTTCAAATGGAATGCACCGTTACGTGTCATTTCATTTTGTTGAGGGATAAGGCGATCTTTCGCTACCGCGAAGAAACCCGTACCCGACACACGTAGATCCATTGGGTTATTGGTGTAAATGCTTGAACCTTCGTGGAACTGTTGCGCCACTTGGTTCGCTTGCGCACCGCCACCCGGAGTGGTTTTTGCGTTGGTAAACAAAGAGTTCGAGTACACATCGCTGAATTCCGCACGAGACTCTTTAAAGCCGTACGTGTTGGCGTTCGCAATGTTGTTACTGGTGGTGTTCAAATCCAGTTGAGCGGAGGACAAACCGCTTAAAGATACATATGACATTCCAAAATCTCCTAACCTGACCTGTTATCGAATTACGCTTTGCCGACTTCCAATACTTCTGCAAGTCGAACTGGCGATTCAAAACCAGCCAGATTGAGTAATACGTTTCCGTCACCCTTGCCTAGCAATACACTGTTCACGTTCGCATAAGTAGACACCGGGAACTCTTGCGACTCCCCTTCTACCAAGCCAGACGCTTTCACATTGTATTTACCAGCAGGCAATGGATTACCGTTTTCATCATTACCGTCCCAAAGTACACGAGTGTCACCGGCTGGTTTCGCACCTACCTCAAAAGTACGCACCAATTGGCCCGCTTCGTTTTCCACTCGAACAAACAGGTTGTCGATTGGTTGTGCCAGCTTAACCATTGCCGCCATTGCAGCATTGTCTTGCTTCACACCCGCCGCACCTGGGACCAATACGTCACGACCTACCAAAGAGGAAGCTTGTAACGCTTGGTTTGATGTCATTGACGAGTTTAAGCTCTCGAACTGAGAGTTCATCTTGCCAATACCATCTACGGTCGCAAATGACGCCATTTGCGCAATCATCTGGTCATTACTTACCGGCTTAAAAGGGTCCTGTTGCGACAATTGCTTCGTGAGCAAAGATAAGAAGTCTTCCTGTTTCAGGTCTTGCTTACCAGTGCTCTCTTCCGTCTTCTTGTTGCTCTCTTGTAGACTTTTAAGCTGGTCGATATAGGACAAGCCGCTTTGACCAACGTTGTTAATTCCGGCCATACGCTACCCCCTTATCCTTATTGACCCATCTGCAGCGTACGCAGCAGCATTTGTTTACTAGAATCCGCTACTTGCACATTGGTTTGGTATGCACGAGAAGCCGAGATCATGTTTGCCATTTCTTCCATTACATTTACGTTAGGCTTGTAGATGTAGCCTTCATCGTTTGCAAGAGGATGGTCTGGGTTGTACTCCGCACTAAGCGGTTTATCGCTTTCTACAATACCCATCACCTTCACTGGCACCGTATCACCACCACGCATGGCGTTACTTAACTCCGCACCAAACACAGCATGACGCGCTTTGTAAGTGTCTTTCGCAGAGCTGCTGACACTGTCGGCGTTCGCCAAGTTGCTTGAGGTAGTATTCAGACGAACGGACTCAGCGCTCATTGCGGAACCTGTCACATTGAAAACGTTAAATAAGCTCATCTAAATTATTCCCCTTTGATTGCTTTGGTTAAGTTCTTGAATTTACTGCCTAGAAAGTCGAGTGATGCCTGGTGTCTGATTTGGTTTTGCATAAATAAGTTACGCTCTAAATCCAAATCCACCGTATTGCCATCGCCCGTATCAGGTTGTGTAGGAAGACGATATAGCTTGTCCCCGACCAACGTTGTAGTGGCAGGAATGTGCCGACCATCTGTACGGCTAAGACCAATGCTTGCCCCAGAACTTGCCGCCTGCAATTCCTTAGCAAAATCTAAACCTCTTGATTTATAACCAGGCGTGTTGGCTTGCGCGATGTTGGTGGAAATCACCTCCGCGTTGCGCTCACGTACGCCCACCGTGTATTGGTGGATGCCTAGTGCATTGTCAAAAGATATAGCCATGTTTGCCTCTACATTAAGAACTGACCGTTATTGATAACTAAAAAGCAATTAGCGTGCCAAAAATAGAACATGCCGTTTTGCCATTTTTGTTACCGACGTAATGGATTGCAATAAGCAAGCCAAAGTGATTGATGGAGTGTCATATAGAATCGAGTAATCAACTCGACCCTCTAAAAAATATACACCCTTTGGTGCATTGCAGGCAAAAACGGCCAGATCTTTAGCGAGGAGAAACGCAGAAAGAGTAAGGAAATGGTGGGATGGAAAGGAACAAAAAGAAAAGCCTGACACAAGGTCAGGCTTCATTGTTTTAAAAAGAGTCCGCTATTTTAGCTTACCGCTACTTTAATTTGTAAATAATACCTGGATTACAGCGCACCATTTCAAATTTGTCGGTCAAACCAGTGAGCGATTCCGAAGCACCCAACAACAGGTAGCCACCAGGGTTTAAGCTGTTTGCCATCTGGTTCAGCACTTTAGACTTCATCTCTGGAGAGAAGTAAATCAACACGTTACGACAGAAAATAATGTCGAACTTGCCCATCAGCGCATAGCTTTCCATCAAGTTTTGTGGACGAAAGTTTACCAAGCGTTTCACGTTGTCTTTAACTTTCATACGGCCATCGCCAGCATCTTCAAAGAAGGTACGACGACGCTCAGGAGAAAGGCCACGGCCCAATGCTAGGTTGTCGTATACACCCGCTCGGCACATATCCAACATACTTGCTGAGATATCCGTCGCGGTGATCGACACGCTCGGCAATAGACCCGGTTTACGCTGCTGCGTTTCCAAGATGGTCATTGCCATTGAGTAAGGTTCTTGACCCGACGAGCTAGCAGCTGACCAAATTTTAATTGGTCGTTTATTTGCCGCCATCTCCGGCAACAATTTGTCAGCTAATACCGTGAACGGATAAGTATCTCGGAACCACAATGTTTCGTTAGTCGTCATCGCATCCACAGCGGCAACTCGCAGTTCACGGTTGCGGCCAGTTACGACATCACGGAGCAAATCAGACAACGAAGCAAGCTTGAATTTAGTCACAAGCGGGCTCAGTCGGCTGCGCACTAGGTATTGCTTACTGTCACCTAATACGATGCCACACTGTGATTCTAGAAAACGGCTAAAGTCACGATACTCTTGATCACTGATTGTAATAGCAGTCATTAATGTCTCTTTTATTGTGTTAATGCAGATTTAACCGCGTTACCCAATTCATCTGGGTTAAATTTCGCAATGAAGGTGTTTGCACCCACGCGCTCAACCATGGCTTGGTTGAAGACGCCACTCAATGAGGAGTGGAGGATAACATAAAGGTTCTTTAAATCTGCATTTCTGCGAATCTCGGCGGTTAGCGTGTAACCATCCATTTCTGGCATTTCAATGTCGGAGATCACCAACGAAATCTGATCGTAGATGCTTCCTTCTTGTGCCATTTCAAGCAGCTTATTGTACGCTTCTTTACCATCTTTCACAGAGACAACTTCAAATCCAATCGAAGTAATTGCTCGCTCAACTTGTTTACGAGCAACGGTTGAGTCATCTGCAATCAAAATACGACGAACAATTGGCTTCGCTTGCTCAGCAACGGCAATTTCTTCACCGATAGCTGAATCCATGGTTTCATCCACTGGCGCAATCTCAGCTAAGATCTTTTCTACGTCTAGGATTTCTACCAATTCGTTATCAATGTTCGTTACCGCAGTTAGGTAATGCGCTTTACCTGCACCATCAGGTGGCGGCAGAATCGCTTCCCAATGCATGTTAATAATGCGCTCAACCGACGACACCAAAAACGCTTGGATGGTACGGTTGAATTCTGCGATAACAACAAAACATTTATCAATATCTGTGGTTGGGCGGCCACCGATTGCCAGACTTAAATCAATCACTGACACAGTATGGCCACGGATATGAGCGACACCTTTCACCAAAGGGTGTAGATTTGGCATTGAAGTCAGCTTAGGGCACTGTAGTACTTCTTTTACTTTGAATACGTTAATGCCGTAACGCTGTCGCCCCATCAACCGAAAAGTCAGTAATTCTAATCGGTTTTGGCCAACGAGTTGCGTACGCTGATTCACCGAATCAAGAATCCCCGTCATATGCTCATCTCCATCTCAAACTTTTTGATTTTAAATGATACTCTACCACTGGTAGGCATAATACCAGAGAAACAGTATGGCGTATCATAATATAAATTCGACACCATTGACTATGACAATATGTAGAGCGTTATTTACAAAGTACGCTAAGTCTATCGGCATCTTGCTCAGTATGTTTAGCTTTTTTGTGCATTCAGCAACGGAAAACCAACTTGAGCAAATCCGAACCGCCGCCGAGCAGCACATTCTTAGCACGGTAGAGCAACCAGCGGGAGGAAATTTGTCCGTCAATGCGGCAAATATTGATCCACGTATCAAAGCCACCGATTGCCCAGAGCCCCTTGATACATCTGCATCTTCAACCAGTAGCACACGCAGCAATATTAACGTTTTGGTTGAATGCCCCGCAGACAATTGGAAGGTCTACGTTCCGGTAAGGATCTCGGCTTCAGTTCCAATGATCGTTTCTACCCGCCAGTTAGGTCGAGGAGAGATCATCAGTGCTTCTGACGTAACCACTTCAATGATCGAGTTACAGCGTTTTCGCAAAGACGGTTTCACCAATATTGAGCAAGTGATCGGCTCAAAACTCAAGCGCAATGTACGCCTAGGTGATGTGGTCGAGCGCAATGACGTGTGCGTGGTTTGCCGTAATGAGAAAGTGACGATCAGAGCAGTAAAATCAGGTATGACCATCACCACGCAAGGCACCGCATTGCAAGATGGATCTTCTGGCGATCAAGTAAGAGTGAAAAATGATAAGTCCCAACGTATAATAGAAGGAATTGTGACAGGCATTGCGGAAATCACCATCACCTTCTAAGGTTGGCTGGTGTACGGCAAATCGATCAATAAAAATGCAAAAAAGCACTAAAGTTATTTGGTACTTGGTCGATAGTCTGGATACCAGTATTACGATACGAGTTTAAGGTTGATATATGGCAGGTATAGACAATATACGTTCAGGACAGATGATGACGACAACCAGTCGCGCACCTGCACGTACAGATTCTAGTGCAACCAGCACAACGGAATCGAAAAAAGCGCCAGCACAGCAAGACGCGGTATCACTAAGCCAACAAGGCAAAGCAGTCAGCAAACTCCAAAAGGATATGGCAGCTTCTCCGGCTTATGACAGCGCAAAAGTAGCGGCAATTAAAGAAGCAATCGCAAACGGTTCATACAAAGTCGACCCAGAAAAACTGGCGGACAATATGATTAAGTTTGAAAACGAATTGCAAGGCAAAAGCTAACTGACTTAGGCCCAAGGTAAGTATTCATGGCAGCATTAGTCGATCTTGTAAATTTCCAGCTAGAAAATGCGAAAGCACTTTCTGGTGTACTGCGTCAAGAAACACAAGCCATCACTGCTCGTGTCTCTATTGAGATCGAAAAACTCGCCAAAGAAAAAATGACACTCATTGGTCAACTAAGAACCACTGACCAGCGAATCGCCTCTCACCCGCACGTCAATCAACTTACTGAAGACGAAAACCTAAGTCAGCTAGTCGCTCAAATCCAAACCATCGTCCTCGATTGTCAGCAAGTAAACCAAATGAACGGTGAATCACTCAACCGTGCTCAACTGAGTTTCAACAAACTTAACAACATGCTTCAGCATACCCACGGTAAGATCGGCATGACTTACAATGCTGGCGGTAAAACCCATACGATTTCTACTCTCGGAACTAACATTAAAGCGTAGATTTCCTCACCCCTACTCTTTGGCATTCGCTCCACGCTCACCAGAACATTCCCACTGAGGGTATTTTCTACTCACACGACTTCGCAATAAAACGCCAACAAAAAAGCGACTCATTGTTGCCAATCAGCCGCTTAAGAAAGATTATCTGTTGAGTAAAGCTGGGTCGAATTAGAACAAGGTCTGCTGACGCTTCTCAGGAACTTGTTGTACTTCTCCGTAATCTCGCAGCTTATCCATTTTACGGATATCTAGGCGAAGCTCTGTCACGTAACTGTCTTCAACCAAGTAACTGCGCACGACTTCTGCACCACGGATAACGCCATCAACAGCGCCAGTGGTACTTTCCACACCCAGACGCTGATCAGCAAGCTCTGCACGGCCGCTAACACGCATACCATACACTTGCTCTGCTAACTCACGGTAAGCATCAATCTTTGACGCACGCATGGCACGAACGCGTCTTTCTTCAACGGTTCGGCCTGTTTGCTCGCTTACGCTGGCATAACCTACCGCCACTAAAATCTCATCTTGGCGCATCTGCTGCAATGGTTGACACCCCACCAGCACCAATGTCGCAATAATAAATAATAACTTCTTCATGCTAATGTCCTACGGGCGGAGAATCACTGTGTATGGCTGACGAATAGTTGGGT
Source organism: Vibrio sp. MOR3 (assembly GCF_001557775.1). NCBI lineage: Bacteria > Pseudomonadati > Pseudomonadota > Gammaproteobacteria > Vibrionales > Vibrionaceae > Vibrio > Vibrio sp. MOR3. The sequence continues at coordinate 137,742 of NZ_LNRD01000013.1, read as the reverse complement.
CGGAGCGAATCAGCACGCCATCTTGAGTGCGAATACTGTTAAGCGTATCCAAATCACGACCAATACGGTCCGCAGGCAAGAAGCCTTGCGCTGTCGCCACTACGATACGGCTTTGCATTCCAACTACACGAGCGTTGACTAGGACGCCGCCCTCTTGACGCAACATCGTACCGGTCAGCACGTATTGAATCTCTTGTGCTTGTGCAAGGTCTTGCCAATCACGGCTTAGAGCAAAGTCACCTTGCTGTGTAACTTGGATATTGCCCGTTGTTTTAAAATCCACAACTTTGAAGCCACGGCGCTGGAACTGATGGATAAACCCTTCCGATACCGAATTGCCCAGCCAGTTAGTGGCATCCATGCTTTGCAGATCGACAAAAGAGGTAATCGCAATCGGTGTACGCGACGATACTGCAACATTCGAAACCATTAACTCTTCCGTCATGCTCTCAATGAAAAAGTCCATCGTATGACGAGGACTGTCCATCAGCATAAACTGACTGCCAGAATACGGTTCTTTACCATTGTAAATTGGTGAGTACGCGCACGATGTCAAAAGCGTCATCATCGATGCGGCGACAAGCCATCTTTTCATGGTTTGATTCTCCAGATAATCTTAGGTGTTACTGCTCTTTCATCACTTCGTTTACGAAGAAGCGTGATCTTGGAACAGTCTTTGCTTTTCTTCTGTTTGTCTAACTAAGAAAAAGCCACCAAACTTCACTGAAATTGGTAAAGCAATATTTATACCCGAACGGTTACAAACAATGAAAAAATTATTTTTTAGCCTAATATCAATCACTTTCATATTGATGACGCCATTTCGAGCGGCAGCATCTTGGTATGAAGTGACTGGCGTTGCCACGATCGTCTCTTCAGATGAAGCGGCAAGGCTGCACGCATTGGAAGACGCCCTCTTCAAAGCCGTCAACTTTTCGGGCGCAGACATTGGCAGCATCAGTAATTTGATGCCGCTATTAGAAGAAAGCCGCAAAGAGTACCAATTCACTAACCATGAAGTGCGTTACATCTTGGTGGAGTCAGAGCGTAAACGCAGCGGCAAGATGGAAATGCGCATCCGTGTGGACATTTATCCATCGGCAACGGGTTGCCACGTGGATCAATACAAGAAAACCGTTCTGGTGGGTAACATTGATGTCGCGTCACCCCAACAGGCGGTCATGGGCCAGATCTACAATGTCGGCGACGATTTCAGCCATGTTGTGAATCGTCAATTGGATCAAACGTCACGCAGCTTTGTTTCTGTTGGCACCACCGATTATTCGATCAGCGCAAATTACCCAGAACGAACCAAAATGATCGCGCAAGACAACGGCGCGCAATACATCATTGGTGGTGTAGTAACAGATTTAACCGCAACCATTGATGCAAAATTATTGAAAGACGACGTAATCAATCGTCAGTTTGCACTGGAGATGAAAGTTTTTGATGGTAAAACTGGCCATGAGGTCTACCACAAAAATTACCGTGAAGTGGCTCGCTGGCCATTTGCAAAAACCAGCCAAGTCGATACACGCAGTGCACGCTTCTGGGCATCCACCTACGGTGAAATGATGCTGCGCGTGAGCCGTAATATTATGTTGGATTTGGAATCGGAACTGTCTTGTAAAATTACCCTACCAGAAGTGGTCGCGGTATTTGGCAACACAGTCACCATGGATCTTGGCCGCATGCACGGCGTACAAGAGGGTGACCAGCTGCAATTGTGGCACACGGCGTCATTCATAGACCAAAACGGTTTGCCACGTAATAAGGTCTCTCAGAGCGAAATAACCCTAAGGGTAACTCGTGTCTACGAGCACGAAGCAGAACTGACGATCGAACAACCAAACCTTGCCTCTAGTGTTCAAATTGGCGACGTAATGAACAAGATGCTTTAGCAACGCGTATAAGGCTTTGCGATATGCTTACTTTTGAATATCATAGGTAACGCATCTTATTTGATTACGCCCCCATGGCACAGCTGGATAGCGCAGTCCCCTCCTAAGGGACAGGTCGTAGGTTCGAATCCTACTGGGGGCGCCATTCATCGCCTTAGCTTATTGCATTCAAGCTAAGGCTTTTTTATGCCCGCAGTATAGGCAAATCATTTCGAACGATGTCGACGACACCAGTGAAAAACCGCTTACTTGAGATCAATGCTGTTTAGGCGCCCCATGAAGGTTAAGATCTCAAGGTTATCTTTGTGTGCATCCAACAACGCTTTTTTCGTCTGCATATAGGCGGCAAGTTTTCCGTACTTGTTGATGGATCGAACCACCGTTTTGTACTTGTACTGCCCTTCCTCATCGAACTCACGCCACTTGGCAATGTAACAAGTGTCTCGATTGTTCGGATCTTCCAACGTTGGGTTGGGTTTATGGACAATCTTAGGCTCAACGCTGTGTGGCAGCCTTGTCATCAGGTACGGGTCTTTCAATAGACGACGCCAAAACTTGCCCCACATTTCACGCCCGAGCTCGTTACGCAGTTTGATGGCCTTCTTAAGGCCTTTCTTTTCTCCAATGCGAACGAAACCCACGGAGCGGTGCAATACCGTATCTTCCGGTGTGTGGATGTGGATCTTAAAGGCTGTTTTGCCTTTCGAAATAAAGCGGTGTCCAGTGTTTGTTATTAAATTGCTCTTAGACATAGTGCTAACTAATAATTCTATTAATAGCCAAAGGGTAAGCAAAACTCATACATAATTAAAGTAATAAAATACAAAACTGTAAATAGCATATACGTTGATTCTTTTGTAATACATCTAAGATGAGCGCAATAGATATAAAAAAGCCCCAAAGAGCGAACTCTTTGGGGCATTCAGCGTTTATGCTTCTAACGGTCAGATAGGAGCTTATTGCTGAACTTGGTATTCAAACTCAGGAACAACAACTTCTACGCGACGGTTTTGTTCACGACCTTCACGAGTCTCGTTTGAAGCGATTGGGTTGTTTTCACCTTCACCACGAGCGTGGATACGTGAAGCATCGATACCTTTTTCTACTAGCGCGTTTGCTACAGATTCAGCACGTTTCTCAGAAACTTTTTGGTTGTAAGCTGCTGGGCCTGAAGTGTCTGTGTAACCAATTACGTCAACGTTCGCTTGTGGGTACTCGTTTAGGAATGCTACTAGCTCGTCTAGTTTTGCAGCGCTCTCTGGTTTTAGAGTTGTGCTGTTTAGTGCAAAGCTACCTGTACCGATAGTTTGAGTTTCAAAAGTCTTAGTTACTACAACTGGAGCAACTTCTTCAACAACCACTTCTTCAACGATTGGCTCTTCTTCAACAACAACTTCGTCGTTACCGCCAAACTTGAATGCAACACCTAGCGTTGCAGAGTTACCCATTGCTTTCACAGAATCGTTGTTGATGTCAGTGATTGTTTGGTATTCCGCACGTGCTGTTACGTTTTCGCTTACGTTGAATTCAACACCAGCTGCACCTAGGTAAGAGTAATCGTCTTTACCATCGTTCATCATTAGGTAAGCACCACCCACTTTACCGTAAAGTGCGATGTCTTCTGTGATTGGTAGGCTGAACTTAGGAGCAAGTGTAATTGCTTCTACGTGGCCACCGAAAGAAGTTTGGTCGAAGTCACCTAGGTTGTCGAAGCCTGCTTCTACTGAGAAGTAGTCATTCATTTCGTAACCAACAAAAGCACCTAGAGTAGAGCCATCTTTGTCACAAGCTTGACCAGCTACACAAGCGTCGTCCATCCAAGACTTACCCATCTTACCGCCCACGTATACTTCTGCGTGCGCTGCTGAAGCCATAAGTAAAGAAGCTGAAATTACCGCTGCTAGTTTTTTCATTATTGATTCCTCTAAAAGAAGTTCTCTTGTTCGTTAACGAAATGCGCCGCCTGACTGACGTTGTATTTCAATTCTTTTATTCAGTTCCTTTGAGTTTGATACCGAAATAACTTCCGCTCATTTGCATAAAAGTCACTTGGGTATGTCTCCTGCTCAATGATGCATAAGCGTGCCTCACTGACGGCGAGCACTATAACCCTAAGAAATCCCGAGACAAATCCCAAAACTGTCAATTTAGTGTCATCGAAAAGCATGATTTAGTGTGATCTGGCGCACCATAAAGTAAGCCACAGCAATAGCGCAAACGTTTGCGTGAAATTTCAAAATAGTAGAGGTAAAGCAAATTAACTTCTCATAAATGAGACGATATTTAAGGAACTTTGAGGATAGTGTTTTTATTTCAGAGAGATATTTCGCATGAAACTACTCTATTAGCATTCACAATAGCTATATTTGGATTAGTAAAACTTATCAACTTTTGAGCAATCTGATGAGAAAAAGTTCAGTAATTCAGGCGGTATTTCAGGAAATTTGCTGTTTCCCTGGTGCCCGATACAAAAAAGCCGCGGTATTTACCGCGGCTTTTCGACTAATTATTCAAGCAATTATGCGTTTGCTTCACGCTCAGCGATGAACTCAAGCGCCATCTTGATGCGAGCAACGCAGCGTTCTTTGCCAATCAGTTCCATTACTGCGTCTACAGAAGGAGACTGACCGCCACCTGTGACTGCAACGCGTAGTGGCATACCAATTTTGCCCATGCCGATTTCTAGCTCTTCACATACAGCTGCGATTACGCCATCTTTGATGTTCGCTGTTGTCCACTCAGTCAGTGCTTCTGCTTTCGCTAGAGCAAGCTCTAAAGGCTCTTTAGCCACGCCGCGTAGATGTTTCTTCGCTGCGCCCGCTTCAAATTCAGCGAAGTCTTCGTAGAAGTAACGGATTTGCTCAGCTAGCTCAACTAGCGTGTTGCAACGCTCACCCACTAGCTTGATCACTTCAGTGATAGCAGGGCCGTTTGTTACGTCTAGTTTTTGTTGATCTAGGTGCCATTGTAGGTGCTCTGCAACGTACGCTGGATCTGAGTTTTTGATGTAGTGGTTGTTCAACCATTGCAGTTTGTCAGTGTTGAATGCAGACGCTGACTTAGATACTGCGTTTAGGCTAAATAGGTTGATCATCTCTTCTTGAGTGAAGATCTCTTGATCACCATGAGACCAACCAAGACGCACTAGGTAGTTGTTTAGTGCTGCAGGTAGGTAACCCATATCGCGGTATTGCATTACCGATACAGCGCCGTGACGCTTAGACAGTTTCGCACCGTCATCACCTAGGATCATTGCACAGTGTGCGAATGTTGGTACTGGCGCACCTAGCGCTTCGTAGATGTTGATCTGACGAGGCGTGTTGTTGATGTGGTCTTCACCGCGCACTACGTGAGTGATGCCCATATCCCAGTCGTCAACCACTACACAGAAGTTATACGTTGGCGAACCGTCAGTACGACGGATGATCAGATCATCCATTTGTGTGTTGCTGATTTCGATACGGCCACGGATTTGGTCATCAAATACTACGCTGCCTTCTTTCGGGTTACGGAAACGGATAACACATGGATCGCCATCTTTTGCCGCTTCGTTTGCCGCTTTGATTTTTGGATGGTTAGCATCGTAACGAGGCATTTCTTTGTTTGCTTCTTGCTCTGCGCGAACTTCGTCTAGCAGCTCTTTAGATGCGTAACATTTGTATGCTTTGTCTTCTTCTAGAAGCTTATCAACCATCTCGTTGTAACGATCAAAACGTTGAGTTTGGAAGTAAGGACCTTCGTTCCACTCAAGACCTAGCCATTCCATGCCTTCTAGGATCGCATCAACCGCTTCCTGAGAGTTACGCTCAAGGTCAGTATCTTCGATACGTAGAACGAATTCACCACCTTGGTTTTTAGCATATAGCCAAGAGTAAAGTGCAGTACGCGCACCACCAACGTGTAGGTAGCCAGTTGGGCTAGGAGCAAAACGAGTTTTAACCGTCATCAGAGTTCCTTAGGGGTAATGAGCAACGAGAGGGCTCTCGTTGTAATATCAAGGATAAAAGTGGCGACATTTTACCATCGTAGGTCGATTCTACAATCCTTCCGTGTGGTTTAACGCCAGAAATACAAACAGGGCAGCACCGATTAAGGTACTGCCCTCTTATTTATAGCGACAAAACGCTTGGAACAACAGAAGAGCTATCGCAAAAGAAAGTTACGAATGCCGATTATTTTAGATTCTGCATCGCCCACTGCATGAATTCTTGTTGCTCTTGACGGCTTAGATCACTGAAGGACTCTTTCAATGTCTTAGTGACAGCCGGAGACGCCGCGATGCTTGCTTTCGTCGATTGCTTGTTCATTGCTTTGTTGTAATCAGCCACTTCACGTTCATAGTCGCGGAACCCTTGTAGGCCGCCTTTGCGAAGTTGAACCATTGAAAACTCAACATCTTTACCGCTTGCGTCTTTCAGCGTCAGTTTCGGATCCATTTCAAATGCTTTGGCTTCTTCAATAGTGCGGAACTTATTGTATGTCAGCGTTAGCTCTGCATCTTTCGGTGCATCGAACTCAAGTAAAAGAGGCTGTGAATCAAACTTACGACGCTTACCATCTTCAAAAACAATTTGGCCCACGTTCACGGCCAGTTGGTTTGCACCGTCTTCTACTTTGATGCTGTTGTTGTCAGAGATCCACTCAGGGTAGACGAACTCACTGTTGAGAACGCGAGGAACCAATTCCGCTTGCAGAGTCAGTTGAGCAGCAAATGCAGGCGCAGAAATAAGTGCGCAAAGTCCTAATAGTGTGGTTGTTTTTTTCATCATGGTTTTCTCGTCTTATACCAATTTAGATAAGTCACTGAAATCAACAGGCCAGTAATTCCAATGACTTATGTGAATAAGTATCAATACAAAAAGGGCGTTTCCGCCCTTTTAGCTGCTTCTATATTAGAAGTAGTATTCAACACCTACAGAGAACTCGTCGTAGTCAGCTGACTTCCAACGTGCTTTAGTGTCATCGTCTACTTGAGACGCACCGTCACCGAAGTCTAGCGTACGAGCACGAGCGTAAAGTACTGCAGATGGGTCTACGAAGTACATGATCTGTGCTGATAGTACATCATCCGCTGTGTTATCGATTGTCTTACCGTCACGTTCTAGGTCGAAGTTTGCTGCGTAACCCAGTTTGTACTGCCAATCACCTGTTGTGTACATTAGACCTGCAGACATTGCATCTTGCTTCTCGCTTACACCGTTGCTTGCATCAGCTTCCATGTATTTGTATTGAGCGAAGAAAGAGATACCGTTGTCAAACCAACCTTGAACACCTAGTAGGTACGTGTTGTTTTCCCAAGTTTGACTTTCACCTTCGATGTTACGGTTACCTTCGTAAGCAGCATCCAATTGTAGTGGACCTAACTTGTAGTGAGCCGCGATGCCGCCCCAGTAATCGTCACCTTCACCTAGACCCGCTTTATCACCAGCACCCACTGCTGCGTCGATAGAGAACTTGTCAGCGTACATTGGAGAATCCCAACGGATAGTGTTTGATTGACGGTCTTGGTACTTAGCACCACCGATTGCACCACCCCAGTCGTAAACATCACCTAGACCTGGGTTAGATGCTGGCCAGTCAACCAACTCGTACATTGGAGTAAGAACGCGACCTAGACGAACTTGACCCCAAGAAGCGCTTTCAAAACCTACGAATGTGTCACGCTCACCAAGACCTGCGCCTTCACCACCAAAGCTTGGGTCTACGTAGCCACCTTCGATTTGCCAAATGAACGTTGGTTCAAAGTTAGCGAATTGCTTTTTACCACGGAAGCCGATACGTGATTCGTTGTTTAGCTGCATGCCGCCCAAGTCATCGTCAGTTGCTTTACTACCAGAATCGTAATCGCGGTACGCGGCCTGCATCGCGATAATACCGTACACTTCATATGAGAAAGAGTCTTTAGTTAGGTACTCTTTCGCTGCATCACTGTTTGCACCATCAGCAAAAGCTGAACCACTGAACATCATGCCTGTGATTGCAGTAGCAAGTAGGCTTTTCTTTAGGTAAGACATTTTTAACCCCTATATTTTTAGTTTTTTCCATTTTCAAATTCGCTAACTAGGACATTGCAGGAACTTGAATCTGTGTTTGGACGGAGCAAATATGACAAACTTTTTTCGCAGTAAAAAACTTTCCCCACGGCAATCTGAGCAACTTCAAAATGAGAAGATCAAAAACAATATAAACCAATTAATAACAACGACTTAAAATGACAAATAAAAATATAAAAACGTCAAAAGCATCCAGAGTCACTTGCTTTTTATATAAAAAGCTCGAAATTCGTGAGCAACCTCACCTCACTTTTAGGCGTTTTAACGGAACTTTATATTCAGAGAGAAAAAACTTTGAGATAACTCGCAACAATATCAGTACATTGACGGTGCAAGTAGGGGGGTTTTGACGAAATTGTTTCACGTCGAAATGCTTGACCTTCCCCTTGCAGGAAGGTTTATCCTCTGAACATTACTATTCTTGAGGACAAATTATGTATCAGTTCGTTGTACCGATGTCAGGGCTTAACTGCATGGGCTGTGCTAGAAAAGTTGAGAAAGCTTTACATGCCAATCACAGTGTTGAGATCATCAATTTGTCCCCAACAGTGGTTGAGTTGAAAACCGAGTCCCCTCTTTCTTCTATTGTTGAATCCATCGAGACATTGGGTTATCACGCTGGCCATCAATATCAGTTCAACCTAGCTGGACTAAGTTGTGGCGGCTGCGTGAAGAAACTCTCTTCTTTGTTAGCAGCAAACCAAGACATCATTGCATTTCAAGCGTCGACAACCCAACTCGATATCTCGACCCTACTATCAGAGCAGAAAGTGATCGATCTTGTGGCGACTCTCGGCTACACCGCCAGCCCTGATTCTATTGAAGTAGAAGAAGAAAGTTCACCAGAGACTGAACAAGCAGACAAGCAAAGCAATATTAAAGATGCGCAGGTGCCACCAGCAAGTATTCAGCTGCAAATGCTGATTCAAGGCATGACGTGTGCGAGTTGCGTCTCTTCAGTAGAGAAAGCACTTACTAACGTAGAAGGCATTGAGAAAGCACAAGTAAACCTTGCTGAGCAAAGTGCATTAGTGTTCGCTACTCAAGATTCTGAAGCCCTTCACCACGCGATTATTGATTCAGTAAAACAAGCCGGTTACCAAGCAGAGATTCTCCAAGACGCAGCAACCCAACAAGAAAAACAAGCAGCACAGCAACTTGCCCAACAAAAACGCTTCAGGCTTGATGCAATAGCTGGCTTAGTTGTCGGTGCGCCACTGATGTTGTGGGGGGTATTTGGCGGCAACATGGTGATTCGCAACACGAACGACCAGTTGGCTTGGGGTGCGATTGGTATTCTGTGTCTCTTACTGCTAGCAACTGCGGGTAAGCACTTCTTTACTAACGCATGGTTAGCAGCCACTCACAAACGTGCCACTATGGACACCTTAGTCGCGTTAGGTACCGGGGCGGCGTGGTTCTATTCGATGCTTGTGGTGATATTCCCAGACTGGTTCCCTCTTGCTTCACGCCATGTGTACTTTGAAGCGAGCGCAATGATCATCGGCTTAATTTCTCTTGGTCACTATATCGAGGCAAAAGCCAAAGCAAACACAACACGCTCATTGCAGGCGCTGATTAACCTACAACCTCAACAAGCGACGGTGATGACAGAACAAGGTGATCAACAGATCGCAGTTGAACAAATCACGCTAGGCATGAAACTGCGCATCAAACCGGGCGAGAAAGTGCCAGTAGATGGCGTTGTGATACAGGGTGAATCGTACATTGATGAGTCGATGCTAACCGGTGAACCAGTACCAGTGTTAAAAGCGCAAGATGCACAAGTGTCTGCCGGTACACTGAACACAGATGGTGGATTAATCATTGAAGCAACGGGCATCGGCGCGAACACCATGCTGGCTCGAATCATTCGCATGGTACGCACAGCGCAAAGCAGCAAGCCTGCCATTGCCAAATTAGCGGACCAGATTTCATCGGTATTTGTACCGGTCGTGGTCGGCATCGCAATCCTTGCCGCTTTGGTTTGGTTTGCCGTAGGTCCAGAACCTAAAGCCAGCTACATGCTTGTAGTAACGACCACCGTACTGATCATCGCCTGCCCTTGTGCGCTAGGCTTAGCAACGCCATTGTCGGTTACGGTTGGTGTCGGTAAAGCCGCAGAGCTCGGCATTCTGATCAAAGACGCTGACGCACTGCAGTTGGCAAGCAAAATCGACACCGTCGTATTCGATAAAACCGGCACGCTGACTCAAGGTAAACCGAGAGTGCAGCAAGTGTTTACTCACGCCACCAGCCAAGAGCACTTGCTCGCTCTGGCATACGCGGCAGAACGTCAATCGGAGCACCCGTTGGCAAAAGCCGTGTGTGATTACGCGAGAAAGAACAATACTGAAAATATTGAGTTGAGCGCATTCGAGAACATTCGTGGCCGTGGCATTACTGCGACTTACCAAGCACAACCGCTACTCATTGGCTCATTGCAATTTATGCAAACAGAGCAGATTGATACCAGCTCAATGAAGCAAGCGATTCAAGATTGTGCAAACAACGCATGGACACCAGTGGCTGTGGCTCTGAACAACGAACTGATTGGTTTAATTGCCATCGCTGACCCAATTAAATCTGATGCCAAACAAGCGGTGTCTGCATTAAAATCGCAGGGCATAAAAACCGTCATGCTCACAGGCGACAACCAACACGTTGCCAATGCCATCGGTAAAGAGCTCGGCATTGATGAAGTCATCGCTCAAGTGATGCCCGACGAGAAAGCGCAGCATATTGAACTGCTGCAATCTCAAGGCCGCACAGTGGCGATGATCGGTGATGGCATCAATGACGCACCAGCCCTTGCGTTGGCGGATCTTGGTGTCGCAATGGGAAGTGGCAGTGACGTGGCAATCGAAAGCTCACAAATGACCATTCTCAATACATCACCAATGGCCGTTGTGCATGCGATTGAACTCTCTCGCGCAACACTTAAGAACATGAAACAAAACTTGTTCGGCGCCTTTATTTATAACTCGTTGGGTATTCCTATCGCCGCAGGCGTACTTTACCCAGCGTTTGGATTTTTGCTCAGTCCTGTCGTTGCTGGTGCAGCGATGGCACTGTCTTCAATCACGGTCGTCAGTAATGCAAATCGACTACGACTGTTTACCATTAAGTAAGCGACACTTCTTCTCGAGGATATTATGAAGTTGAAACTATTGACCTTTACAATGCTTGCTGTCACATCGGCGAACGTATTAGCCGCTGATGTCATCAACCACAAATCGCCATACTGTGGCTGCTGTGGCGAATGGACAAAACACATGGAAGAGAATGGCTTTACTGTGGAAGAAAAGCTGCATGATGACATGAATGCGATCAAACGCGATTTAGGCATCGAGAACGAACAGCTTTATTCTTGCCATACCGCAGAGATCGATGGCTACGTATTTGAAGGTCATATTCCTGCCGCCGACATTAAAGCCTTCTTAGAAAACCCGCCTCGAAATGCAAAAGGCCTGACTGTACCAGGTATGCCAATGGGCTCACCAGGCATGGAATACGGCGATAAGAAAGACAGCTACGCTGTTTACGCCTACAACGAGAAAGGCCAAGTATACGAATACCGTTACCACAAAGGTAACGAGCAATAAAAATAAAGCCCAGCGAGACAAAACGCTGGGCTTTTTCTTAATGGACAAATATACCCAAGTGACTTCAAGATGCAGAGTTCAGAGCGTTGTCATTGATTCGAGTGCAAGGAAGACAACGAAGCGGAATAGCAAGCTCTTTCCAAGTTGTTTGACACAGCAATTGAGTCAATGACACGCTCCCAGAGGGCGAGTTGTCTTGCCTTGCATGCTTTGTTAACAATTTTTGATTTAGAACCACCAGATCTTCAAATTGTTGCCTTGCCTTCAAACCAAGTCATTCTCGCTGAACCTAGCATCTCGAGGTTACTTGGGTATTAGACAAACTTTTTAATTAGAAGCCGTAAGATGCGCCGAATACAAATGCGTTGTTTACTAGGCTATCACCTGATGCATTCTCTGCACCGTGTGCTTGGCTACGGAACTCAAAGTAAGGTTGAACGCCCTTACGAGTCCATGTTGCACGTAACTCGTGGTCCATGGTTTCAGCATCAATCATGTAAACGTTGTTGTAGCTCAGTGTCACATCTTCATTCATCGCGTAACCAATGCGGTTATCCATGCGGTAATCTGTTTTCGCATCTGCGTCTGTTGCATCGATGTGTGCACGAGTACGGTTGCTTAGAGAGATACCATTATCGAAGTTGTAGCCGATTTTAACTAGCGGGCGGTATTGAATGCTCTCCCCAGCAGAGAATAGATGCTGGTAACCTGCTGCAACCCATAGGTGATCAGTGATGTTAAATGCTTGCTCACCACCCACAGTGATAGCCGGTGTTGTGTTACCTGCGCCGCCGTTTTCAGTTTCTAACTTACCAAGTTGGATGCCATCAAACTCAGTGTAAACCGTGAAGCCGCCGAATTGGTTATCGAAAGTGTGGCCAGCTTCTAGCGTTGATGTCATGTCCGAACCGTGAATTCGACCATCATCGTGAAATTGAATATTACCCGTTACGTAAGATGAGTCTGCGAAAGCGCTTGAAGCGAAAACAAGAGAAAGTGCACTTAGTGCTAAAACGTTTTTCATAATTACTGCCTTTATTTGTTCACGTTATGCGATGAGATGTCCGGCTATCACTGCCCTTCATCGCAAACATTGGGATGTGCCTCCCTGGCGACAGCAATACTGCGCAATTTAATTCGCATTGAAAAATAAATCGTTTAAAACAGTGATCCAATTCAAATCAACATTTTCGAAACCCAATAAAGTTTATTAAATACAGTCACTTGATATAAAATATAAAAATTCGTCAAAAAAATAAAGTGTGACCTGAAGCTAATTAGGCTCTCAAATTCGGCACAAAATAAGCATCGAGATCACACTCTTCTTTTCTTTCTAAATTACGAACTTAATTATCAGTAAAAAATAATTAGACATTGATCACGCTTATTTTCCGTAGAAAAATAAATAAAGCCCTCAACATAAGTTGAGGGCTTTGAGTAAGGAACAATGATTTCAGTGAATGATTAGCAGAATTACTTCACGCTAGTCACGCGGCTTGTCTTCTCGCCTGTCGCAGATACAGAGCGGATAAACACTTCACCTTTCACATTTGGACGAGCATTGTCTGCGTAAGTTAGCCAGTTCTTGCCGTCTAGAGAGTATTGAAGCTTCACACCAGGGAACTGAACGTTCATTGCTAGCTTGTCATCTTCTACTTTCGCACCTGGTACAGGTAGGCGGTAGTCGATACCTGATTTCTCTAGCTTAGCCAGTTCACGTTGACCAAGTACGTTCGCAAAGCGGTTGTAGTCTTGGTTTAGCGCAGCTTTGTTTACTAGGTTAGAGTTTTGCGAGTATTCAACACCCACTTTGTAGTCGTTTTCCCAATCAGCACGGTGCCATGCACGCTCAGCGGCTGCTAGTACGCGAGGGAATACCATGTACTCGTATTGCTCGTCATTACGTACTGTCTCAGACCAAAGCTGTGCTGATAGACCGTAGAAAGGTTTCGCTTCGATTTCACCTTTACCAGTAAAGCCATTACCATCGCGATCTACAGACGTTTCTGCGTTTTGAGGCATGTTCTCTGGTGCAAAGCCAAACATCTTACGAGTATCTGTTGCACGTGTAGCCCAGTAGTAACCACGCTCTTTCGGGTCAACTTCGTATGGCATGTCCATGTAAACGTAGTCAGGGTTAGAAACAATCACGTCGTAACCTTTCTTAGACCACTCGTACACTGATGACGTGCCACCCCAGTAAAGAACGTCCCAGAAGTTTACGCGAGTATTTTCTGTTGCAAACGCTTTCTCGCCTTCACTGTACTTAAGACCATCTTGCCAAGCTTGGAAGTTAGGGATGCCCTTCTCAGCCACAATCTTAGACACTTCTTCTGCAAAGTGGCTTGGTAGATGAGCAAAGTCGCTTACCGTGCCGTCTGCAATTAGCGTCTGACATTGTGGAGATTGTGCAAATGGCTTGTCTTGTTTAGACAGGTCAATCGTACCCTTCCAGCTTACTTTGTCTTCAGCGTTCACATCTTGGAAACCAGCGCCTAGCTTGATGTTCTTCGCTTCGTCACCACCAAAGTGCCATGTTGATAACGGTGCGCCCGCTTCTTGGTGCATTGCCGCTACTTCTGAAATCACTTTATCAACAAAGCGAGTTGAAGATTCCATACATGGGTTGATGAAGCTTTGCTTGTTGTAGAACTGAACCGTGGTTACGTTCGATGTATCTTGAGGATCCATCAGGCGGTACTCGTTCGCTTCTGCTTCTTTACCTTCTTCCATTAGGCGGTCGTAACGAGCTTCCATTGATACCACAGCTGCACGAGCGTGCGCAGGCATATCGATTTCAGGAATCACTTCGATGTTACGCGCTTTCGCGTACTTCAAGATGTCCACGTAGTCTGCTTTGCTGAAGAAGCCAGAACCAAAGTTGTCTGTCGTTGCGCCTGAGCCAAGCTGAGGCAGTAAACAGCTTTTCTCTTCCAAATCGAAACAACGGTTAGCACCCACCTCTGTCAGCTCAGGCAGACCCGGGATTTCTAAACGCCAGCCTTCATCATCCGTTAAGTGAAGGTGTAGTTTGTTCATCTTGTACGCTGCCATTTGGTCTAGCGTTGCAAGAATTGCGTCTTTAGAGTGGAAGTTACGAGCCACATCCACCATCACACCACGGTAATCAAAGCGAGGTGCATCTTGAATAGACAGTTGTGGTAGAGAATCAGCATTTTGGCTATCTATCAGGCCAAAGATAGATTGTACTGCGTAAAACGCGCCAGCTTGGTCGAACGCTTTAATAACAATACCGTTGCCGTTGATGCTCATATCGTAAGCACCAGATTTTGCTAATTCACCGGTGAAGTTTGCAGGAACTAGCGTGATGCTAACAGGAACATCACCACGAACATCCACACCTACCACTTCTGCACGATCTTGAATTGCTGCGTATTGAGCCGCATCAAATGCGTCTTTCGGCAGCGCAATACCCCCTGCGATGTCTACTGTGCCTTTGCCTGCTTTCACATGCATTGGCGTTGGTAGCAACGTAGTTGATACATCTTGTTTTGCTAGATCTTCGTTCTTTTCAAAACGAGATACCGCACTTGCCATGATGTTGTTGTCATCAGGCGTACGTTTTAGGTTGTTGCCTTCAAGGCCAGTAACGAAAGAATTAACGTCTTCTGTATTAAGCGACGCGATCATCTTAGGCTCAGCGTTTGGCGCGGCAACAAATGCACCCGGCATGAAGTCAGTTTCAAATAACTGCCAGTATTCAGCAACAAGAGGAAGAACCACTTCTTCACCTGCCGCAAAGCCATCAAATTTGTCTGTTGGTTCTAGTTTGTGTAGGTCGCCCGTTACACGAGAGATTTTGAATTGTTCGTTGTCGACATCCAGAATCAGACGGATGCTGTGGAAGTAGATAGCCCAATCTTGAGAGTCAACCGCTTCGCCTTGGTTAACCAGTGTCATGTTGACTTTGTTACAAGACGCCCACTCTGCGCCCATATCCTGACATGCAAGACCTTCGTTAGCGCCGTGGTTAGTCAACACTTCATATTGAATATCAAGGTTGTCAGCCAATGAGTTTACAACTTGTTGCTCAGAATTCTGTAGTGAAGAGCAACCTGCCAATGTAGCAATAACAGAAGCAGCAATCAGACTATGTTTCAACATCTTACTTTCCCCAAAAAGTCAGTGGTTCAAAACGACATTTATCAAAAATGGTGAGCACCTAAATGCGAGGCGCTTAACAGTTGCATTCAACATACAAGCAGTTATTTCTAAGCGTAAAATTAATGAAACTAAGAAGTGATCCAGGTCAAATTCAGCATTGCTTAAGAAAATATAAACACTTAAATTTCAATTGCTTAATTAAAACGTCAAAAACGAACAACTTTTTTTGACGAGTTTGTTGCGATCTCAATCACGAATATCGATGGGTTTAGACGGGTTTTATAGGATTTTGATCACTATTGGTTATTTAGTAATCCATTAACAACAAACTCAATTGAAGTGCTTTCGTGAATTAGATCTCATTTCCATGCCGTCAAAACTCGTCAATATTTTTAGAAATGACGATTTTGCCGAACCATGTTATAGATAAGGTGCATATTGAATTCGAGGAGCAAAATATGTTTCGACTCTTGTCTGTCATGTCATCTTTGATTGTTTTTTTCACCTCCTACTCCGCACAAGCAGAGCCACAACACTGGTTGGTAAAAAAAGGAGACACCGAATACATGATTATTGGTTCTGTCCATGTGGGCGACAAAAGCATGTACCCTTTACCGAAAGCCGTGACTCAGTTCCTCAACAACAGTGACGGTTTGATCATCGAAGCGGATATCAGAAATACCGAAGGGGCTGCATTTCCAAAAACAAAACTACTTGCGAAAGACATCCTCGATAAACAACAACGTCAGCACTTGGCTGACATCGCAAAAGATCTTGGATTACCGGAAGAACAACTACTCAATGCACCACCTTGGTCGGCGGCATTGACGATTCAGCTCTTGCTAGTGAATAAGTTAGGCTATGCCTCAGACCAAGGTGTCGACATGCACTTAATGACGCTTGCTGATAAGCAAAATGTGCCAGTGATTCCACTCGAAACGGTACAATTTCAGTTGGACTTAATTGCTGGACAAGAAGATGGCGGGAAAGAATTACTGCTCTCTTCTATCGAAGAATATGACGGTGGTGAGGCTTTGGTACAGTGTTTGATCGACAGTTGGAAGACTGGAGATGGTAACTCTCTAGAAGATGCGTCTAAAAGCGCAGAGTCTACCGATGCATTTAATGAGGCTTTCCTGTATGAGCGCAACCATGATTGGGCTGAAAAGCTAGATTCAGGCAGTGTACTGCCAAAGAAAGCAGGTCAATACACCATTGTGGTCGGTAGCTTGCACTTAGTTGGTAAAGATAACTTGATCGATTTACTCAGAAAACGCGGCTTTAACATCGAAGCTCTGGGCAATACTAGCAAAGCAGATTGTGACATCTAAACGGGCACAATATTTACACTACGAACATCAGTGCCCTGATTGACGGGGCACTTACATCCTCTTACACCGCACCCACGCTGTTGAGTCTACACTTACGCTTCGCTGACAAATCCAGCAATCTATCCGATACTATCGACTCAACCTGTACACAATCTCAAATTTGATAAGAGCCTTATGACGTTCAAAGCCTCATTATTATGTCTAGCCAGCGCACTACTTTTACCTTCGTTAGCGAATGCCAAGCCATCTTGCACGATTGAAGAATTCCAGCCCGTCGATATCGCCCCAGAAACTAAAGGTGGTGTATTCGATAAAGAAAGTGGTCAGTTCTTAATTACCCAAAAACCTATGATGCGCTGTGCGAACATTACTTTTTCTACTGCCCATACTCGCAATCGCGTCGCACATCTAATCAATCAGAATTTTGAAGCCGAATACTTCGATGGCAAAACAGGGAAATCACACTCTGTGACGTTTGATGAAGATGAACTTCAAGCTGGCTACATCAAGGTAGGACCAAACAATCCACAAACGGTTTATGTCTGTTTCACCACATCCGAAACACCAATTAAAGATATTAGTTGTGATGTGAAATAGCGGAAATGGGAAGCGACTTTGTTTTGTCTTTCTAGGAACAAGTTCCATCAACAACTTTCAAAGCCGAGTGCACTTCATTAGCCCTCTAGCGAACACCTCTCAATTCCTAAAGCGAAGCGCTCCCGACTCAAAAAACGTAAACGTAAAAAGCCGCAACATTTCTGTTGCGGCTTTTCTAAAATAGGTCGGTGAAGAGCCATATTCTAACTTCAGGCGAACCCCATTTGGTTCGCTACTATCAAAGCCAAATTTGCGACCGCTGAAACGACGAAAGCCTGCTCATTGAGCAGGCTTTCTGAAAGTGGTCGGTGAAGTAGGGATTCGACGCGGCTGGGCTTCCAGAGGACTGGCATCCAGCCCCCGACCCTCTGGTTCCAAATAAATATCACCAAATACGAAAAAGGCCCTACATTTCTGTAGGGCCTTTTTCTCTAATATGGTCGGTGAAGAGGGATTCGAACCCCCGACCCTCTGGTCCCAAACCAGATGCGCTACCAAGCTGCGCTATTCACCGAGATGTTTAACTGAGGACTTATCCCCGTCAACGGATGCGTATATTACGGATTCTTTTGAGAGACGCAAGTGCTTTTTGCGAAAAAACCTAATGTCTTAATTCGTTTGATGAATTACTGAACACTAGCACGTGAAATGTGACTAAGAACCCACAATAAAATACAGACTATTAACCTTGGCAACATAATTGATCCAGATCAGTGTGTAAAAAAGCACCACCTATTAGTTTGGTCCATGTCGGAACTATCTTGGAGGAAACACATGGACTTTTGGCTTGAACTCCTATTTGGTAATGCGGTGGGACTATCGTCAATGATAGTAATCTTTGGGACAATTGGACTGATGTTGTTTTTCAGCGGTTTCTTCATTTACAAGATCATGAACGACAAATCTCCTCACTAGATCTCGCTTAGCTCTAGAAACGCTTTGCACCGGAGTTGGTAACCTGCCTGCTCCGGTTTTTTATTTGATCTTTTCACACACGTCCTTGATATAATTGTCTCTACTTATCCTGTTCTTTATGAGATTGCCGTTATGTCTCACGATGACGATTTTGATCTGTTCCAACAGATGATGGGCGATGTAAAGCCAATCAGCAATGACACCGCCGAACACAAAAAGGTTCACCAAGTTACCGATGCACACCTTGCTAAACGCGAGGCAGCAATTTGGTTAACTGAAGACGATCCTGAATACTTGTCGATTGACCATGCAGAAATGCTGAAACCAGATGACTTTATCGAGTTCAAACGTGATGGCGTACAAGACGGTGTCTATCGTAAGCTACGTTTGGGCAAGTACCCGATACAAGCTCGTCTTGATTTACACCGTAAGACGTTGAAAGAAGCGCGTGACGAAGTCGTAAAATTCCTTAAGCAATGCATTCAAATGGACATTCGTACCGTGGTGATAGTGCATGGCCGTGGTGAACGTTCTAATCCACCAGCCTTAATGAAAAGTTTTGTCAGCAGTTGGTTGCAGCAAATCCGCGAAGTGCAGTGTGTACACAGTGCGCAACGGTTTCACGGTGGTAGCGGTGCTGTGTACGTTCTATTAAGAAAGAGCCCCGAGAAGAAGCTTGAGACGCGAGAACGTCATCAAAAACGGTTAGGTTAAGCGCTCTCCCGGTGCTAGAATGCCCGACCTTATCTCGTCTTGCTGCTTTATCTAGCAGTAAGGCACTTCAATTAACCGCCGTTGTGAAACGTTAGGAGACGACATGCCACAAGACAACACAAAACGCTTAAACAAATACATCAGCGAAACGGGCTTCTGCTCGCGCCGTGAAGCAGACCGCCTTATCGAGCAAGGCCGCG
Organism: Vibrio sp. MOR3; assembly: GCF_001557775.1. Classification (NCBI taxonomy): domain Bacteria; kingdom Pseudomonadati; phylum Pseudomonadota; class Gammaproteobacteria; order Vibrionales; family Vibrionaceae; genus Vibrio; species Vibrio sp. MOR3. The sequence continues at coordinate 118,301 of NZ_LNRD01000013.1, read as the reverse complement.
TCACCATTAATGGTCAACAACCAGAGATGGGCACAAAAGTGCTACCTGGTGATGATGTTTGCGTCGATGGCAACCCCGTTGCGGCAAAAGAAAAGCCAATTTACATTGCCTTGAACAAGCCAACCGGTATCACTTGCACCACTGAGCGTGATATCCCTGGTAACATCGTTGATTTCATCGGTCATAAAAAGCGTATCTTCCCAATTGGTCGTCTGGACAAACCTTCAGATGGTTTGATCTTCCTAACAAACGATGGCGACATCGTGAACAAGATTTTGCGTGCAGGCAACAACCACGAAAAAGAATACGTGGTGCGTGTCGACAAACCTATCACCGGCGAATTCCTTAAGCAGATGTCGAGCGGTGTGAAGATCCTTGATACAGTGACTCTGCCTTGTAAAGTAGAGAAAGAGACCAAATTCTCTTTCCGTATCGTGTTAACACAAGGTTTGAACCGTCAAATCCGTCGTATGTGTGAAGCGCTAGGCTACGAAGTTTTCAAACTGCGTCGCGTACGCATTATGAACATCTCACTTGATGGTATTCCTAATGGTAAGTGGCGTTACCTAAGTGACGACGAAATGGCAGAGATCCTAGCAATGTGTGAAGGCTCAGTGGGTACGGAAGAAGCATCAAAAACAGACTCTAGAGGGCGTAATATTCGTAAAGCGACCGACGCAAAGCTGTTTGATAGCCGTGAAGAAAACCAAGACTCTACTGCTCGTCGTAACCAGAAGACACGAACTTTCCGTGGTAACAATGCTGATGAATTTCGTCATGCACCGAATTCGAAAAAAGGCCAACAGCGTCGTCAACGTGATGATGAAAAAGCACGCCCAACAAAAGAGCATTACAACGCAAAGCCACAAAATGAACGCACTAAGCCTCAAGGTGAATATGGTAAAACTGAAAAGCCTCAATCACCGAGTAAACCTAAGCAGCATTACATGAACCCAAATGCCGCTAAGCCAAGCAAACCTGCAAAACGTTCTGGTGGCACATTGAGCCTGAAGAAATAACGCTTCACTGAATGGTAAGATCAAAAAAGGACGCTCATGAGCGTCCTTTTTGCTTGTCTTAAACTTACAAGCACAGCGGTGCAAATTGACCACGAGTTAAACTCAGCAAATCTTTCGGGGCTAACTCGATTTCTAAACCACGCTTACCCGCACTCACGCAGATGGTGTCTTGATCTATTGCACTTTCATGTAGAAAGGTAGGCAGCGCTTTTTTTTGTCCAAGTGGGCTAATCCCACCAACAACATATCCTGTGGTCTTTTGTGCAATTTCCGGATCAGCCATATCGGCCTTTTTGCCCTTCGCCGCTTTCGCTGCCAATTTAAGATTCAGCTTTTGGTCGACAGGAATAATGGCAACGGCTAGGTTTTTAGGCTCGCCGTTCAAACAGAACAGCAGCGTTTTAAAGACTTTCTTTGGATCTTGTCCCAATACTTCTGCCGCTTCTAATCCATAGCTGTCCGCTCGTGGGTCGTGCTCGTACTGGTGAATGGTGTGTGGTACTTTTTTCTTTTTCGCAAGATTAATGGCCGGAGTCATCAAGATTCTCCTCATAAAACAAAAAACGCTGCTCCGTTATCGGTAGCAGCGCTTTAAGTTAATGGTATCCGCGAGTTTGAGTCAATCGCTTTTTACTTGTAAACAATATTACCAGAAGGGGCATACTCATTTACGTCAATCGGACTGTGCGTTTGTAAGAACTCTTTCAACACTTCTGCATCTGTAAACCCTGTATTGACGTAGCCTGAATGCGTATTTACTTTCGGGTAGCCATCACCGCCTGACGCATTGTAGCTCGGTACGGTAAAGCGGTATTGGCCATCGAGGCGTAACTGCTTTTCACCAATGAATACGTTCGAAACCTTGCCATTTTCCACAGTCATAGAAATGCCAGCAAACTGAGCATAAGCACCTGAATCTACGGGCTTAGTTGCGACTACATTTAAGTAATCTAAGACTTCTTTACCCGACATATCGACGTAAGAAACCATGTTGCCAAACGGTTGTACCGTTAGTACGTCTTTGTAGGTAATATCACCGGCTTCAATGGAGTCACGCACGCCACCTGAGTTCATGACAGCAAAGTCTGCTTTCGCACGCTCCATGTGCGCGGTTGCGATTAAACGGCCAAGATTGGTTTGCTGATAACGAACCACGTTACGGTCGCCTTCAAGTTTCCCATTCGATTCAGCAATCTTCACATTGAGCTTGTCTTGACCCTGCTCTTGATAAGGGCGTAAAAACTCAAGCAATGTCTCATCTTGGTTTATCTCATCTTGAATCAGCACACGTTGTGATTCGCCGTTCACTTTGATTTTCTTCTTCAAGTTGACTGGAATCAGATCGTAGCTCACCATAGAAAGCTCACCATTACGGAATTCGTAATCCGCGCGGCCAACAAACTTACCCCATTCATACGCTTGCACAATGTAAGTCCCATTTTGCACATCAGGCTTACATTCATCACCTGGCATGAAGTTCTTTTTGATGACGTTCGGACCTTCCATACAAACAGGCTCTTGAGAGTGACCACCCACAATCATGTCCAAGTCACCTTCATTTAGGTAGCGAGCCAATGCCACATCACCGGGAGCATTCACACCACGGTTGCCATTTTCGTAATGACCCATGTGTGTCACTGCAAAAATAAGGTCCGGCCGCTCTGTTTCTTTCAACTCAGCGATGACCTTCTTCGCTTCTTCTTTCGGGTCACGGAAATCAACCTCGCCAATAAATTCAGGGTTACCTAGCTTCGCCGTGTCTTCAGTGGTTAAACCAATAACAGCGATCTTGATGCCTTGTTTGTTGAACATGGCATAAGGTTGGAACAAGCGCTTGCCAGTTTCTTTGTCGTAAATGTTGGCAGACAGCATCGGAAAGTTTGCCCACTCTTGCTGTTTGAATAGCACTTCTAGTGGGTTGTCGAACTCGTGGTTACCGAGCGCCATCGCATCGTAACCAATTTTGCTCATGCCTTTAAAGTCAGGCTCTGCATCTTGCAAGTCAGACTCAGGTACACCTGTGTTGATGTCGCCACCTGATAGGAGTAGCACACTGCCCCCTTCCGCTTGAATCTCTGCGCGCAGTTCATCAATCAGCGTTTTACGCGCAGCCATGCCGTACTCGCCGTATTTATTCTGCCAGAAACGACCATGATGGTCGTTGGTGTGTAGTACGGTCAATTTGTACGTTGTATCTTCATTCCATTCGTGTGCTGGTTGCGTTGCACATCCGGCTAAAATAGCCAGAATAGCGGCGCTTAAAGCGGTTTTTACAATCAGGCGTTGCTTCATTGTTTTACCTTTTTATCGTCTGGGGTCCACTGCATTGCACGCTCAATGAGAAGAACTAACTCAACTCTTACTTATTGAGACGCAAAAACTTGAGATAGTGTAAAACACTAACATATTGATTTCATGTTTCTGCGACGCACTTTACTTATGCGAACTGAACAGCCGCAAATTTAAACAGATTATAGACATAACCAAGGTGGGGTAAGGAAGCAAGAAGCAAGAAAAGGACAATAAGGCAGAATGAATAGTCGATACAAAAATGGCCAGCACGCGGGCTGACCATTTCATTCAAACATTCACAACGATCGATTACTTGATATCGATGTCTGCAAAGCTCTTGATTAGATCGTCTAGCGATTTCATTTGCGCTAGGAACGGCTCTAGTTTGTCTAGAGGCAATGCAGATGGTCCATCACAGCGAGCTTGGTCTGGAGTCGGGTGCGCTTCGATGAACAGACCCGCAATGCCTGTTGCTAAGCCCGCTTTTGCCAGTTCAACCGTCTGCTCGCGACGACCACCAGATGCCGCGCCCGATGGATCACGCATTTGTAATGAGTGCGTTACGTCAAAAATGATTGGGCTGCCTTTTGATGCGTTCTTCATTACACCAAAACCAAGCATGTCTACAACTAGGTTGTCGTAGCCCATGCAAGAGCCACGCTCGCATAGGATGATGTTTTCGTTACCACATTCTGCGAACTTCTCAACAATGTTACCCACTTGGCCTGGACTCATGAACTGAGGTTTCTTCACGTTGATAACCGCGCCTGTTTTCGCCATTGCTTCAACAAGGTCAGTTTGACGAGCTAGAAATGCAGGAAGCTGAATAACGTCAACCACGTCTGCCACTGGTTGAGCTTGTGCTTCAGTATGAACATCAGTAATGATCTTTACGCCAAACGTGTCTTTCAGTTCTTGGAAGATCTTCATACCTTCTTCTAGACCAGGGCCACGGTATGAATGGACAGAGCTGCGGTTTGCTTTGTCGAACGATGCCTTAAATACGTAAGGAATGCCAAGCTTGTCGGTTACTTTTACATAGTGCTCACAGATCTGCATAGCGAGATCACGAGACTCAAGAACGTTCATACCAGCAAACAGTGTGAATGGCTTGTCGTTAGCAACCTGAATGTCGCCAATATTAACGATTTTCTGTTCCATTTTGATTCTCTTTTGTCTGTCCTCAATATGCCTTTCGGCCTATTGATAAAATTAGTGAAGCGTGACGTGCTTTTCGTTCATCGCATTAACTTGTGATTTTAGTAGCTCTGATGCCGGATCGTCTGGGCATTGGTCAATAAAGTACTCAAAATCGGAAGCGGCAACCTGAAGACACTCTAACTGCTGGAAGATAAAGCCACGGTCACGAATTTCATACGGGTCATCAGGTACAAACGTCAACGCAAGATTGGTACAACGCAGTGCCAGTGTGTAGCGCTCTTCACGCAGCATCGCGCTTTTAATCAAAGCTAACCAACGGCCAATGACAGTAGGGTTATCGGCTTCTTCAAAATGTTCAGGTTTAAGCGTCGCAAGTGGACCTTCTTGACCAATCAACCATGCTTGAAGAATTTTCTCGCCAACGTATTCACCGTTAAACGGATTAATGTAATCTGGTGTTTTGTGCATCCAATCCAGCTTAATCAAGAACTGAGTTGGGAATGTCACCCCTTTCATCGGGAAACCAAGACGATTGCCAAGATAAAGCAAAATAGCACCAAGGCTAACTGGAATGCCTTTCTTACGCTCTAGCACCTTATCAATAAAGCTGTTGTCAGAGATAAAATACTCTTGCTCATCCCCTTTAAATCCCCATTCATGGAAGAATAGGCGCAAGAATGAGTCAAAGCGTTGCTCTTCATCGGTTTCATGAACAAGTGTCGCTTCTGCTTCTTTGTACAGACGCTCTAATTCTTGTTTTGCCCAATGAACATTGGTTTCTGGGTTAATGGAATGGTTCAGCTCTAAGGCGCCTTCCACCAACGGGATGTTGTCAAAATCTTCGTCAAAAAGTTCAAGCATGAAGATTACCCAAATAGGTTTGGATTTTTAGAAACGGCAATATTCGCGGCCATAACCAACCAGCCTAAAGCACCGAAGAAAGCAAAGATTCTCAGCAACTTGTTCTTCGCCATCTTCATCGCAAAGAAACCAAGAGCAATGTACGCCAACACACAAGTGATCTTGTTGGTTAACCAAGGCGCAGCATCCGTAAATGGAATAAAGCCGGTCACCATGATAAGACCGATACCAGATAGCAGTAGCGCGGTATCAACAATATGCGGGAAAATTTTCAGAAAGCGATTGTTGAGTTTCGGAGAATTCATCATCAACAACGCAAATCGGATAGACAATAGTGTTGCACTCAGCGCGATCGTCACCAAGTGAATGTGTTTTAGAGCTACGTACATTTCTCTTCTCTTTTATAAGTTTACTGCTGACTTGCTCGTTATTATTTTGGCTTAAAGCAACCAAGCGTCACTCGGTCGTTACCGCCGTAATCTTTTTCTGTCATCACTTGCTCGAAACCAAAGTTCGTCAGGATTTCGCGTACTGCATCACCTTGATCGTAACCATGCTCGAAAGCAAGCCATCCACCCTCTTGCAAATATTGACGAGCAAGATCGGAGATATATCGAATGTCCGCTAAGCCATTCTCGTCTGCAACAAGCGCAGATTTTGGCTCAAAACGCACATCACCTTGAGATAGGTGTGGGTCTTTTTCGTCGATATATGGTGGATTGGAGACAATTAAAGCAAACTTTGTTCCGCTGGCAATAGGTTCAAACCAGCTACCTTGGTCAAACGTCACATTTTTAATGTTTAGTTGCACCGCGTTGTACTCTGCAAGCTCTTTTGCTTCTTGTTTTAAATCCACGCCCGTCACTTGACGCGCTGGCATTTCAGACGCTAAAGCTAAGGCAATCGCTCCTGTGCCTGTACCAAGGTCAAGAATCGGCCCGGTCTGATCAAAGGTTTTATCTAGTGCGACTTCAACCAAACGTTCGGTATCTGGTCTTGGAATTAAGGTAGAAGGGGAGACTTTTAACGGCAAAGACCAGAACTCACGTTCACCAATGATGTAAGCCACTGGTTCACCTGCGATGCGTCTTTCTAACAACATCTCAAACTGAGCTTGTTGTTCCGCTTCTAATGCTCTTTCTGGCCAAGTGAGCAGGTAGCTTCTTGGTTTGCCTAGGACGTGACAAAGGAGGACAGCCGCATCGAGAGAAGGCGACTCTTTGCCGCCTTCTGTCAGAATTGCCGTTGCACTTTTCAGTGCTTGCTCAATCGATTGAACTTGGCTCATCGATTAGTTGTTCTCAGCTAGCGCCGCAAGTTGGTCTGCTTGGTGCTCTTGAACCACTGGTTCAATCAAGCTTTGCAGGTCACCTTCCATCACTTCGTTCAAACGGTAGATAGTTAGGTTAATGCGGTGGTCAGATACACGACCTTGCGGGTAGTTGTAAGTACGGATACGGTCACTACGGTCACCTGAACCTAGTAGGTTACGACGTGTATCAGAGACTTCTGCAGCACGACGCTCTTCTTCCGCTTGAACGATACGAGCAGCAAGTACTGCCATCGCTTTCGCTTTGTTCTTATGCTGTGAACGCTCGTCTTGACACTCTACTACTGTACCTGTTGGTAAGTGGGTAATACGGATTGCAGAATCCGTGGTGTTGACGTGCTGACCACCCGCACCAGATGCACGGAATGTATCAATCTTCAGATCGGCTGCTTTGATTTCTGGTAAGTCCGCTTCTGGGATCTCAGGCATCACTGCCACGGTACACGCTGAAGTGTGAACACGACCTTGAGATTCAGTCTCAGGTACACGTTGTACACGGTGACCACCTGATTCAAACTTAAGCACACCGTAAACGCCATCGCCGCTCACTTTCGCGATCATCTCTTTGTAGCCGCCTTGTTCTGAGTCATTGCTGCTCATCACTTCAACGCGCCATCCTTTCTTCTCAGCGAACTTAGAATACATGCGGAACAAGTTACCTGCGAAGATACCCGCTTCGTCACCACCTGCGCCCGCACGGATTTCTAAGAAACAGTTACGCTCGTCGTTTGGATCTTTTGGTAGCAATAAGATTTGAAGCTCGTCAGTAAGACGCTCAATCGCCTCTTTTGCTTCTTTGATCTCTTCTTGCGCCATTTCACGCATTTCTTCGTCGTCTTCGTTCGCCATCTCTTCAGCAGCTTCTAGATCTTCTTTTGCCTGCTGATACGCTTGGAAGCACTGAGTTACTTCTTCTAGCTGCGAGTACTCTTTTGATAGAGCACGGAATTTGTCCTGATCACCAATTACATCAGGATCACCAAGAAGATGTTGTACTTCTTCGTAACGTTCTACTAGCGTTTCTAGCTTAGTCAGAATAGAGGCTTTCATAGTGTCGTTTTCTTAATAAAAAGCGTGAGTTACAGATCATCCAAACCAAGGGTCTGGCGGATAACCGTTAATTTTGCTGGTTCGCCCTGCTCGGCCGCACTTTGCAATGCACGAGTAGGAGCGTGAATCAGTTTGTTGGTGAGTTTATTACTAAGCTCACGCAGGACCTTTTCAGGATCTGCGCCCGTTGCCAATGATTGTAGGCTCTTACTCAATAATTCTTCACGAATTTCGTTCGCCGATTTACGATAATCACGAATACTGTCGACCGCTTGCAGCGAGCGCATCCACGTCATGAATGCTGCACTTTCTTCGCTAACAATCGCTTCCGCTTGAATCGCTTCGACTTTACGTTGCTCAATGTTGTTATCGATGATCGACTGTAAGTCATCCACCGAATACAAGTAAGCATCGCTCAATTCACCGACTTGCGCTTCCACATCTCGTGGCACGGCGATATCTACAAGCAAGATTGGCTGGTGACGACGTTTTTTCAATGCCGTTTCCACCATGCCTTTACCGATGATAGGTAACGGACTCGCTGTTGAGCTAATTACGATATCCGCTCTTGGTAGATGGTCAGGAATTTCATTCAGGCTGATCACCTCAGCACCAAATTGCTCTGCCAATAACAATGCACGCTCTTTGGTTCGGTTAGCCACAATCATTTTCTTGCAGCCATTGGAGGCTAAGTGCTTCGCCACCAGTTCGATGGTTTCGCCCGCGCCCACCAACAACACCGTAGAATCAGAAAGTGATTCGAAGATGTGTTTTGCCAGTGTACAAGCAGCGTAAGCCACTGACACCGCATTACCACCAATATCAGTTTCAGTTCGAACACGTTTTGCGACAGAAAAAGTTTTTTGGAACAACTTATCAATCGACGTATCCACCGCCTGATGATCTCGGGAATCGGAAAACGCTTGTTTTACCTGACCCAAAATCTGAGGCTCACCAAGTACCAGTGAATCAAGGCCGCAAGAAACACGCATCAAGTGCTTAATCGCCGCTTGCTCTTCATGGACATAAAGGCTCGGCATCAAGTCTTCTTGATTAACTTGATGGAACTGGACTAACCAGTCGATAAGCTTATTTCGCGCTCCTTGCTTTACGTCGCAGTACACTTCGGTACGGTTACAGGTTGAAACAATCACACTACCATTAACGGCTTCATGGTCTCTGAGTTGCTCAAGTGCTGGGCCCAGTTTATCGGGTCCGAACGCCACTTTCTCTCGCAAGTCAACAGACGCTGTATTGTGATTGATTCCAATAGCAAGCAAGGACATCTAACGTGGTATCTCTGAGATCGGTTATAAAATAGGTTCAGAATTTTACTGTAAGCACGCATTTATTGAAAGGGTAAGCAGGATTTGTTTTCCTTCGTCTCTGTTTTCAGTGCTATAGTTGTGAGCGATTACCGATGAAACTGATTAATAAGCCATCAAACATGACCTTACGCTCCTTTCTCATCTTGCTCTTATCGAGCATAGTACTTGCAGGTTGTAGTTCTGTTCCTGAGAGTGTCACCAGCGTTGAGTGGCAAGCACATGAACAGCGACTAGAAACCATTGATAACTTTCAAGCCACGGGCAAGCTTGGCTACATTGGCCCCGACCAAAGGCAAAGTCTGAATTTTTTCTGGAAACACTCTTCCACCTTAAGCCAATTACGCTTAACTACTCTACTTGGTCAAACCGCATTAAAACTCACGATTACACCACAAGGTGCGACTGTAGAAACCTATGACGACCAAGTACTTTCTGCGCGTAATGCCAATCAATTGATTTACCGATTAACGGGCTTAATGATGCCTGTTGATCACATGCCGGATTGGCTACTTGGCCTTCCAACGGATGCAGACTCCTTCCAACTCTCAGCGACCAATACCTTGCAAGCGCTGGACAAGCAGATTGGTATGAACGATTGGAACATTGCCTACCAACGGTATGGGGATGTGGCCTGGCACGAACAAGCGTTGCCATTACCGAACAAACTCAAGCTAAGTACCGCAGACGTAAAAATTAATTTAGTGATCACAAAATGGAACATCACCCAATGATCGAATTTTCAACCCGCTGGCCTTCACCAGCGAAATTGAATCTCTTTCTTTATATCAATGGCCGAACTGAAAACGGCTACCACGAATTACAAACCTTATTCCAATTCGTCGATCACGGCGATGAACTTAGCATCCAAGCGAATGGCTCTGGCGAGATCACAATTTCACCTGAAATTGAAGGTGTTCCTCTAAAAGACAACTTGATCTGGAAAGCCGCCACAGCATTGCAACGCTACGCTAATTGCTCATACGGTGCACATATCGATCTTCATAAGATCTTACCTATGGGCGGTGGTATTGGCGGAGGTTCATCTAATGCGGCAACGGCCTTAGTTGCGCTTAATTACCTATGGCAAACCCACTTAAGTGATGATGAATTAGCCGAAATCGGCCTTGCGCTTGGTGCTGATGTACCCGTTTTTGTGCGTGGCTTTGCAGCGTTTGCGGAAGGTGTTGGCGAGAAACTTTTGCCAGCTCATCCAGATGAGAAATGGTATTTGGTCGTTCGTCCAAATGTTTCCATTGCAACCGTCGACATATTCAGTCATCCGGATTTGACTCGAAACACGCCAAAACGCGATTTAGAAACGCTTTTAAACACGCCAAGCGTAAACGATTGCGAAAAAATTGTACGAATGCTCTACCCAGAGGTTGATAAGCAACTTTCATGGCTGCTACAATACGCGCCGTCAAGATTGACGGGGACAGGATCTTGCGTTTTTGCTGAATTTTCAAGCAAAGCGGAAGCAAAAGCTATCCTTGCACAACTCTCTGATAATGTCTCGGCATTTGTCGCTCAAGGGCGCAATATCTCGCCACTAAAAGAGACTTTGGCTGAATACCAATCAGCCCAACACCGACCTATTTAAAACTGGACGCAAACCCGAGGTTTCCACCGTGCCTGATATGAAGCTATTTGCTGGTAACGCAACACCTGAACTAGCCCAACGTATTGCTGATCGTCTTTACATCTCTCTAGGTGATGCATCTGTTTCTCGCTTTTCTGATGGCGAAGTTGCAGTTCAAATCAACGAGAATGTTCGTGGTAGCGATGTTTTTATCATTCAATCCACTTGTGCACCGACTAACGACAACCTAATGGAATTGGTTGTTATGATTGATGCAATGCGCCGTGCTTCAGCAGGCCGTATCACTGCAGTTATTCCTTACTTCGGCTACGCTCGCCAAGATCGTCGTGTACGTTCTTCTCGTGTGCCAATTACTGCAAAAGTTGTTGCTGATTTCCTATCTAACGTTGGTGTTGACCGCGTTCTGACTATCGACCTACACGCTGAGCAAATCCAAGGCTTCTTCGATGTACCTGTTGATAACATCTTCGGTACGCCTGTACTGCTAGAAGATATGCAATCTCGTGGTCTAGAAAACCCAGTAGTGGTTTCTCCTGACCTAGGTGGCGTAGTTCGTGCTCGTGCAACAGCGAAAGCACTAGGCGACATCGACATCGCTATCGTTGACAAGCGTCGTCCACGTGCAAACGTTTCTGAAGTAATGAACCTAATCGGTGACGTTGAAGGTCGTGACTGTGTGATCGTTGATGACATGATCGATACAGGTGGCACACTATGTAAAGCAGCTGAAGCGCTAAAAGAGCGCGGTGCTAAGCGTGTATTCGCTTACGCAACTCACGCTGTTTTCTCTGGCAACGCTGCAGACAACATCAAGAACTCTGTTCTTGACCAAGTTATCGTAACTGACTCTATCTCTCTATCTAAAGAGATGGCTGCAACTGGCAAAGTGACCACACTAAGCCTATCTCGCATGCTAGCTGAAGCGATTCGTCGTATCAGCAACGAAGAGTCAATCTCTGCAATGTTCAACTAATACGAACATTTCAGTTAGACTGATTTTAAAAGCACCCCTCTTTGGGGTGTTTTTTTATTTGTATCGATAGGCAGAAAATCCCTTGGTCGCCCACTGTGAGAATTCTGTGCTATCATACTGCGCTTTTTGAGATTCCAGAGAGATCCTAACCTTGACTCAACCAATCAAACTTCTTGTTGGTCTTGCTAATCCGGGACCAGAATACGCCAAAACTCGCCACAATGCGGGCGCTTGGGTTGTAGAAGAATTAGCTCGCGTTCACAACGTTACCCTGAAGAACGAACCAAAGTTCTTTGGCCTAACCGGACGCATTATGGTCAATGGCCAGGATCTCCGTTTGCTCATCCCCACCACGTTTATGAATCTTTCTGGTAAAGCGATCGCGGCATTAGCGAAGTTTTATCAAATTAAACCAGAAGAGATCATGGTTGCTCATGACGAGCTAGACTTACCTCCAGGTGTCGCTAAGTTTAAGAAAGGTGGTGGTCACGGAGGTCACAATGGCCTACGTGATACGATTAGCAAAATGGGCAATAACAAAGATTTTTATCGTCTTCGTATCGGCATCGGCCATCCGGGACACAAAGATAAAGTGGCAGGTTTTGTACTAGGCAAAGCTCCAGCGAAAGAGCAAGAGCTACTAGACGCCGCAGCCGACGAGTCGGTTCGTTGTCTAGACATCCTAATAAAGGATGGCCTATCAAAAGCGCAAAATCGCCTCCACACGTTCAAAGCTGAATAAGGTTACTATCATGGGTTTTAAATGTGGCATCGTTGGTCTACCTAACGTTGGTAAATCAACTCTGTTTAACGCACTAACTAAAGCGGGTATTGAAGCAGCAAACTTCCCGTTCTGTACCATTGAACCAAACACTGGTGTGGTTCCTGTGCCAGATCTACGTCTAGACGCACTAGCGAAGATCGTTAACCCACAGAAAGTTCTGCCTACTACAATGGAATTCGTAGACATCGCTGGTCTCGTTGCTGGTGCATCACGCGGTGAAGGTCTAGGTAACAAATTCCTAGCGAACATCCGTGAAACTGACGCGATTGGTCACGTTGTACGTTGTTTTGAAAACGACAACATCGTTCACGTTGCTGGTAAAGTATCTCCAATCGAAGATATTGAAGTTATCAACCTTGAGCTAGCAATGGCTGACCTTGATGCTTGTGAGCGCGCGATTCAGCGTAACGCTAAAAAAGCAAAAGGCGGCGATAAAGACGCGAAATTCGAACTGACTGTGCTAGAGAAGCTACTTCCAGTTCTGACAGAAGGCGGCATGGCACGTACTGTTGAGCTTTCTAAAGAAGAGCTAGCAGCAGTAGGTTACCTAAACTTCCTGACGCTAAAACCGACTATGTACATCGCTAACGTGAACGAAGACGGTTTTGAAGATAACGCATACCTAGACGCTGTACGTGAGTACGCGGAAAAAGAAAACAACGTAGTTGTTCCAGTATGTGCGGCTATCGAATCAGAAATGGCTGAGCTAGAAGACGACGAGCGTGAAGAGTTCCTTGCAGATCTCGGCATCGAAGAACCTGGTCTAAACCGTGTAATTCGTGCAGGTTACGAACTGCTTAACCTACACACTTACTTCACCGCCGGCGTGAAAGAAGTTCGTGCTTGGACAATCCCTGTTGGTGCAAGCGCACCTAAAGCAGCTGGTAAAATCCACACTGACTTTGAAAAAGGCTTCATCCGTGCAGAAGTTGTCGGCTACGATGATTTCATCCAATTCAACGGTGAAAGCGGTGCGAAAGACGCGGGTAAATGGCGTCTAGAAGGTAAAGAATACATCGTTAAAGATGGTGATGTTGTACACTTCCGCTTCAACGTATAACTAAGTGAATGAATTTTAAACACTTCATTTACAAAAAAAGCCAGCTAGCATGCTGGCTTTTTTTATACCTTTCATAAACAACACAAAATAAACTCCCTCGCTCCAAGCCAATTTATTTCCAGTTTTAGATCATAAACACGCCTCTTTGTTTAAAAAGGAAGCGAACGATGGATTTTGCGGGATTTATTGAAAAAAACTGTTGACGGATCTCACTCAACTTCGCATAATGCGCGCCGTTCCCGACAACAAGGCAACTTAGCGACGAGAACGGAAAACATGGTATTGGCTACGTAGCTCAGCTGGTTAGAGCACATCACTCATAATGATGGGGTCACAGGTTCGAATCCCGTCGTAGCCACCATTCCTAAACGTTCTTTTATTAGAATTGTTAGGAATAGATGCGGTCGTGGCGGAATTGGTAGACGCACCAGATTTAGGTTCTGGCGCCGTAAGGTGTGAGAGTTCAAGTCTCTCCGACCGCACCATGTATTAAGTGGTAGAAATACTACTGCCTGCAGGTCTATCGCCAAGCGGTAAGGCAGCGGCTTTTGATGCCGCCATTCCCTGGTTCGAATCCAGGTAGACCTGCCATTATTCCAAAGTGGGATTCCTTTAAGAAAAAGGGTTGTCACTTAGAGCGTGAAGGTTTATATTGTCTCGCTCAAAAAGATGGCTACGTAGCTCAGCTGGTTAGAGCACATCACTCATAATGATGGGGTCACAGGTTCGAATCCCGTCGTAGCCACCATTCTTTCTTAATGAAAGAAAAATTATAACGATTAGTTTTTACCAATTAACTAATGGTTAATAGATTTCAAGATGCGGTCGTGGCGGAATTGGTAGACGCACCAGATTTAGGTTCTGGCGCCGCAAGGTGTGAGAGTTCAAGTCTCTCCGACCGCACCATCTTGAAACTACTTAAATAAATATATGCGGTCGTGGCGGAATTGGTAGACGCACCAGATTTAGGTTCTGGCGCCGCAAGGTGTGAGAGTTCAAGTCTCTCCGACCGCACCATATATTTATTGCCTGCAGGTCTATCGCCAAGCGGTAAGGCAGCGGCTTTTGATGCCGCCATTCCCTGGTTCGAATCCAGGTAGACCTGCCACTATTTTAATTATTGAGTTTACTCAGTAGTTATGCGGTCGTGGCGGAATTGGTAGACGCACCAGATTTAGGTTCTGGCGCCGCAAGGTGTGAGAGTTCAAGTCTCTCCGACCGCACCATTATTAAAGTCTCTTTTATTAGAGCATTGTAGGGCTATCGCCAAGCGGTAAGGCAGCGGCTTTTGATGCCGCCATTCCCTGGTTCGAATCCAGGTAGCCCTGCCATATTATCCCTTTAAAGGGACGTTATTGAGGTTTTACCAATTCTCTCGATAACAACAATTAAGATGCGGTCGTGGCGGAATTGGTAGACGCACCAGATTTAGGTTCTGGCGCCGCAAGGTGTGAGAGTTCAAGTCTCTCCGACCGCACCATCTTAATTAAAAGAATACATATGTTGTTAAAACATATTGTTGGCTACGTAGCTCAGCTGGTTAGAGCACATCACTCATAATGATGGGGTCACAGGTTCGAATCCCGTCGTAGCCACCATTTATTTTATTGTCTAGGTTTTACCAATTTCCTAGATGATTTAGAAAAGTCGCGGTCGTGGCGGAATTGGTAGACGCACCAGATTTAGGTTCTGGCGCCGCAAGGTGTGAGAGTTCAAGTCTCTCCGACCGCACCATACTTTTCTAATTTGATATGTCTTTTGACTATCACCCGTAGGTCTATCGCCAAGCGGTAAGGCAGCGGCTTTTGATGCCGCCATTCCCTGGTTCGAATCCAGGTAGACCTGCCATTATTCTCCCTTTAAAGGGACGTTATTGAGGTTTTACCAATTCTCTCGATAACAACAATTAAGATGCGGTCGTGGCGGAATTGGTAGACGCACCAGATTTAGGTTCTGGCGCCGCAAGGTGTGAGAGTTCAAGTCTCTCCGACCGCACCATCTTAATTAAAAGAATACATATGTTGTTAAAACATATTGTTGGCTACGTAGCTCAGCTGGTTAGAGCACATCACTCATAATGATGGGGTCACAGGTTCGAATCCCGTCGTAGCCACCATTTATTCAGATAAATAGTTTATACTTACGACTATTGATCAGAAGCATTAAAGCGCGGTCGTGGCGGAATTGGTAGACGCACCAGATTTAGGTTCTGGCGCCGCAAGGTGTGAGAGTTCAAGTCTCTCCGACCGCACCATACTTTCCTTAAATGGAAAGCACTTAGCTGAAAGACTAAGACCTGTAGGGCTATCGCCAAGCGGTAAGGCAGCGGCTTTTGATGCCGCCATTCCCTGGTTCGAATCCAGGTAGCCCTGCCATTACAAAACGTTGTTAAGGTTATACCAATTACCTTAGTAACTAAAAAAACACGATGCGGTCGTGGCGGAATTGGTAGACGCACCAGATTTAGGTTCTGGCGCCGCAAGGTGTGAGAGTTCAAGTCTCTCCGACCGCACCATACTTTCCTTAAGTGGAAAGCACTTAGTTGAAAGACTAAGACCTGTAGGGCTATCGCCAAGCGGTAAGGCAGCGGCTTTTGATGCCGCCATTCCCTGGTTCGAATCCAGGTAGCCCTGCCATTACAAAACGTTGTTAAGGTTATACCAATTACCTTAGTGACTAAAAAATACGATGCGGTCGTGGCGGAATTGGTAGACGCACCAGATTTAGGTTCTGGCGCCGCAAGGTGTGAGAGTTCAAGTCTCTCCGACCGCACCATGATTGAAAAACCCAGCATTAATTTGCTGGGTTTTTTCTTTTTTCCGATTCTGGACTCGGTAGATCTCTGATTTATCGAATTAAAAAAGCGAGCTCATGGCTCGCTTTTTTTCTATCTGTTGCTTTTCTATCGAACGCTTTCTATATACTAAGAGGTATTTACATACCTAGTGCATACTTCAATACTTGTGCTTTGATCGGTCCTGAGTTTTCAGCCAATTTTAATGCCGCATTACGAGCGAACTTCAGTGGCCCTAAATCATTACTAAAGCCTTTGTAGAACACATCCATGCCAGTTTGCATTAGCAAGTTATCTGGTCGACGAGCGCGCTCATACTTGGCGAGTAATGAATCATTAAGTTGCTCTTGCTGATCCGTCACTGAAAGCAGGACATCAACATCCTTGAAGCCAAGATTCACGCCTTGCCCAGCAAGTGGGTTAATTGTATGGGCAGAGTCGCCCACTAACACGCAATTCTTGTTTGAATAACTTTGAGCATGACGACGAGTCAGTGGGAATGAACCAAACTGTAAAACGTTGATATCGCCCAATTCAGCTGGGAAGTGACGTAAGATCTCTTCTTTTAGCTGGGGGTTCGTCATCGCACACAATTGCTTAATACGTTTTGGTGAGTCATACCAAACCAGCGAACCCTGCCCCACTTCTTTACCATCTTCAGTTAATGAGCATAGCGGCAAGAACGAACGTGGACCTGACGGAGTAAATTGCTGCCAAGTGATGTCTTGTTGAGGAAGTTCGGTTTTCACGTTGATCAGCATGCAGTGTTGACGGTAATCCCACGCGGTTACGCCAATACCCGCCAATTGCCGAACTTTCGAGTTCGCGCCATCGGCACCAATCACCCAACTAGCCTCAAACTGCTCGCCACTTTCTAACGTTACACTGTTTACCTCGGCAAATTCGATGTCTTTCAATCGCTCTGGGCACATCACCGTTAAGTTGTCGTACTGTGCGAAAACTTGCCAAAGACCAAGTTGGATTAGTCGGTTTTCAACGATATAGCCTAGCTGCTCTAGTGACAGTTCATCAGAGTGAAAACGAGTACGGCACTCTGGGTGTTCCCACGTTTCCAAACGACGATAAGGACACACTCGCATGCTCTCAATTGCTGACCACGCATCTAATGAATCAAGTAACTTTACTGATTGGTGTGAGATTGCTGAAACACGAATATCCAAGGCTTGAGAAGCTTCAAAAGCCTTAGGTTCAGCACCTTCCACAACCACAACACTTCTGCCCTGCTTAGCAAACCCGACAGCCATCGCTGCACCGACCATGCCGCCACCGATTACGGCGATATCATACTTGTTCATTTTTTGCTCTTCATCGTATTGATTATTTGGCGTTTTTTAATTGTACGTTCCACGGCTATTTTTACAAAATTCTTTAATACAAAACCTTGCTTCGTATGGGGTAAAAATCTAGATTTCATCAGGGTTTGCAGAGAATTCGTCAGATCACTAGTCAGGTGCTTTTTAAAGCAGTACAATACGCCGCTTACCGCCGAGATGGCGGCTATAATTTGAGCAATAGCTCTCCGATTTAAGTACAACTGAACGAGCGAAAGTGAGATGAGTAAGAAACTGCTAATTAAAACCTGGGGCTGCCAGATGAACGAATACGATTCATCAAAAATGGCCGACCTGCTTAATGCTGCAAACGGCTATGAGCTGACCGAAGAGCCAGAGGAAGCAGACGTACTTCTACTTAACACCTGTTCGATCCGTGAAAAGGCGCAAGAGAAAGTTTTCCACCAGCTTGGTCGTTGGAAAACACTAAAAGATAAAAAACCTGGCGTGGTTATCGGCGTTGGTGGTTGTGTAGCAACTCAAGAAGGCGATCACATTCGTCAACGTGCTCCATACGTTGACGTAATTTTTGGTCCACAAACCCTTCACCGTCTTCCTGAGATGATTAAGCAATCTCAATCGGATGAAGCACCAGTCATGGACATTTCATTCCCAGAGATCGAAAAGTTCGACCGTCTACCAGAGCCTCGTGCTGAAGGTGCGACAGCGTTCGTTTCTATCATGGAAGGTTGTTCTAAGTACTGTACTTACTGTGTAGTGCCGTACACTCGCGGTGAAGAAGTAAGCCGCCCAATGGATGACGTACTGTTCGAAATCGCACAACTAGCAGAACAAGGCGTCCGCGAAGTAAACCTACTGGGCCAAAACGTAAACGCGTACCGTGGTCCTATGCACGACGGTGAGATCTGTTCATTCGCAGAACTGCTTCGTTTGGTTGCGTCTATCGATGGTATTGATCGTATCCGCTTTACAACAAGCCATCCATTAGAGTTTACTGATGACATCATCGCAGTATACGAAGACACACCTGAGCTAGTAAGCTTCCTTCACCTACCAGTACAAAGTGGTAGTGACCGAGTGCTGACTATGATGAAACGTCCTCACACTGGCATCGAATACAAGTCGATCATCCGTAAGCTACGTAAAGCACGTCCTGATATCCAAATCAGTTCAGACTTTATCGTTGGTTTCCCTGGTGAAACAGACAAAGATTTCCAAGACACAATGAAGCTAATCAAAGACGTAGACTTTGACATGAGCTTCAGCTTTATCTTCTCTCCACGCCCAGGGACACCAGCGGCAGATTACCCTTGTGACCTATCAGAGCAAGTGAAGAAAGAGCGTCTATACGAGCTGCAACAAACCGTAAACACACAAGCAATGCGCTACTCTCGTCTAATGCTAGACACTGAGCAACGCGTTCTGGTTGAAGGTCCTTCTAAAAAGAACCTAATGGAGCTACGTGCTCGTACAGAAAACAACCGTGTAGTAAACTTTGAAGGTAGCGCAGACCTAATCGGTCAGTTCGTTGACGTGAAGATTACGGACGTATTTGCTAACTCACTACGTGGTGAGCTAGTACGTACAGAAAAAGACATGGACCTTCGTAGTGTGATTTCACCAATGCAAATGATGGCGAAAACACGTCGCGAAGATGAGCTAGGTGTAGCTACTTTTACGCCATAAGCTCGTACAAATAGCCATTGAGAGCCTGGTCGTTGTCAGGCTCTCGTTAAGTGGCATAAAATGAGAGGCAACATTGAGCAATAAAATCGTAACGCTAGAAATCAATCTAGAACCTTCAGACAACCGCCGACTTGCAAGCCTGTGCGGTCCATTCGATGACAACATCAAGCATTTAGAACGTCGTTTAGGCGTTGAAATCAACCACCGTAGCGATCTTTTCACCATCGTGGGTAAACCTCATACCGCGGCAGCTGCGCTGGATATTCTCAAAACCCTATACGTAGAAACAGCACCCGTTCGTGGTGAAACACCTGACATTGAGCCAGAACAGATCCATCTGGCAATCAAAGAATCAGGCGTACTGGAACAGACGACAGAATCAACGTTCGAGCACGGCAAAGAAGTCTTCGTAAAAACCAAAAAAGGCGTGATCAAGCCGCGTACACCGAATCAAGGTCAATACTTGATGAACATGGTGACGCACGATATCACTTTCGGTATCGGTCCTGCGGGTACAGGTAAAACCTATCTCGCGGTTGCAGCAGCCGTTGACGCACTAGAGCGTCAAGAGATCCGTCGTATTCTATTAACTCGCCCTGCGGTTGAAGCAGGTGAGAAACTGGGCTTCCTACCTGGTGATTTGAGCCAGAAAGTCGACCCATACCTACGTCCTCTCTACGATGCCCTATTTGAAATGCTGGGTTTTGAGCGCGTAGAAAAGCTGATTGAACGTAACGTGATAGAGGTTGCGCCTCTTGCTTACATGCGTGGTCGTACTTTGAACGACGCTTTCATCATTCTTGATGAGAGTCAAAACACCACGGTTGAGCAAATGAAGATGTTCCTGACCCGTATCGGCTTCAACTCTCGTGCCGTTGTGACTGGTGACGTTACCCAGATTGACTTACCACGCGGTGCAAAATCAG
Source organism: Vibrio sp. MOR3 (assembly GCF_001557775.1). Classification (NCBI taxonomy): domain Bacteria; kingdom Pseudomonadati; phylum Pseudomonadota; class Gammaproteobacteria; order Vibrionales; family Vibrionaceae; genus Vibrio; species Vibrio sp. MOR3. The sequence continues at coordinate 98,124 of NZ_LNRD01000013.1, read as the reverse complement.
GTCTTCGCCACGCAATTGAAGTACTGAGTGAAGTTGATGACATCAGCTTTAACTTCTTCCAAGCAGACGATGTCGTGCGCCACCCAGTGGTTGCTCGTATTGTTAATGCTTATGAGAAGTGGGAAGCGCAAGACCAAAAAGAGCGCAAAGAGTTTGAAAAACGCCGACGCGAAGAACGTGATGCTAAATTGCTAGAAGCAGCAAAAGCAGAGCTGAGTTCACAAGTCGCGGCGAGTAAGGAATAAACATGGCAATTGAACTTGATTTGCAACTGGCAGTCGAAAATGAAGAAGGTTTACCTTCTGAGCAAGATTTCCAATTGTGGCTAGATAAGACTATTCCTCTATTTCAGCCTCAAGCGGAACTGACGATTCGTATTGTCGACGAGCAAGAAAGTCACGAGCTAAACCACGAATACCGTGGTAAAGATAAGCCGACTAATGTGCTGTCTTTCCCATTCGAAGTACCACCTGGTATGGAAATGGATCTCCTAGGCGATTTGATAATCTGTCGCCAAGTAGTTGAAAAAGAGGCAATTGAGCAGAACAAGCCTCTACTAGCACATTGGGCGCATATGGTTGTACATGGCAGCTTGCATCTGCTAGGTTATGATCATATCGAGGATGATGAAGCTGAAGAGATGGAATCCCTCGAGACAGAAATCATGCAAGGCATGGGTTACGAAGACCCGTACATTGCTGAAAAAGAGTAACTTTGGTTGCTCGACAGGGAAAAGCGAACCACCTAGGTGCGACCTCGTGATCGCTTTTCTATGTGAGCTATCACACATCTGATAGCGTTACTTAATTGAGAAACAATGAACGAAGATAATTCTCCCTCTTCTAATGAAGGCAAGAAAGAAAAGGCAGAAGGTCCGAGTAGAAAGTCCTTCTTTGAACGTCTAGGTCAACTATTTCAAGGCGAACCAAAAGACCGCCAAGAGCTTGTGGATGTTATCCGCGACTCAGAAATCAACGACCTGATTGACCACGACACCCGCGACATGCTTGAAGGTGTTATGGAAATCTCTGAAATGCGCGTGCGTGACATCATGATCCCGCGTTCGCAAATGGTTACGGTTGAGCGCACAGACGATCTTGATACTTTGATCGCTCTAATTACTGATGCTCAACACTCTCGCTACCCTGTGATCAGCGAAGATAAAGACCATGTAGAAGGCATTCTATTAGCGAAGGACTTACTCAAATACTTGGGCTCAGGCAGTAACCCATTTGATATCGAAGAAGTAATTCGACAAGCAGTGGTTGTACCGGAAAGTAAACGTGTCGACCGCCTGCTAAAAGAATTCCGTGAAGAACGTTATCACATGGCGATTGTTGTCGACGAATTCGGTGGCGTTTCTGGTCTAGTAACAATCGAAGATATCCTTGAAGAAATCGTAGGGGATATTGAAGATGAGTTCGATGACGAAGAAGAAACCGATATCCGTAAGCTAAGCAAGCATACCTTTGCTGTCAGAGCTCTGACAACCATTGAAGAGTTTAATGAGACATTCGGTACCGACTTCAGCGATGAAGAAGTGGATACTGTAGGTGGTATGGTAATGACTGCCTTTGGTCACTTACCATCTCGTGGTGAGTTGGTCGAAATTGAAGGCTATAACTTCAAAGTCACCGCTGCCGATAACCGTCGTGTCATTCAACTCCAAGTGACGATTCCAGACGAAGAAACGCTGGTTGAAGCCACTCAAGAGTAACGCGATACCCTAACAACGGGAATATCAGAAAAATATAATGATGAATGTACTCTTTCATCGCCTAAAGCGGCCCTTAGTGGCCGCTTTTGTTGGCGCTTCCACTACCCTAGCATTTGCTCCTTACCAGTTATGGCCTATTGCCATACTCAGCCCTGCTATCCTTCTTATTCTTCTTGCAAACCAATCACCTAAGCGTGCACTTTGGATCGGTTATGCATGGGGTTTAGGACAATTCGCCACGGGTGTAAGTTGGGTTTACGTCAGCATTGCTGGCTTTGGCGGTATGCCGCTGATTGCAAACGTCTTCCTAATGGGCCTACTGATCGCTTACCTGTCGGTTTACACCGGCCTGTTTGCTTGGCTCAGCAATAAGTTCTTCCCTGAGTTCACCATAAGCAAAGCCCTACTGGCAGCTCCAGCGTTATGGCTAGTTACTGATTGGCTGCGTGGCTGGGTGATGACAGGCTTTCCATGGTTGTGGCTGGGTTACAGCCAAATTGATGGCCCATTGGCCAGCTTCGCACCTATTGGTGGTGTTGAGCTCCTGACCTTATTCATACTAATGAGTGCTGGTTCTCTGGCTTACGCTTGGGTGCATAAGCAGTGGCTGATGGTCATTATCCCCGTGGTTTTGCTCAGCGCAGGTTTTGGCATCAGCCAATACGACTGGGTGACACCCCGTCCGGAAGACACAACTAAAGTCGCCTTAATCCAAGGTAATGTTGATCAGAATCTAAAATGGCTACCAAGCCAACGCTGGCCAACCATCATGAAGTATGCCGACTTAACGCGTGAAAACTGGGATGCCGACATCATCGTTTGGCCTGAGGCTGCGATTCCGGCATTTGAAATCGAAGTCCCGTCGTTCTTGAGAAACATCGATGCTGCGGCGAAAATGAATAACAGCGCGATCATCACCGGCGTGGTTAACCAAGGAGAAGACGGCCAGTTCTACAACAGCATTCTCTCGCTGGGTGTGAATCCATACGGCGATTACAGCTTTGATTTAGACAAACGCTATCACAAGCATCACTTACTTCCATTTGGTGAATTTGTTCCATTTGAAGAGGTGTTACGTCCATTAGCGCCCTTCTTCAACTTACCAATGTCATCGTTCAGCCGTGGCGATTTCGTACAACCAAACATTGTGGCGAATGGTAAACATATGGACCCGGCTTTGTGCTACGAGATCATCTTTAGCGAACAAGTTCGTCAGAACGTCACAGACGATACTGACTTCATACTAACGCTATCAAATGATGCTTGGTTCGGTCACTCCATTGGTCCACTACAACATATGGAAATCGCACGTATGCGTGCATTGGAGCTTGGAAAACCGCTGATTCGTTCAACCAATAATGGTTTGACAGCTGTTACTGATCATAAAGGTAAGATAATCGAGCAAATCCCTCAGTTTGAGACAGCGGTATTGCGCGCAGAGTTGGTTCCGACAGACGGACAAACACCTTATCGCACCTTTGGTACTTGGCCATTATATATCTGGGCAGCACTGAGCCTTATTTTGGCTTGGTGGTTACCAAGAAAACGCAAATAACATCAAAAAAAGAGGCTCTGGTAGCCTCTTTTTTATTGCGTTGTATTTTTTGACTGCATGTTATGGCTTGAGAGATTGGCGACTAAAACCAGTATGATTACACTTGATGCATGGAATTATGACCGTTGGATGGTTGTAAGTGGTTTTATGACCACATTCATCACAGACCAATGTCCCGAGCCCGATGACTTCGCCCGCTTCATACAAGCCTTGATGCTCTAAATCATCGAACAACTCAACCCACTCAACTTTAGTTTTATCGGTAATATCCAGTAAACCTTGCCAGATTGAATCGGCAATGGTGAGATAAAAAGGCCCGCTTTTTCCTTCCTCATAGCTGTCGGAGAACTCTTTTAAATCGGCTTTTACGTAAGCTGAAATTAGTGAGAGCTCATCTTTGGTCATGTCGTTAGCGGCATCCACGACTTTGCCCGACGTTTCGAATACTTTGTTAACTTCATCCGGACTGTGCTTCAAGGTTTCCATCACATCCTCGAGCATTTCCTCATAACCTGCTTTACGTTTAGGCATAACTGACCTCCATCTTTCCACTACCAAGCGTCACTTCGAGGCGCATGGGTACAGATTGGCTATTGTTGTGATCCCTAGCTTTAGGTATTCTATGACGATCTATTTAAGTCTGTTCTAACCGAACTCACAAATTCCAAGATAACCGGATACCATCGATGCAAGAACAATACAATCCACAAGACCTTGAACAAAAAGTTCAAAAGCACTGGGATGACAACAAGACCTTTGTTGTAAGTGAAGACCCAAACAAAGAAAAATTCTACTGTCTATCCATGTTCCCATACCCAAGTGGTCGACTTCACATGGGTCACGTGCGCAACTACACCATCGGTGACGTAGTATCTCGTTTCCAACGCCTACAAGGCAAAAACGTAATGCAACCAATCGGTTGGGATGCATTCGGTCTACCTGCGGAAAACGCGGCAGTAAAAAACAACACTGCACCGGCGCCTTGGACTTACGAAAACATTGAATACATGAAGAACCAACTTAAGCTTCTTGGCTTTGGTTACGACTGGAATCGTGAATTCGCAACCTGTACGCCAGAATACTACCGTTGGGAACAAGAGTTCTTCACTAAGCTTTACGAGAAAGGTCTGGTTTACAAGAAGACCTCTTCTGTTAACTGGTGTCCAAACGATCAAACTGTTCTTGCAAACGAACAGGTTGAAGACGGCTGTTGCTGGCGTTGTGATACTCCGGTAGAACAAAAAGAAATTCCACAGTGGTTTATTAAGATCACTGAATACGCTCAAGAGCTACTAGACGACCTAGACAAACTTGAAGGTTGGCCAGAAATGGTTAAGACCATGCAGCGTAACTGGATCGGTCGTTCTGAAGGCGTGGAACTCAAGTTTGAAGTTAACGGTCAACAAGATTTAGAAGTTTACACCACGCGTCCAGACACGCTAATGGGTGTGACTTACGTTGGTATCGCAGCAGGTCACCCTCTTGCGGCTATCGCAGCTCAGAACAACCCAGAGCTAGCGTCATTCATCGAAGAATGTAAAAACACCAAAGTAGCAGAAGCTGAGCTTGCGACAATGGAGAAAAAAGGTATGGCTACTGGCCTTACTGCTATTCACCCATTGAACGGTCGTGAAGTGCCAGTTTACGTAGCAAACTTCGTACTGATGGACTACGGCACTGGCGCAGTAATGGCGGTTCCTGCACACGACCAACGTGACTACGAATTTGCAACGAAATACGGCCTAGACATCGTTCCTGTCATCAAACCGGTTGATGGCAGCGAACTAGACGTATCTGAAGCGGCATACACAGAGAAAGGTGTACTGTTCGATTCAGGTGAATTCGACGGCCTTGAATTCCAAGCGGCGTTCGATGCAATCGCAGCGAAGCTAGAAGCAGAAGGCAAAGGCACTAAGACAGTTAACTTCCGTCTACGTGACTGGGGGGTATCTCGTCAACGTTACTGGGGTGCGCCAATCCCTATGGTAACCACTGAAGACGGCGAAGTTCACCCAGTACCCGCTGACCAACTACCCGTTATTCTTCCAGAAGACGTGGTAATGGACGGCGTAACAAGCCCAATCAAAGCAGACAAAGAATGGGCGAAGACAACATTCAACGGCGAACCTGCTCTACGTGAGACAGATACGTTCGATACGTTCATGGAGTCTTCTTGGTACTACGCACGTTACTGTTCACCACAAGCTGACGACATCCTAGATCCAGAAAAAGCAAACTACTGGCTACCGGTAGACCAGTACATCGGTGGTATCGAGCACGCTTGTATGCACCTACTGTACTCTCGCTTCTTCCACAAACTGCTACGTGACGCAGGCTACGTAACGTCTGACGAACCGTTCAAGCAACTGCTGTGTCAAGGCATGGTACTGGCTGACGCGTTCTACTTCGAGAACGAAAAAGGCGGTAAAGAGTGGGTTGCCCCAACAGATGTTGCTGTTGAACGTGACGGTAAAGGTCGTATCACTTCGGCGAAAGACAATGAAGGCCGTGATGTAACGCACTCAGGCATGATCAAAATGTCTAAGTCGAAAAACAACGGTATCGACCCTCAAGAAATGGTAGACAAGTACGGTGCTGACACGGTACGTCTATTCATGATGTTTGCTTCACCAGCAGACATGACCCTTGAATGGCAAGAGTCTGGCGTAGAAGGTGCTAACCGCTTCCTGAAACGTGTTTGGAAACTGGTTCACGCTCACGCTTCAAAAGGTGCAGCTGAGTCAGTTGATGCAGCTGCACTTTCTGGTGACCAAAAAGCTCTGCGTCGCGATGTTCATAAGACTATCGCAAAAGTGACTGACGATATCGCTCGTCGTCAAACATTCAACACAGCAATCGCAGCGATCATGGAACTGATGAACAAGCTTGCGAAAGCGCCTCAAGAATCTGTACAAGACCGTGCAATCCTTGATGAAGCACTTAAAGCTGTGGTTGCAATGCTTTACCCAATCACTCCGCACATCTCATACGAACTATGGGCAGCGCTAGGTGAGGCAGACATCGACAACGCGGCATGGCCAACGTTTGATGAGAAAGCTCTGGTTGAAGACGAGAAAACTATCGTTGTGATGATCAACGGTAAACTACGTGCGAAGCTAACCGTTGCTGCTGACGCTTCAGAAGAGCAAGTTCGTGAGCTTGGTCTAAACGACGAGAACGCGAAGAAGTTCCTAGATGGTCTAACTATCCGTAAAGTGATTTACGTACCAGGTAAACTATTGAACATCGTTGCAAACTAGCCGCTCGTTACCAACGAAATGCAGCTTGCAAGAACTCAACGCCGAGCGAACTGATTCGTTCGGCATGAGTTTTCTAACAGGGTGAGTCCTCACCCTGTTTATTTACCTCAAACCATTCACGATGAGTGGTTTAAGGTAAATAACCCCTTAAATTTAGGATGAATACAATCAATGCGCTTTTTCTCTTTGATTAAACTACCAGTGGTATTGGTATTAGCGGGGCTTCTTTCTGCCTGTGGTTTTCACCTTCGTGGCGAGTATTCCGTTCCGGAAGAACTGCACACCATGTCATTCACTAGCTATGATGAATACAGTCCTTTGACTCGATATGTACGAGCTCAACTTGAACTGAATAAAGTGGACTTGGTACAGCCTTCTGCTAACACACCAAACCTACACCTAATTGAAGCAACCATTGACGAACGTACGCTGTCGCTGTATCAAAACAGTCGTGCTGCAGAAAAAGAGCTGACCTATGTAGTGCAATACCGCGTTACAATTCCTGAGTTCGGTTCCAAAGCCTTCACGACAACAGTAAACCGTAACTATCTTGATAACCCACTCACTGCCCTAGCTAAGTCAGTAGAGCGCGACGTTATCGAAGATGAAATGCGTCAGCAAGCCGCAAGCCAAATGATGCGTCAGCTAGGTCGAGTTCGTGCAGAGTACGAACAAGGCCATATTACCCCTGATGCGACAAACACTAACGACAACAAAACTGACTCTTAATCAAAATGCGAATTTATGCCGATAAGCTGGCCGACCATTTAGCAAAACACGTAAAGCAGGTTTATCTAATTTTCGGTAATGAACCCTTATTGATTCAAGAAAGCCGACAAGCGATTCAGCACACCGCGCGCCAGCACGGTTTTGAAGAAAGACATCGCTTTGCTGTGGATGCGAGTCTAGATTGGAACCAAGTTTACGACTGTTTCCAAGCATTGAGTTTGTTTTCAAGCCGTCAGTTAATTGAATTAGAGTTACCAGAAGCCGGCGCAAACGCAGCGATCAGTAAAGAGCTAGTCAGCCTATTCGAAATGCTGCATGACGATATCATGTTAGTCGTCATTGGCAGCAAACTTACCAAAGCACAAGAAAACGCAAAATGGTTTAAAGCCCTGAGTGCAAAGGGTGATTGGGTGAGTTGCTTAACGCCCGATTTACAACGCTTACCCATGTTTGTGCAAACTCGCTGCCGTGCCCTTGGTCTAAAGGCGGACCAACAATCACTGCAAGTGTTGGCACAATGGCATGAAGGTAATTTGTTTGCGCTCTCACAAAGCTTAGAGAAACTTGCTCTAATCTACCCAGATGGTGAGTTAACTGTGGTGCGATTGGAAGCAGCCTTAAGTCGCCATAACCACTTTACGACCTTCCACTGGATCGACGCTCTGTTAGCGGGTAAAGCCAATCGTGCACAACGTATACTGCGTCAATTAGAAGCGGAAGGCGTCGAAACCATCATTCTGATCCGCAGTGTACAGAAAGAGTTTAATCAACTGCTGAACATGCACCGCGACTTAACCCAAATGGGTATGATCCAGGTATTTGAAAAGCATCGTGTGTGGCAAAACAAACGCCCATTTTACAACGCAGCTTTGACACGTCTGTCAACAAGCCGCATTTGTGCGCTTTTATCTCTTTTGGCTCACGCCGAGATAAAAGCGAAAACCCAATATGAAGAATCTGTGTGGCCAACGATTCACCAGTTGAGCTTAGAAACCTGTTCACCTGATATTAAGCTGGCAATTTAGAATTCAAAGCGTGATATAGTGCGCGGCCAGTTTTGATTAATATGATTCAAAACACCCACAGATTGAAAAGAAAACCGAGGAAAACCGAGTGCTTCGCGAAGAACTTAAAGACTTTTTAGCTGATAAAGCTGACGACATGAAAGCAGAAGAGATTGTAATTCTGAATGTAGAAGACAAATCTAGCGTGACAGATTACATGATCATTTGTACTGGCACCTCTAAACGTCACGTTTCATCTATTGCTGATCACGTCGCATCTGAAGTGAAGAAAGCTGGTCTAGAACCACTAGGTATGGAAGGCGAGAAAGAAGGTGAATGGGTTGTTCTCGATATGGGCGATGCCATGCTTCATGTCATGCAAGATGAACACCGTAACCTGTACCAGCTAGAAAAGCTTTGGGGTTAATCTTTTGAAAATTCAACTGATTGCTGTAGGCACTAAAATGCCCAAATGGGTCGAAGAGGGATTCCAAGAATACCGTCGTCGCTTCCCTCATGATATGCCACTTGAGTTGGTTGAGATCCCAGCAGGGAAACGTGGCAAAAATGCCGACATTGCACGTATTCTTCAAAAAGAAGGCGAAGCTATGTTGGCAGCGGTCCCAAAAGGCAACCGCATCGTGACATTGGATATCCCGGGCAAAAAGTGGGATACCCCACAACTGGCAGAACAGCTAGAAGCTTGGAAATTAGATGCTCGCGACGTTTCTATTTTAATTGGTGGCCCAGAAGGGCTTTCTCCTGCATGTAAAGCCGCCGCTGATCAAAGTTGGTCTTTGTCTGCATTGACCTTACCGCACCCACTTGTGCGTATTGTCATGGCGGAGAGTTTATACCGAGCGTGGAGCATTACTGCTAACCACCCTTATCACCGCGAATAATCGCTGCTTAGCCGTAGAGACAAGCGTTAATGATTCGTAAACGCCGCAGTCAAATCCGAGACTACCAAGCTGAAGCGCGCCTGTTTTCCAGTCGCGCTATTTTTGCTTTTTTGGGTATCGTCATTTTGATGGGGTTGCTGGTTGCTAACATGTACAACATACAGGTTAACCAGTTCCAAGATTACCAAACTCGCTCTAACGACAACCGCATCAAAGTCGTTCCAATCGCACCAAACCGTGGTCTTATTTACGACCGCAACGGTATTCTGCTCGCTGAAAACCGCCCTGTCTTCAACTTGGAGCTTACTCCAGAAAAAATCAAAGACATTGACGGCACCATCGAAGAGCTACAAACCATTCTTGAAATCACGCCAGAGCAAATTGAACGTTTCCAGCGTGAACGTAAACGTACACGTCGCTTTAAATCCGTACCACTACTGACTCAGTTAGATGAAAACCAAGTTGCTGTTTTCTCAGTAAACCAATACCGCTTTCCGGGTGTTGAAATCAGCGCAACATTGAAGCGTTACTACCCATTTAGTGAAGTACTGACCCACGTTATTGGCTACGTATCACGCATCAACGATCGTGACATGCAACGCCTAGTTCGTGAAGAAAAAGACGCGAACTACCAAGCCACTCGTGATATCGGCAAACTAGGTATTGAAAAATACTACGAAGATTTATTGCACGGTACCGCGGGTTACCAAGAAGTCGAAGTCAACAGCCGTGGCCGAGTAATTCGTACCTTAAAGTACGTCCCGCCGATTCCGGGTCAAGACATCGTGTTAAACCTCGACATTAACTTACAACTATACGTTCACCAATTATTAGATGGGCGTCGTGGTAGTGCGGTGGTTTTGGATCCTAAAGACAATGGCGTGCTCGCGATGGTTTCAAGCCCAAGCTACGATCCAAACTCGTTTGTTCATGGTATCTCAGGCAAAGCTTACCGAGCCCTCTTGAACAATAAGAATCGTCCACTTGTAAACCGAACTACGCTAGGTATTTACCCCCCAGCTTCCACCATCAAGCCATTTATGGCAGTTGCAGCTTTGGAAGAGGGTGTGGTAACACCAAAAACCACGCGTAATGACCCTGGCTATTGGCGCATTCCAAACTCCGATACTCGCCCATTCCGTGACTGGCTGCGTTGGGGCCATGGCCGCGTAGATATCATCAAGTCGATAGAAGAATCCGTTGATACTTTCTTCTATCAAGTCGCTTATGACATGGGCATCGACCGTATCTCGAATTGGATGATGATGTTTGGTTTTGGTGACTATACCGGCATCGATATTTACGAAGAAAGTAAAGCAAACATGCCAACGCGTGAATGGAAAATGGCTCGCCATAAAACCCCTTGGTACAAAGGCGATACGATTCCTGTTGGTATCGGACAAGGTTACTGGACAGCAACACCAATGCAAATTGCCAAAGCAACATCGGTATTGGTCAACGAAGGCGCCGTAGCCGCGCCACATTTGCTTAAAGCAACAATTGATAATGGCGGTGATTTTGAAGAACAAAAGACCTCTGAATACGTCACCTACCCGCCAATTCAAAATGTGCCGGATAAATACTGGAACATGGCCAAAGAAGGCATGCGCTTGGTAAACCATGGTGCGAAAGGGACAGCTCGTCGCTCTTTCTACAATATGGATTACCAAACGGGTGGTAAATCAGGTACTGCTCAGGTCTTCGGTCTAGGTGAAGACGAAGAATATAACGCAGACGAAGTCGCAGAACATCTACGCGACCATGCCCTGTTTACCGGTTTTGCGCCATTTGACGATCCTAAAGTTGTCGTTTCAATCGTGCTTGAAAACGCCGGTGGTGGTTCAAGTAATGGCGCACCAGTAGCAAGAAAGATCTTCGACCGAGTGATCGTTGGGCCAGAAAAAATCGAACCAGACGATGAGCAAGCCAAAGAGAAACAAGAGGTAACGCAGTGATGAAAATGGATCCCTCTACAGGTAAGAACCGAGCCCTGTTTGAACGCTTCCATATCGACTTGCCGCTTTTACTCGGCATCTTTGCACTAATGGCCTTTGGCTTGGTCATCATGTACAGCGCCAGTGGCCAGAGCTTGGCGATGATGGACCGCCAAGCCATGCGCATGGCCCTATCATTAGTCGTGATGATCGTCTTAGCACAGATCTCGCCCAGAACTTACGAAAGCCTCGCGCCTCTCATGTTTGTCGGTGGTGTCATACTGCTCTTTGGCGTGCTCTTCTTTGGTGAAGCTTCCAAAGGCGCACAGCGCTGGCTAAATCTTGGCTTTGTTCGATTCCAACCTTCTGAGCTTCTCAAGCTCGCCGTACCCTTGATGGTCGCGCGCTATATCGGTCGTCAACCACTTCCCCCGACGTTCAAAACCCTCATCGTTGCGTTGATCATGGTTTGCTTGCCAACCATTCTCATCGCAAAGCAACCTGACTTAGGGACCTCGATTCTGATCGCTGCATCAGGCATCTTTGTTATCTTCCTTGCGGGTATCAGTTGGAAAATCATTGCTGGTGCCGCACTGGCGCTTGGTGGTTTCATTCCCGTTTTGTGGTTCTTCTTGATGCGTGAGTATCAAAAAGTGCGCGTTCGTACTCTGTTCAACCCTGAATCAGACCCTCTCGGTGCAGGTTATCACATCATCCAAAGTAAAATTGCGATTGGTTCTGGTGGTATTTCCGGCAAAGGTTGGTTGCAAGGCACTCAATCACAGTTAGAATTTCTTCCTGAACGTCACACTGACTTTATCTTTGCAGTAATTGCTGAAGAATGGGGTATGATTGGCTTCCTTTGCCTGTTGACCATCTATCTCTTTATTATTGGACGAGGTCTCTACCTCGCAAGCCAAGCACAAACTGCGTTTGGGCGAATGATGGCAGGCAGTATTGTACTCAGCTTCTTCGTGTATATTTTTGTAAATATCGGCATGGTAAGTGGCATCCTACCCGTAGTAGGCGTACCTTTACCGTTGATCAGTTATGGTGGCACTTCCATGGTGACACTGATGGCTGGTTTTGGCATTTTGATGTCGATCCACACGCACCGAAAAGCATTCTCTAAGGCGACCTAGACCATGCAAAAACGCGCTTTATATTCCTTAGTTTTTTCTGCTGTTATTTTGGCGGGCTGTTCTTCTACCGACCAAAAAACACAAGAAGGCCGTTATGAACTTGAATCCGATGTAGCACCAGATAAACCTCTATCGGTCGAGCACATTGAGGATGCGCATCCTAAATATGAACCATACAGCTTAGGTGGTAACAGCGATTACAATCTACGAGGTTCCGACTACAAAATCGTTCGTGACGCAAAAGGTTTTACGGAAAAAGGCCGTGCCTCTTGGTACGGAAAAAAATTCCAAGGTCACCTAACGTCCAACGGTGAAATTTACGATATGTACTCAATGACAGCCGCACACAAAACGCTGCCATTACCGAGCTACGTTAAAGTCACCAATACCGACAATGGTAAATCAACCGTTGTACGAGTTAACGACCGTGGCCCATTTCATGACGGCCGTATTATTGATTTAAGCTACGCCGCCGCTCATAAGCTCGACGTCGTGAAAACAGGCACAGCGAACGTACAAATTGAAGTCATCACCATTGATAAGCCAACCGATGAAAAGTCTTTAGCTGCGCACCCAAAATACGTGATTCAAGTTGCTTCTTCAAAATATGAAGATCGAGCGCGAACTTTAGGCCAAGAGCTTGGTCAAAAGCTGGATACAGAAACTTTCTTGGAGAGCACGAAAGAAACTCACCGCTTGTTGCTAGGGCCATTTACTGACTATTCCCTGACGCAAGCAACACTGGATAAAGTAAAGTTGCTCGGCTATTCGTCCGCATTTATTAAAAAACACAAAACTGACAAATGACCTTGGTGTCATGAATTTCTATGCAGAGCCCTTCTTACATAAGCAGGGATTCTGTTAAGATGTCGACAGTTAACCAAAAAATTTGAATTACCATGAATAAAAATAAGTTTGTGAAATCTATTCTCGTTTCTTCGGTTGCGCTAACTGCAACCATCGCTCAATCTGCTTTTGCTTCACCAGTTGTTGTCCCAGACGCACCTCAAATCGCAGCGAAAGGCTACGTTTTGATGGATTACAACTCAGGTAAAGTTCTGGCTGAGAAAGAGATGAACACAAAGTTGTCTCCTGCTAGTCTGACAAAAATGATGACCAGCTACGTAATTGGCCAAGAGCTAGCGCGTGGTAATATTTCAGAAGACGATGATGTAACCATCAGTAAGAACGCATGGGCGAAAAACTTCCCTGATTCTTCAAAAATGTTCATTGAAGTTGGCACCACAGTTAAGGTGAAAGACCTAAACCGCGGTATCATCATTCAATCAGGTAACGACGCTTGTGTCGCAATGGCTGAACACATTGCAGGCTCTGAAGATGCATTCGTAGACCTAATGAACGCATGGGCAAACACAATTGGCATGAGCAACACGCATTTTGCTAACGTGCACGGCCTAGATAACCCAAATCTATACTCAACACCTTATGACATGGCACTGCTTGGTAAAGCATTGATCCGTGACGTTCCTGATGAGTACCGTATCTACTCAGATAAAAAATTCACTTACAACGGCATCACACAGTACAACCGTAACGGCCTATTGTGGGATAAGAGCATGAACGTTGATGGCATCAAGACTGGCCATACTAGCAACGCGGGCTACAGCCTAGTAAGTTCGGCAACTGAAGGTCAAATGCGCCTAGTTGCAGTGGTAATGGGTACCAAAGATGCAAACGCTCGTAAATCAGAAAGCAAAAAGCTACTGAGCTACGGCTTCCGCTTCTTCGAAACCGTTGCGCCACATAAAGCGGGTGAAACGTTTGTAGAAGAAAAAGTATGGATGGGTAACAAAGATACGGTTGCTCTGGGTCTTGACCAAGATACTTACGTAACGCTACCTCGTGGTGAAGCAAAGAATCTAAAGGCAAGCTTTGTACTTGAAAAAGAGCTAGAAGCCCCAATTAATAAAGGTGATGTAGTTGGTAAGCTATACTATCAAATTGATGGTGAAGATATTGCTGAGTACCCACTAATGGCATTAGAAACTGTAGACCAAGGCAGCCTATTTAGCCGTATGTGGGACTACATCGTATTGTTGTTTAAGAGCTTCTTCTAACAGTCGCTTCTGAACAACAAACAAGTCCGCAAAGCCGCCAACTAGGGCGGCTTTGTTATCTATACTCAAGCGACGTTAAGATGCTTGGGGATGATCTTGAGTTCACCCTAATTTGACTGTACTATTTCGCACCGCAACGAATACCAACTGGAGTTACCGATATGCTAACCATCAACTCTGATGCAAAATTGAAAGACCTGCTTGAGTTCCCTTGTTCATTTACTTACAAGGTAATGGGGCATGCAAAACCTGAACTTCCAGAACTCGTTCTTGAAGTAATCCAGCGTCATGCTCCAGGTGACTACAGCCCAGCAGTAAAACCAAGTGCTAAGGGCAACTACCACTCGGTGTCTATCAATATTACTGCTACCTCTATCGAGCAGGTTGAAACCCTTTACAAAGAACTGGGTGAAATCGACATCGTACGCATGGTTCTATAATTTTTTGATAAATTAAATTTTTTTTGAAAGCAGCTTCGGCTGCTTTCTTTTTATTTATCATGTAGATAATGAAAACCACTGACTCTTTCAGTTAAAAATCTGTTACTCAACTGTAGAGCATCAAACTCATCCGGTTTATAATCCAAAAACTTTATATATTAGTGACAGGAATCCCCATGCAACACCAACTTGTTGTAAGACGACTTGGACGCCAAGATTATGAGCCTGTATGGAAGGCGATGCATGAGTTCACTGATCAACGCACAGACGACACGCCTGATGAAGTTTGGTTGGTAGAACACAACCCAGTATTTACACAAGGTCAAGCGGGTAAAGCCGAACACCTCATTAACACTGGTAATATTCCTGTTGTACAAAGCGATCGCGGGGGTCAAGTGACCTACCATGGTCCTGGTCAGCTTGTCGCTTACTTTCTGATCAACCTGCGTCGTAAAAAATTAGGGGTGCGAGATCTCGTTACGCACATCGAGAACCTCGTGATCAACACCCTAAAGGCATACAATATCGAATCTGCTGCGCGACCAGATGCCCCAGGTGTTTATGTCGACAGTAAAAAAATATGTTCTCTCGGCCTTCGCATTCGCAAAGGATGCTCATTCCACGGCCTAGCGTTGAACGTCAATATGGACTTAGGTCCGTTTTTACGTATAAACCCTTGTGGCTATGAAGGAATGGAGATGGTTCAGGTTAGCCAAGTTGGCGGCCCTGAAGATATCGAAGTCGTGGAAAAACAACTAATACAAGAACTCGTTACTTTGCTTGATTACGAGCAAGTAGAATTCAGCACAGAAGCACCTTCTCAAGGTAACAAAGCATGAGCAAACCAATCCAGATGGAAAAAGGCGTCAAATACCGCGACGCTGACAAAATGGCATTGATTCCCGTAAAGAACATGCCTACAGAGCAGA
The DNA here is from genome assembly GCF_001557775.1 of Vibrio sp. MOR3. NCBI lineage: Bacteria > Pseudomonadati > Pseudomonadota > Gammaproteobacteria > Vibrionales > Vibrionaceae > Vibrio > Vibrio sp. MOR3. Next base: position 82,434 of record NZ_LNRD01000013.1, on the reverse strand, counting down.
AAGAAGTGCTACGTAAGCCTGATTGGATGAAGATCAAGCTACCAGCCGACAGCCAACGTATTCAAGACATCAAATCAGCGATGCGCAAGAACAACCTTCACTCAGTATGTGAAGAAGCCTCTTGCCCTAACCTAGCGGAATGTTTTAACCACGGTACGGCTACTTTCATGATCCTTGGCGCTATCTGTACTCGCCGTTGTCCATTCTGTGACGTTGCCCATGGCCGTCCGCTTGCAGTAGAAGCTGAAGAGCCGAAGAAACTGGCTAAAACCATCGCAGACATGAAGCTGAAATACGTCGTTATCACTTCAGTAGACCGCGATGATTTGCGTGATGGCGGTGCAGAGCACTTTGCAAACTGTAACCGTGAAATCCGCGAACTGAACCCACACATCAAGATTGAAACGCTTGTACCTGATTTCCGTGGCCGTATGGATGTAGCACTTGATCTGATGAAAGACAACCCGCCAGATGTCTTCAACCACAACCTAGAAACGGCACCTCGTTTGTACCGTAAAGCTCGCCCAGGCGCGAACTACAAGTGGTCACTACAATTGCTGCAAAAGTTCAAAGAGCAGCACCCAAATGTACCGACCAAATCAGGTGTTATGATGGGTCTTGGCGAAACGAAAGAAGAGATCGTCCAAGTACTAAAAGACCTACGTGCACACGGTGTAACAATGCTGACACTTGGTCAGTACCTAGCACCAAGCCGTCACCACCTGCCAGTAGAGCGTTACGTTCCACCATCAGAGTTTGACGAGCTAAAAGCGATCGCACTAGAACTTGGCTTCACGCACGCGGCGTGTGGTCCATTCGTTCGTTCTTCTTACCATGCCGATATGCAGGCTCAAGGTATCGAGATTAAATAAGCGCTCGCTTGTTTTGAAGAGAAAGGTTGGCTCAGTGCCAGCCTTTTTTGTATCTGTCGAACATAAAACACCATCATTTGGACAATAAGCCTATTTCTCAGAACCAAAAGCAGCGTCATTCCGAAGATCCTAGGCGATATCAGAAATCTGATTTCAGCGCACTCTAAGCTGATATTTCCATACGCTAGAAAAACAAAAAGGCCCTCAAATGAGGACCTTTCATCAATCAAATAATCAAACCGAATCGCAGAAATAGAACGAGTTCGCCTGAGTTATTTTCAAAGAACGTTATGCGTAAACTGGTAGACGCTTACAGATTTCTAGAACTTTCTGTTTCGTTGCTTCGATAACTTCCTCGTTGCCGATGTTATCTAGAACGTCACACATCCAGTTTGCTAGCTCTTTCGCATCTTCAGTAGTGAAGCCACGACGAGTAATTGCTGGCGTACCTACACGAATACCAGACGTAACGAATGGGCTGCGTGGGTCGTTTGGTACAGAGTTCTTGTTTACTGTGATGTTTGCTGCACCTAGTGCCGCATCTGCATCTTTACCAGTAATATCTTTGTCGATTAGGTCAACAAGGAACAGGTGGTTCTCAGTACCGTTAGAAACGATCTTGTAGCCACGCTCTTGGAATTGACCAACCATTGCCTTCGCGTTTTTCACGACGTTAGCTTGGTAAGCTTTGAATTCAGGTTCCATCGCTTCTTTGAACGCTACTGCTTTACCAGCGATAACGTGCATTAGAGGGCCACCTTGACCGCCAGGGAATACTGCTGAGTTCAGCTTCTTGTACAGCTCTTCACCTTCGTTAGAAAGGATAAGACCGCCACGAGGACCCGCTAGCGTTTTGTGCGTAGTCGTTGTTACTACGTGAGCGTGTGGAACAGGTGTTGGGTACTCGCCTGCTGCGATTAGACCAGCAACGTGCGCCATGTCTACGAATAGGTAAGCGTCAACTTTGTCTGCGATTTCACGCATGCGCTTCCAATCAACGATTTGTGAGTAAGCAGAGAAACCACCAATGATCATCTTAGGCTTGTGCTCAAGCGCTAGCTGTTCCATCTCGTCGTAGTTGATTTGGCCTGCTTCGTCGATACCGTAAGGAATCACGTTGTAGTGCTTACCAGAGAAGTTTACTGGTGAACCGTGAGTTAGGTGACCACCATGCGCTAGGCTCATACCTAGAACTGTGTCGCCTGGGTTTAGAAGCGCCATATAAACTGCGCTGTTTGCTTGAGAACCTGAGTGAGGCTGTTCATTCGCGTACTCACAACCAAACAGTTGGCATGCACGATCGATAGCTAGTGCTTCAGCTTTATCTACGTACTCACAACCGCCGTAGTAACGCTTACCTGGGTAGCCTTCAGCGTATTTGTTCGTTAGCTGAGAACCTTGCGCTTCCATTACACGTGGGCTTGTGTAGTTTTCAGAAGCGATAAGTTCAATGTGTTCTTCCTGGCGAAGTGTTTCTTCCTGGATAGCTGCGAACAGTTCCGCATCGTAATCTGCGATGTTCATATCACGCTTAAGCATCTGTATCTCCTGACTCAGATTGGTACTGAAAGTTGCAAAAAAACCGACTAAATGACCTAACGCAAACGTTTTCGTCACCATAATGGCGCGCATTCTACATAATTTGATCTAGGTCATAAAGAGAAATTTACAATTTTTCTCATGCAGTTTTTTCATGATGACAAGTAAGGATTATCATGACGATGTTGCAATCGTTCAACCATGATCCACTGACTGTCAAATTTGTGCTTTACACCCTGTAAAACAACAATTACATAGGTTTACCGCAAATTTTACCCTCTAGCTACCGAAAAGATCATCTTTTTACTACTATGCATGCCCGATTTATCATCAACGACTGCATATTAGATGGAAAAACACTCAAGAAAAGAAGACTGGATGGCCATTCTTACAGGTACCTTTTTGGTAGCTCAAGGCGTTTTCTTTCTCCAATCCGCGAACCTCTTAACGGGAGGCACCACTGGATTGGCTCTGCTTATTAGCCAATTTACACCTTTTACGTTTGGTGTGCTGTACTTTTTAGCCAACTGTCCTTTTTACTTGCTGGCTTGGAAACGCTTTGGCCGTCATTTTGCGATTAATAGTGCAATTTCTGGCGCTTTGGTTTCTATCTTTGCGGACAACCTGTATTTGCTGATTTCACTTGAATCGATTAACGAGGTTTATTGTGCGGTTGCCGGTGGCTTACTGATGGGTTTAGGTATGCTGATCTTATTCCGTCATCGTTCAAGCTTGGGTGGCTTCAACGTACTGTGCTTATTCATTCAAGACAAGTTTGGCATTTCTGTTGGCAAATCGCAGATGGCGATTGACGCTTGCATCTTATTTGCGTCTTTCTTCTTCGTCACGCCTTGGGTTATCGGCCTCTCGATTCTTGGTGCATTCGCACTGAACCTAGTGCTTGCGATGAACCACAAACCACATCGCTACTCTGTGAGCTACGGTTCATAACCTTTCTGTGATAATTGGAGCGCAATTTATAAGATTTTGCGCTCCAATGACTATATAATACTTCGCCATTTCCTAATCACTCATGATGGTATGCGCGACTTCCTACAACGAGCCAAACAAACCAACAGTCAGATTGTTATTGGCGAGCTGATCTACAACCCAGAGACTCAAACCCTTCACAAACAAGCGGTCGTTATCGATCTTGAGCCGCGTAGCATCGAGTTATTAGAACTGCTGCTCACCAGTGTTGGCCACCCGCTGTCTGCAGAAACCATCATAGAGACCATTTGGCAAAGTAAGTTCATTTCAAAGAACGTACTTACCAATCGAATCAGTACACTTCGGGCCTTGCTACAAGAGCACTTACCAGAGCATGATGCCGCCAAACTATTGGTGACCTACCCGCGTAAAGGTTACTTTTTCAACCCAGCCAACATTCAGTTAATACCACCAGCGAGAGCCGACAAACGTAAAGCGAAGGTGGCAAACCCACAAAAAACGACTTCGTCATTGAAATGGCCTATCGCCTACTGCCTTTGTGCTCTGCTAGCTGCCTCTTGCGTGATACTTTCCGTTATTGTCTGGCAACAGCAAGGAGTCTCCACTCAGCAAACTCGTAACCAACTGCTGATTCCAAAAGTGGAGCTACTGCTTAACCGTGTTGATGCCTTAGGTGCAGAGGCAAGGGAATACCGCACCATGGTGAAAGCGATATTATTGCAACAACAAGTTGAGTACCCATATACGGACATCGCTAACCAAGATGCACCGAGCTATTTCCTCGATCCAATCAACGAGACGCCTTATTTTCCTGGCGCTCGCAACATGCAAACCAGCGATTATCAACTTAATATTGAACTCAAAGATGGTCCGACCGAAGGTGTTTTAAAGGCAAAAATGAACTTGATTTACCCTGCTACGGGTAAACTGGCCTTTCGTAACCAATACATGCTTCGCACCGCACACTTACAGTCGGATTTGTTTAAGCTCCACACGGACATTGCCCAATACTTCAACTTACCAGAACCATCCAAAAGCACTTGGCATCTGAGTGACGCCCACAAGAAAATGCTGCTTGGAAAAGCATTTTCAACGACTGATATCAAAAACATGGATGAGTTTGCCGCCATCACGATTGCTCGGCATTTAGCTTTATACGAACAAAATAAAGCCGAACTCGAAGGTTTTCTTTATCAAGTACAATCCGGGTTTGACGCCTTACCTGATGAGTTAAATTTGTGGATGGGGATCCTCCACTACAAACTTGGTAATCTCGATAAGGCGAAAACTTTCTTGACGACACCGGCAGGAGATTCATTGATTCAAAATGCCCTGATTTACACTTTTGTCTCTCATATCGCCTACAAGCAGAATAAGCTTGACCAATTCCGCCTCAATTATATGGAGTCTTTGGTGGCTCTGCTGCGCGTCATGCCTTCTGAAGAATTGTTTAGTCGCTTGTCACAACCAGAATCCAAAGAAACCTGCTTACAGCCTTGGAAGAAGTTGCGTGTCAGTATTAAGGAAAAGGAAATAGTGATGCGTTGGAAGGCATTAATTGAAGAATACTGCACCAATATCGAGGCAGATATTAATCCAGATAAAACAAATACCTAAATATAAAATTAAGCTTTCATTTAACTCTATTAGCTTTTATTTTTTGCCCTTTTTCTCACTCAAAACTTAGCATGGCGACATTCAAATAACGGCTCGATTTATCAGCCTTTACCAACTAGGAATGTAAACTCATGCTTAAAAAAATGACGCTTATCGCAGCAGCTACGATCGCACTTTACGGCTGTGGCGGCGGCTCTTCTTCCGGCTCATCAAGCGGCAATAAAGGCCCACAAAATAGCATCGATTACCCGATCCAAAACTCATCTTTTTCCCCAGTAGTAACAACAAAACTGAACTACGCCATTTCTGCAGACGGGCAACAAGTGGGCTCGGTGCTGATGAATTTTGATCCAATGAGCAGCCAAGAACTTCTTGACGCTTTAACTCTGCTCCCACAATCAGCTCCAGTGCAACAAGTTATCCATGACTTAGTCAACAACGGTATCACTCAGTTTTACCTATCACAGCAAGTGGAAGAGAGCGGCGAAGAAGAGAAGTCGATTTACTTTGCCGGTACGGATGGCGCACTGCATGAAATCACGGACACCTATCTCGTTGATCATCGCTTTATCGTACCCATCATGAACAGCAGCCCAGTATTTCGCTTGGAAGGTTCGACAGTTAAGGAGAAAGATCCGAACATTGATATCAGCGTAAACACGGTCTCAGTCATTTTAGATCTAAATGGTGAACAAGTGGCAAACCTACTGAATGATTTTGATGATCACCAATGGGTAAAAACTTTGCCAAATGAGGCAAACTGTAAAGCGGGCTGGAGCCAACAAATCACCGAAACAGGCGCACGCAAAACTTTCAAAGTGTCTGGCAAATCAATTGAAGCCGCCTACCTAACCGAAACGAATACTTATAACCTAAGATGTGACGAGATGGACTCAATGGAGTTTGAAACATCCGCAGAGCGCTGGTTCAACCCTGCACTAGGGTTGATTGAACAAGTTGAACTGTTGAAAGCAGAACAGACTCAAATCAGTGAAGAGAAAGCGACACTGAGCAAGATCGAGAAAGCATAAGCCGCAGTCTTATCTCATAGAAAAAAGGCTTTGGGGAGCACTCCAAAGCCTTTTGTTTAGGATCGAAATCCTTAGGGGTATTTTTTATTGGCCTTTAAGATTCAATCAGCAAGATGCGTGTTTCGTAAGGACGTAGAACTTGATGATTGGAAGCAATCGCGCTGGTCGCATTCTGATAGTTGGAAAGCAGATTCTTGGCTTTGCTCATATCAAAGCGCTCTGATAACACACACTCCACTTCTTCGCCGTAGTAATTGTTAATACACAACAACGTTTGCTTGTCGTTCTGACGTGCGTAAGCAAAAATACGTTTGTGCTCTGGCAGCAAGTCCTCGTAACGACCATCAGTGATTACTTGAACCTGTTTACGCAGTTCAATCAAGCGCTTGTAGAAGTAGAACACCGAGTTCAAATCGGCAATTGCGGCTTCCGCGTTGATCTCAGAATAGTTTTGAGCCACCTCTAGCCACGGCGTACCTTCAGTAAAGCCCGCATGTTTCGCGCTGTTCCATTGCATTGGCGTACGTGAGTTATCACGCGACTTCTGTGCCAAAATCGCCATCATGTCATCGTGAGATACACCATCGCGATAGACCATAATGTCGTACATGTTCGTGCTTTCAACATCGCGATATTGGCTGATTTCGGTGTAACCCGGGTTGGTCATGCCGATCTCTTCACCTTGATAAACATAAGGCGTGCCTTGCATCATGTGTACCGATGCCGCAAGCATTTTGGCAGATTCAACACGGTATTGTTCGTCGTTACCTAATCGGCTCACAACACGTGGTTGGTCGTGGTTACACCAAAATAGTGCGCCCCACCCTTTGCCATTTAAGCCGGTTTGCCAATGGTTGAAGATCTGTTTCAGTTGGATGAAATCAAACGGCGCTTTCGTCCACTTATCACCATTCGGGTAATCAACTTTCAAGTGGTGGAAGTTGAACACCATCGACAGCTCTTTGCCATCTTGCGCTGAATACTGCTGACAATGCTCTAGCGTGGTGGAAGACATTTCACCCACCGTCACGCTGCCGTACTTTTGGAACACGGCTTCGCTGATCTCTTGAAGGTATTCATGCACGCGAGGACCATCCGTGTAGAAACGGCGACCATCACCAATATCGTCACTTGGGAAATCTTGCTGCTTGGAAATCAGGTTGATAACGTCAAGACGGAAACCATCGACACCTTTCTCTGCCCAGAAGCTGATGACTTCTTTCACTTCTTCACGCACTACCGGGTTTTCCCAGTTTAAGTCCGCTTGCTCTTTAGCAAAAAGGTGCAAATAGTACTGACCCGTTTTTTCATCCAGCGCCCAAGCGTTGCCACCAAACTTAGATTGCCAGTTGTTTGGCTCTGCGCTATCAACAGGATCTTTCCAGATGTAGTAATCACGGTAAGGGCTGTTTTTGTCACCCAGTGCCGATTGAAACCACTTGTGTTCTGTCGAAGTATGGTTGACCACGATATCCATGATGATTCGAATACCCAGTTGGTGAGCCTCAGCCAACAGGGTATCGAAATCTTGCATGGTGCCGAAATCTGGGTTGATCGCATAGTAATCAGAAATGTCATAACCGTTGTCGATCATTGGCGATTGATAAACCGGCGTCAGCCAAATCGCATCCACACCAAGGTGTTTTAGATAATCCAGTTTAGAAATGATCCCTTTAATATCGCCCGTGCCTTTACTTCCACTGTCACAAAAGCTTTTTGGGTAAATTTGGTAGATGGTTGCGGTTTTCCACCAGCTCTCATCATGCTTGGTCATTGCCATTTCTAACGCTCACTTACCATTAAACGGAAACTTAAAAATCTTAAAAAATAGAGGAGATAAACGAGGCAGCCAAATCGCTGCCTCGGTTTGAATTACGCGTTAGCGGTTTCTAACTCGCCTTTCATCTGTGCGCGCTTATACAACACAAGCGTCAGCGCTACTGGGACCACAATCGCCACCAACATCGCCAGAGCAAATACGCCCCAGAACTGTGGTTGGATAGACAAGATGCCCGGCAAGCCGCCCACACCAATACCATTCGCCATCACACCTGCGCTGCCACAGATAGCAGCGGCAATCGCACTACCGATCATCGCGCTCAGCATTGGGAACTTGTACTTTAAGTTGATGCCGTACATTGCAGGTTCTGTTACACCAAGATAAGCAGAGATAGCCGCAGGCACTGAGATATCGCGCTCGCCGTGTTTTTTGCTGATGATAATGATGCCGACTACCGCTGAAGCTTGAGCAATGTTTGATAGTGCAATCAATGGCCAGATTGGCGTACCGCCTAGCTCTTGCATCAGTTGAAGGTCAACCGCATTGGTAGTGTGATGAATACCCGTAATCACCAAAGGCGCGTATAGGAAGCCAAAGATGGTTGAACCAATCATCGCAAAGTCACCCGTCATGGCTGCTTTTGCTGCGAAAGCAACGCCGTCACCCAACATACGACCAAATGGACCAATGATAGAGTGCGCAAGAATCACAGACACAATGATAGAGACAAACGGCACGACCACTAGGTAAAGGTAAGACGGAATGATTCGCTTTAAATTGGTTTCTATGAATGCCAAGGCGACACCCGCTAACATGGCCGGAATCACTTGCGCTTGATACCCCACTTTCTCGATGGCGAATAAGCCAAAGTCCCACACTTCTGGCACTTGCTTACCAATCAGATAGGCGTTCATTAACTGTGGCGAAACCAGTGTCACACCTAATGTAATCCCCAAAATCGGAGTACCGCCGAGTTTTTTGACTGTTGACCAACACACGCCAACCGGTAAGAAGAAGAAAATCGCCTCACCAATTAGCCATAAGAAAGAGTGTACCGTTGCCCAAAACTGGCTGATTTCCGTTAGCGTTTGACCATCAAACATCTTGATGTCGCCAATCACGTTACGGAAGCCAAGAATCAGACCACCAGTGATGATCGCCGGTAACAATGGCACAAAGATTTCTGCAAGGTGAGAAATACCACGCTCAACAATGTTCATGTTTTGACGAGCTGCGTTTTTTGATTCGTCTTTGCTCGCTTCACTTTTACCCGTCAGCTCGATCAGTACTTTGTAAACCTCATCAACTTCAGTACCAATCACCACTTGGAACTGACCTGCGTTAGTAAAGCAGCCTTTTACCATAGGTAATGCGTCTAATTGTTCAATATCGGCTTTGTCAGTGTCATTCAACACGAAACGCAAGCGAGTTAAACAGTGGCTTACACTGGCAATATTGTCCGATCCCCCGACCAGTTCAATAAGACGCTGTACATCTTGACGCGCAATCTTACTCATAACTTTGTCCACCCTGTATTGGATACATTCAATTCATCATTTTATTTTTATAATGGGAACATTCCCACTTGATGTTTTTTATATTGCCACTCCGCATTCAAAAACAAAATGGGAACAGTCCCATTAATTGAGAACGATCACAGTATAATTTTAGAGCAAACCATCGAAAGGAGGATTATTAACGAACTGGTTGCTGGGTAAAGTGCACCACAGACTCATCACCATTTAATTGATTAATCAGCATGTTAGCGGCCTTTTCACCTGCGAGAGAGTAACCGGGGTCCACACTGAAAACATTTGGAAAAAGGAAGGAAAGTAGCTCATTGCCACCAACACCAGTAACCACGACATCTTCACGCCCTCTTTCTTGCAGGCGCTTAATCACCCCAAGAGCAATGGTATCACTGGCACAAACGATGGCTTGCGTGTCGGATTGAAGGACTTGATCCACCAGATGATAAGCACTTTCATGGCTAAGCTTGCCGGTTTGAAAACAAGGTTCGATGCGATTTTTCTCACACCAAGATTGATAAGTCTTCAGGCGAGCAAGCCCCGTCGTACGGTCTTCTGGATCAACGCCGATATAAGCAATGCGAGAAAGAGATTGTTGCTCTAGGTGTGACAACGCCATCTCAATAACGCCTTGGTTATCGTAATTAATAGAAGAGACGAGCTTGGTATCCATCGCGATCACGACAATGCGATTGCCCCACTCCGCTAACGCTTGCTCATCGCACCCAGTAAAACCAAACACGATAACACCATCGACATTACGGCGTTTAAGTACGTTTAAATGTTCGTTGGTCTTTTCACGATCGAACTGACTTTCCATGATCACCACGTCATACCCTGCTGAATACAAAGCATTAAGCATAGTGCCAACAGCACGGTTTTCTGAAGGGGAATCCAAACGAGATATAATCACCCCGATCACTTTCTGGCTGCCCCCACGCATAGACTGTGCAGACTTAGAAGGTACATAACCAGATTCACGAATGATTCTTTCTACCTTCTCTCGCGTTTGCGGTTTCACCTTAGGATCATTGGTTAACACACGGCTTATTGTCGATTTACCAACACCTGCCAATTTCGCGATATCAAGAATAGTGAGTTTTTTGCTCATAAGTGATCAAACTAAAAGTTGGATTTAAATAAAAGGGAAGCAGCGGCTTCCCTTATCTCAATCAGTAATGAAGATTACTTGTTTAGGTATGCAGGAACGTCTGCAATGCTGTCGAGAACAACCGTGGCAATCGCTTCGCCTTGTTCGGTAACTGGTTTACCAGTGCGAACCAAAATCTTAGTACCAACACCAGCCGCTTCAGCCGCCATCAAGTCTTCGGCTTTATCACCAATCATCACTGACTTAGCCATATCGATTTTCAAAAAATCACGAGCAGAGATGAACATGCCTGGTTTTGGCTTACGACAATCACAATCTTGTTTGTATTCGCCGATACCGTGTTCAGGATGGTGAGGACAGTAATAGATGCCATCAAACTCAACACCGTTGTCGGAAAAGTTCCAGTCCATCCATTGAGTCAAAGAAATGAAACGATCTTCGCTGAATTTACCACGTGCAATGCCTGATTGATTGGTCACAAGCACCAACAGGTAGCCTTTATCTTTCAGCGCTTTCGTCGCTTCAAAGACACCGTCAATGTACTCAAAATCATGTTCGTCATGAACGTAGCCATGGTCAACGTTGATCACGCCGTCACGATCGATAAAAACAGCAGGTTTTGCCAAAACGTATTTCTCTATTTACTCGGTTTCATCAGATTATTACATACCTTATAAGCACTCACACTATCTAATTGGTATGAGGAAGTGACAAAACAGTTGATTTGTCACCCGAGAATCGGTAAATCTTGAATATCCCTCTTTTATATCCCGTTCCGCCGAACATCTTCTTGCTTTATTTCCTAACAAAACATCCATACTTTTAGACGTCTAGACGTAAAAATATCTATTGACTTACTACTGCTTAACCCATAGCATCAACTGAGAATTGAGATAGAGTTCAAAATTTACTCCTGTTAAAAGCCGTTTTTAACAGCGAAGTTCCCAGTATCTCTGTGCAGGTTGAAACATGATAGAAATTAAAAACGTCAATAAAGTGTTCTACCAAGGCAGTAAGGAAATTCTTGCCCTTAAGGACATTAACTTAAATATCGCGAAGGGCACCATCTTTGGTGTTATCGGCTCATCGGGCGCGGGTAAAAGTACTCTGATCCGTTGCGTGAATATGCTGGAAGCCCCAACATCAGGCTCCATCATTGTTGATGGCGTAGACCTGACCAAACTCAACAAGAAACAACTGGGAGAAACCCGCCGCAACATCGGGATGATCTTCCAACACTTTAACCTGCTATCGTCTCGCACCGTTTTTGATAATGTCGCACTCCCTCTTGAGCTAGCAGGCAAAGACAAATCGCAAATCACAACAAAAGTGACTGAGTTGCTTAAACTTGTTGGCCTTTCTGACAAGCACGAAAGCTACCCAGCAAACCTAAGTGGAGGTCAAAAGCAGCGTGTGGCGATTGCACGTGCTCTGTCTTCTGATCCAAATGTTTTGTTGTGTGACGAAGCGACCAGCGCACTCGACCCTGCAACGACGCAGTCAATCCTAGAACTTCTAAAAGAAATCAACCGCAAACTGGATATCACGATTCTGCTTATCACTCACGAAATGGAAGTGGTTAAGAGCATCTGTCACGAAGTGGCGATCATTGGTGATGGTGAACTTGTGGAAAAAGGCACCGTTGGTGAAATCTTCGCTCATCCGAAGACAGCACTGGCACACGAGTTCATTCGCTCTACTTTGGATCTTTCTATTCCAGAAGATTACCAAGCTCGCTTACAAACTACGCGCGTAGAAAACAGCTACCCGTTGGTTCGCCTAGAATTTACTGGTGCAACCGTGGATGCCCCTCTGATGACGCAAATCGCTCGTAAGTACAACATCGACGTGAGCATCCTAAGTTCCGATCTGGACTACGCTGGCGGCGTGAAGTTCGGCATGATGGTCGCAGAACTGTTTGGTAGCGAAGAAGATGATAACGCAGCAATTGAATTCCTGCGTGAGCACAACGTGAAAGTAGAGGTACTTGGCTATGTCCTTTAATACGATTTCTGAATGGCTGAGCTTAAACAGCAACCTACTTTTGGGCGCAACGTGGGAAACCTTTTACATGGTGGCAGTTGCTGGCATCGTTGGTTTCGCGGTTGGCATCCCTCTTGGTGTGATTCTGCATACCACTAAAAAAGGTGGCTTGCTTGAAAACACCAAGCTAAATGGCGTTCTTGGTGCGATAGTCAACATTGGCCGTTCAGTGCCTTTCCTAGTATTGATGGTTGCGATTATTCCAGTAACCAAGCTGCTTGTCGGTACGTTTATTGGTACAACGGCAGCGATTGTTCCACTCACGATTGGTGCAATCCCATTTGTGGCACGTCTGATCGAGGGTGCTTTACTGGAAGTGCCGACAGGCCTAGTGGAAGCAGCTCAGTCTATGGGCGCAACCCCAACTCAAATCATCACAAAAGTTCTGCTTCCTGAAGCAATGCCGACTATTGTTAACTCAGTGACCATTACCCTAGTAACACTAGTAAGCTATTCAGCAATGGCGGGGACGGTAGGCGGCGGCGGTCTTGGTGACGTAGCCATCCGTTATGGCTTCCACCGTTATGATGTCGTTATCATGGCCGTGACAGTCGTGATGCTAATTGTGTTAGTACAAATTATTCAGTCTATCGGTGATGCAATCGTACGCCGTGTAGACCACAGATAAGAATTGAAAATACCAATTATAAGGAGATAAAGATGAAATTTAGCCTTAAGAGTCTTTTGACTGTAGCCACTGCCGCTTCTGCACTTGTTCTAGCAGGTTGTGGTGATAAAGAAGTCGACGCAAACAAAGTAAAAGTTGGCGTAATGGCGGGCGCAGAGGCTCAAGTTGCTGAAGTAGCAGCAAAAGTTGCGAAAGAGAAATACAACTTGGATGTTGAGTTGGTGACGTTCACTGATTACGTTACACCAAACGCTGCGCTAGATGATGGCTCAATCGACGCAAACGCGTTCCAACACAAGCCATACCTAGACCAGCAAGTAACTGACCGTGGCTACAAGCTAGTAACGGCTGGTAACTCTTTCGTATACCCAATTGCGGGTTACTCTAAGCAAGTTAAATCGGTTGATGAGATCGAAGATGGCGCTCGTATCGCAGTACCAAACGATCCAACAAACCTTGGTCGTTCTCTTCTACTTCTTGAACAACAAGGTCTGATAGAACTGCGTGATGGCGTTGGTCTACAAGCAACAGTACGTGACATCGTTGGTAACCCGAAAAACATCACTATCGTGGAGCTAGATGCAGCACAACTTCCACGTTCTCTTGATGACGTAGCGGTTTCTATCATCAACACGACTTACGCAAGCTCAATCGACCTAACACCTGAGCGTGATGGTATCTTCGTAGAAGACAAAGAGTCTCCATACGTAAACCTAATCGTTGCTCGTGAAGACAATGTTCAAGCCGCTAACGTACAAAACTTCGTGAAAGCATACCAAACTGATGAAGTTTACGAAGCAGCGAAAGACATCTTCAAAGGTGGCGTAGTTAAAGGTTGGTAATCCCCTCTTTCTACAACACTTGAAACTTAAAAAGGGCGCTCATCGGAGCGCCCTTTTTGCATTTGTTTTCATTGCGGTTTTATATCGTTAAAACAGCTGAATTTCGTCTTGCTCAACCTTCTTTTTCTCCTGTTCTGGCTGCGTATCCACTTGCGGATGTTTAAACACATAAGGCGCTAAAAATGCAGTAAAAGGGATAGTAAGCACAATGCCTACACTGCCCGCTAACGCATTCACCACCGCAAGTCCCACCAGCGGCATGTTCATAAACTGGCTCGCTGGCATGTTAAGCCCCCACACCATCATGATGGTCGTCAATGAGCCGCCAGCAAACGCCAAGATCAAGGTGTTAGTCATGGTTCCCATGATGTCTCGACCAATGTTCATCGATGCTCTAACCAACTGCTTTGGCTTGAGTTTCGGATCAGTTTGTTGCAGCTCCGCGTACGCCGATGCAATCGAAATCGCAACGTCCATAACAGCGCCAAGCGCAGCAACGACAATCGTCACGAACATCAACCAGCGAATGCCCATCTTCACCGACGTTAGATAAATAACGTCTTCGCCTTTGTCGAGGTAAATGCCCGACAAGTGCGCCATTTCACCAAACCACTGCGCCATTACACCTGCGGCGATCACGCCCAATAACGTGCCGCCCATGGCACATAAACTCTTACGGTTATAGCCAGAAACGAGAATAAAGCTGACCACGATGATCACCACCATCAATAAGATGCTGACCAACATCGGATTCCAACCCGCAAAAATACTCGGCACCAACACGCCAACGATCAAGGCAGCAGTGAAATAAAGAGCAACCATTGAGTTGATGCCCTCTTTCTTGCCAAAGCTCAGCAGCAGCGCGCAAAACAGCGCAAGCATCAGGTAAATCGCGTCTGATCGTTTGTGGTTATACGCCCAATAGACGGTGCCATTGGTGGTTTCACGAATCATCATGATGAAGGTATCGCCTTCACTGACATACACGTTGTGCTGGCGACTAAGAGGATTGGTGACTTCCACCTCTAAACCTTCACTCTCTCCCTCAAGGATTTTTGCCATGAAGACTTGCTTACCTGTCATCACATCCGGCACGAGCGGATCTGGCGCAACATGGTTTGAGATCGAACGCGTGACGGTCGCTTCAACAAACTCTTGTTGCTGACGAGATTTAGGACGGAAATCTTCACTCCACGAAGAAGAAAACTGGAAGATAAGCGTGGAGATAAGGGTAATCAGTAGGGTGAAACCCCATCGGTTATAGATTCTTTTGATCATGAAGCACTCTTCTACATCACTCACTAAACGGGCTTTGCCTCTAGTGAGTAAAATTAGGCGCAGTAAAGATTACCGCGCCCACATGCAGGATTAATGAGTTGGGTTACAACCTGCGACTTTCTCATCAAGGGTCGCCGCGTCTTTGTTAGGGTTATCAAAGTAGCTCGACGAATCATTGATGTTCACAGACTTAACAATCGCTGGGTACTTTGGGTTTTCCAAGTCAATCGAGACACAGATTTCCATGTTCTTCAATTGATCCCACAGCGCTTTGCCTTCGCCCCCACGCAGTGTCGTGATATCACCACTTGGTAGATATTGAGTGAATGACCAGTTACCCACGCTGCCACTGAAATCTGCCACGTTGATACCTTTGTTCTCTTCAACATACTCCGTCAGCATGTCGCGAATTGCGTACACTTGTTCATTCACTGAGTCATAGAACACATCGTCTTTGCTCGCCCAACCAAACTTCTGGATTTGCGAACCAAAGCGGTAGCTGTTCATCGCCACTTTGTAAGTCGCATTTGGATCGAACTGCTCGCCACCAATGCTGGTGATATTCACGCGGCTACCTTCATTCGTTACGGCGTTGTTTTCATCCAACTCTAACGACGGTTTGCTTAGATCCACAGTGAACTCGATGTCACCATCAAATTGGTCGTATAGGTAAGCTGGCGCGCCTTTCTTAAACGACACCGTGATGTCACCCGGTTGATACTGGTTGAAGTAAGAGTATGACCACTCAATGAAGCGTTTTAGGTTCGCACCTGTCATCTCAACGCCAAGTAAGGTGTTGTCGTACTTGTACAAGTTGGTCGATTTACCTTTGGTGTACACTTCACCATCGATCAGGTTAGATTGATCAGAGAACAACGACGCAGCAGACACAACCGCACCATTACCTTCACCGACAGCATCTTCGATTTTCTGCATTTGGATTTGGTTAATCACGTCCATCAACGGTGTATCAACGACTTTCGCAAGGTGAATCGTCGAGTACAGACGCTCCGCGGTGTAGTTGTAATCCGTCGCTGTCGCTTCATCTGGGAAGCCAGTTGCGCTTGGTGTGAAGTCACCCGTTACACGACCAAGCTCACGAGTTGCGTCTTCAACCGAGATATCATGCACGTATTGGAATTTCGCTTGCAGCGCTTGCTCTTGTTCCACTTTCTTCGTACCGATGTTGGTCAATGTGGTGTCTTCCATTGTCCACTTATCATCAACTTTCTTCAGTTGAATCTCAGCTTTCGCAAGGTAAGCCCCCCACTTGCCCGGCTCAATGATTTTGACGCTTTGCACGCGGTTGTCTTGGTTGTATTCACCAGACTTGGTTTTGTCTTCAATCAACGTATTTTCACCGCCGATTTCTGATGTTGATTTGCTGATTGGGGTAACCGTGCCATCAGCATTCACTTGCTCGATGTAGTTCGCGTGTTCGTGACCCGCTAAGATGACATCGAATTTATCCGCCATTGCTGACGCGATTTCGTAAACACCCACACCACCATCTTCTTGGCGACCAAGGTGAAGTGCACCAACAATCACGTCTGGATTGTATTTAGACACCAGTTGGTCAACCGCTTCTTTAGTGGCATCCAATTCGTTCTCAAACTTCAAACCCTTGAAGTGATCCGGCGCAGACGCTTCCCAGTTCGGGACGTTCGATGGCGTTAGACCAACGATCGCCACTTTCACGCCTTCCACTTCAAACATTTGGAACGCACGAATGTAGTTCACATCGTTGCTTTCCCATTTGATGTTTGAAGACAGTACCGCACCATTAAAATGATCGAGGTTGCGATCGACAAACGAACGCTCAAAGTTGAATTCATGGTTGCCAGGTACCCAAACATCAAAACCAAGAGAGTTCATACTCTCGACTACTGGATGAGTTGGATCATCGTTGAATAGCTGCGCGGAGTTGCCCTGAACCGTATCACCGATATCAATCAGGATCATATTTGGGTGCGCCGCTTTTTGGTCAGCAAGCAGAGTCGCAATTCGCGTAATACCAGCGTCGTCATCTTCCGCATTCAATGCATAGTCAAAACCGAATAAACGACCATGTAGGTCAGATGTCGCCGCAATAGCGATGGTGACTTCATCCGCTTGTGTCGCTTCACCTTTCACAACCACATCAGGCGTGTTAGTCAGTGTTTTGCCTTCTGCGACTACAGGGCTGTAGTCCGATGGAACTTCTACGTATTTCGTATCGTCGTCATTACAGCCAGCCATCAGGCCGACAACAGCAATACAGACGAGGCTTCGTTTAAATAATGTCATCACAATTCCTTCCAGATTATTTTTTTATATATATTTTCGGAAGGGGCCCTCTTCCCAAAACCTTAAAAAGGATATGGATGTTATTTTAATTTTTTGAGAAGCAAACGTTTCAATGCTTATAAAGCATGCAACTAAGTTACATTTTTCTTTGAATATGAACAAAGATCACAATCAAGGGGGTGAGAGGAATGGTCAGTGAAAATGCTTTTTGAATCAATATATTGATAAAATCAATAATAGATAATTTTACTGATCAGGTTTGATTCATTTATATCGATAGAAAAAAGCTGGCATAGACGCCAGCTTTAAAGAATAGACTACTTGATGTGGTCCCAAGAGATGTTGGAGACAATTCGGCAATCGTCACACTTAAAGTAGAAAATGTCGTGCAGCGGTTCGTCGAGTAACCAGTCACCACCACATTTTGGACACTTGCGCGCTTTTTCCGCTTCAAGTGACTCACCACCGACGCGGTATTGGTAGTAGTACGTTGGAATCTTGGTGATGTATTCAATACGGCCACGCAAATCCCAACCACGGCGGAACAACACACTGTCTGAGTCGCAAATTTCATGCAGCGCAGCGTGTTCAGCGCGGCAACCACCCGCCATTTGGATTTCATCACACGCTTGCCATTCGGTTTGCCATTTCACCACCGCTTTATGGTCACCATTCAGTGTTGCCCCATTACGGTAAAGTGGAATTGGCAACAGCGTCTCACCACTGCGCAGTGGAGAGCAGGTATGCACGTAAGTGGTGTAAAGTACTTGCCAACTTGGAGTCTCTTCTTCAGCCGCTTCTTCTGAATTCAAATCACGACCCAACATGCGCATTTTCGGCGCAAGCAACGACGCTTCCGACAAACGATTCATGCACACTTTGACGAAATCAGAATGGTAGCGAGGATGCAAACTGTCTTGCTCTGGGCAAACGACGCGAACATAAAACTCGCCATCACCCATTACGATAGGAAATTCACGACCCAGAACTTGTCCGTTGTAACGCAGTGCGTCCATCAGACCATTAATCGCTTTATCTACGGCGCTTACGGTAGTGTTATCAAAACACTCAAACTGCAACTCAACAACGTACATGCTTACACCGCTGCCTCAAGTTTGCTTAGAAACTCGGTCAGTGTTTCAGCCAATACGTCACGTTTATCAGAACCCAAGCGCTCAAGAATCACATTACCCGTTAAGTTACAGATTGAAATCACATCCAGCTCGGCATCAGTCGCTGCAATAAATACCGTCGGCTTTAGTTTTAAACGACGCTGAGTCACCAGGTGACCAAGAATGTTCTCTTGCAGACGAGTAAAGTCATCGTCACTCCAAACTTGCAGCAGTGTCAGTTCATTGCCTTGCCAAGTCGCGTCCATATCAGCACTGTATTGCGAACCATAGAAAAGCTTAATGTCTTCATGCAACGTCAATTCAATTGCATTCTCAACGTTGGTGAAGTCTGCCATCTCATCACGTGGAACCGATTTCCACAAAACGACCTCATCGCGTTTCTCTTCTACACATGGAGAAACAAGATCAGCAAGCTCTTCACTGCGTGGCAGTTCGTTGTGTTTGTCTTGCCAAGCTTGTTGGTAGCGCAGGCTAAAATCCTGTAGAGCCTGAGGAACGGTTTGGGTCATGAAGGTCTCCTGGTTTGTTTTTATCAGGTTGCGGTATCTGCCGGATGGCAATTAATCAGCGGATTCAGTAAAATTCTCGCCATTCTAATCGAAAACGACCACAAAGTATGAGCAAATATTCTGACGCTAAAGAGCTTGCTGGCCTGACTCTGGGTAAAAAGACCGAGTACGCAAACCAATACGACGCGAGCTTGCTGCAACCTGTTCCTCGCAGCTTAAACCGTGACGACCTTGAACTTGGCGACAGCCTCCCGTTTATGGGCCACGACATTTGGACGCTGTACGAGCTATCTTGGCTAAACAGCAAAGGCTTGCCTCAAGTTGCGGTTGGCGAAGTGTACATTCCAGCAACCAGCGCAAACTTGATTGAGTCAAAGTCGTTCAAACTATACTTAAACAGCTACAACCAAACGCGTTTCGCTACTTGGGAAGAAGTGACTGAGCGTTTGACGCAAGACCTATCGGCATGCGCAGGTGAGCAAGTACTTGTGGAAGTAAACCCAGTAACTTATTACACCAACCAACCTATCGTGACGATGGAAGGCGAGTGTATTGACGCTCAAGACATCGAAATCACCAGCTACGATTTTGATGCTGCACTGCTTGAAGGAGCTGCTGGTGATGAGCAAGTAGAAGAAATTCTTCACAGCCATCTACTAAAATCGAACTGTTTGATCACCAACCAACCAGACTGGGGCAGCGTAGAAATTCGCTACCAAGGCGCCAAGCTTGATCGTGAGAAGTTGCTTCGTTACCTCGTTTCATTCCGTGAGCACAACGAGTTCCACGAGCAATGTGTTGAGCGCATTTTCACTGACTTGATGAAGTACTGCCAGCCAACAAAACTGACGGTATTTGCACGTTACACACGTCGTGGTGGTTTGGATATCAACCCTTACCGTTCAACGGAACAAGACAAGCCCGCGCACAATAACCGCATGGCGCGTCAGTAATCTGAGTAGAGAATCAAAAGTGCTTGAGTTCCACACTCAAAAACTAATTGTTTAAATACTCAAAAACGCTCAGCTATCTGTTGGATTGCTGGGCGTTTTTCTCTACTATTGTTTATTCAAAAATACGTAATTTACGACACAGTTCGAGGGAACGAAAAGGATGTTTTGGGACAGTTCGCGTCTATTTAGGCTGATTGGCTTTCTTTGCTTATTACTAGCACAGCCACTTCACGCGACCATTTTATCTTCCGCTTTACTTAATGAAGCTCAACAACTTGCTGAGATTGAGCCTTCACAAGCCAAACAAGCGGCCAAAAACTACCTATTGCAACGCGAGCTGACAGAGCGTCAAGAGAACGGAAGCCCGTCTGCTATGTCTCGTGAAGAGACCGATCGCAGTATCCGCACGCCAAGCAGTACCATCGAAGCACACAAGATCATCGCCCAAGCCGATTACACCATGGGGAACATTCGTTCTGCGATCAATAACCTTGATGAAGCCGAACGTCTTGCCAAAGAATACCAATTGCCATACATGAATCTGGACGTGCAGCTCATGCGCAACCAAATGATTTGGATGTATGACAAAAACTACGCAGCCGCAGAAGAAAAACTCGATCAAATCGAAAAACAGATTGAAGACGCCAACCCTGTATTGCAACGCACCGACAGCGTGCATTATCGCTTGGTGATGCAGCGTGCGCTACTGGCAGCAAACAGTGGTGATAGCGTTAACGCCGACCGTTTATACGCACAAGCTAAAACCATGCTGAAAGATAACCGCTCGGACCTGATTTTAATTGATTACCACACCGCCGTAGGCGAATTTTATCTCAATGATAAAAAGTACAACCTCGCCCTTTCTGAACTGCTGTACGGCTATTGGCAGTCAATCGAGAGCGACAGCGGTGCACGCTTAGCAAAAGTAAATCGTTTATTGGCGCGCCTGTTTCAAGAACGCCGCGTGTATGACAAAGCGATCGAGTACCTCTCTCAGGCCGCAGACTTTTACGATAGCTACCCAAGCTCACCGATTTTGGCCGACGTGCTAGAGCAAATGGGTGACATCTATTTCTACCAAGGCAAATTTAATCTAGCTTTAGTGCACTACTTCAACGTACTGGATCATGACAGCACAAGTAAGAATATCAACCGCATTATCAAGATCCGTTTGAGCTTAGCGGCAACCTATCTCCAGCTTTATAACTACGCATTAGCAGAGCAGTACCTTGACCGCTCTATGGATTTGCTTGCATACGCAGACCTACCACAACTAGAAGCGAAAGCGGCATTACTGCAATCGGGATTGGCTTACCACCAAAATGAAAGTAAAAATGTCATAAATAATGCGAAAAAAGCACTCGACCTGATCGAGAAGGCACCGGACGATACAGGCTTTATCAAACAGCAGTCTTACCGCCTACTGGGCTTGGGGTATGAGCAAGCAGGCGAATACCAACTGTCGTTACAAGCCTACAAAAAGTACACCAGTCTTGTGCGATTAGAGCAAAAGCAACTTAACCAAATCAGTGAGGATGCCTTTCGCCAGCAAAAAGAGTTTGCCGAACAAAGCATTCATTATGTCGGCCAAGCGGACAAGCTTGCACAAGTTGAGATGGAACATCGCAAGTTCCAAAAGATTTCATTCGCCCTGTTCATTACTGTCCTGGTGATGTTCTTATTCATCATGCGTCGTGGTGTGATCATGCAGCGTCAAACATCACAAATCGACAAGCTACGTAATGATCTCTTCACCCACTCGCGTTCGCGTCTACGTAACTTACGTATGTTGAACGTGAAACTGTCGCGTTCGTTGAAGAAATCGAGCGATACGTTTGAACAATGGCAAATGGGCGAACTGATCCACGAACCCCTCAACGACCGCCTACGCTTTGTGATGATCGACTTACCATTCTTACGAAGTATGTACGTACAACACGGCTACAAAGCTGGTTTGGAACTAGAGCGGGCTTTTGGTGAGTTCTTGGCAGAACGTATCCAGAAACCAACACGTTTGTACCACTTCTCAGATGCAAACTTACTGTACATCGAACCCAATGCTGATCGCGATGCTTCTGCGGAAGCCACATTCAACAAATTCCAAAGTTGGGTGGATGAGTTTGCGGCCAAACACCATGTGAATCGCACGATTCGTATGGGTATCAGTGATTACCCATTCTTGCCACGTGCCTACACCGCCATTAATGATGAAGAACTGCTCGACTTATTATTGCTCGCTACGCACATTGCCCGTGAGGTCAGCTTAAAAGATAAACACAGCCATTGGGTGTTCTTGAAGGCGATTGATAACGCGCCCGCCGCAAGCTTTGCAACCGGTAACATAAGAACCGCTTGCCAACATGCCATCAACCAAGGGCTAATAAAGATTCATTCTTCGTACAAGAATGAGGACGACATCAAAAAAATATTAAAAAACGGATAATTAACCAACGGTTGAGCATAATCAGTGATGACGCTATAAAGTTTTTTGTTATTATCAAATAATCGTCAGTAGTACATGGACTTAACCGTAGTCACTTCATGGGAATCTTGGAATCCGATATTCAGTCGCAGCTTCATCAGCTGAGTTGTCAACTTGACCAACTCAGGCTGACTCATCGTGATACTTCGCTCAAATTTAAACGTGAGCAGCAAGTTCTGAAGCGAGTTGTGGCATCATTGTCTTCTGCTTGTCAGGGTTCAAACTCTCAAGTAACCAACTACCTGCTCGAAATTCAGCAAGAACTCGAACATCAAAAAGATGTCAGCGCGCTGATCCCTCGTTTAGCAGTGCTAGAAAGAATGCTCAAACAGCAGTCTAAGGCGATGGAAAAACAAAACGGCTATCTCGACGAACAAATCAAACACAGTGGTGAGACGCTTCAGCGCATCACAGGTTTGCCTGCGCAGCTAAAACGCGAACTGCGAAATCTCATGAGCTTTTCTGAAGTTCATGCGGGTAAAAAAGTTGACCAAGCAACCAAGCTACTGAGCATTTATGAGCGTGCGCTCAAGATCATCACATCCAACTCACGCCTTAACCTTGGCGAGCTAGAAAACGGGCCAGATAAATCACAACTGGAATGTTTAGCCAGCGACCTCCAGCACACGATTACCGAGCTCGACTTTGAAGGCGAATCGGGTGATCAATTGTTGGATATCCGTGCCAAACTGCTTTTGGGTGTGAACGCTGAGTCACTGATTGAGCTGACGTTAAATACGCTTAAACTGGTCGTCGAAGCCACTAAGTACGAGCGTAAATCATCAGAACAGTTCCTAGAGCAACTCAATACTTCGCTTTCAAGCAATCTGAAAACCGTTCATCAGAACGTCGATCAGCATCAAACCTACTTCGAACATCGCCAAGAATTGAATTCAGAGATGACTACCTTGGTGGAACGCAGCCAAGAATCTCTGGAACATGCACAAGATCTCGAAGAGTTGAAAGGTGAAGTATCACCATTGCTGGCCAAGATGGCCTCTTTGACTGAGCGCTTAAGAATGACCGAAGAGCGCGAACAAGCCCTTCAAGAACGCTTAAGCTACAGCAAAAACCAGCTTGAAGCCGTCTTTGAATCAACGCAAGATTATCGTCGTCGCTTGGAAGATCAAGCACAGCGCATGCTGCTAGACCCATTGACCAAGGTATATAACCGCGCGGCTTTTAATGATCGTTTAGAGTTAGAATATCGTCGTTGGATTCGCTCACAACAAAACCTTCGTGTTGTACTGTTTGATGTCGATAACTTCAAAGCCGTTAACGACAGCTATGGCTACACTGCTGGCGACAAAGCATTGAAGATTATTGCTCGCACCATGAGCAAGCGCATCGCCGATACCGAAACCGTCGCTCGATTTGGCGGTGAAGAGTTCATCATGCTTATCCCTGAGCAATCGGAAGAATACACGCTTGAATTGATGAAGCACATTCAGCGTGATATCAGTAAGTTGCCATTCAAGTTCCGCGAACAAAACATCATGATTACGCTGACGGCGGTTTCCACTTCCTTCAAAGAAGCAGACAACCCTGAGTACGTCTTAGATCGTCTTGGTAACATGCTAAGAGATGCCAAGCAGCGTGGTAACAGTCAGGTGAACTGGAACTAAAAAGCGTTCAAAAAACAACCAAACAAACGCTTTTTACGTGCTGTTTTGTCATATTGCCTCAAATTTTCAACGAGTTATCACGTTTCTCCCTGATCAGTCTGCTAAGCTGTTTAAACGCTATAAAACAAAGTCTGCCAACCACTGAGTAAAACGATACGTATAAACTGACAGGTGAGTTGGTTTCTTCCCTCAAAAGAATGCATTAGCAAGGAGGCCTTATGATTACCCATATAAGCCCCGCAGGTAGCATGGATTTGCTATCCCAACTGGAAGTTGAACGTCTTAAGAAAACCGCATCGAGTGAGTTATACCAACTCTATCGTAACTGCACGCTCGCGGTCCTCAACTCCGGCAGCCACACCGATAACTCAAAAGAGCTATTAGACAAATACCTTTCATTCGATGTGAACGTGGTTAGACGTGAGCGCGGCATCAAGCTTGAATTGGCAAATCCGCCTGAGCATGCATTTGTCGATGGCGAAATCATTAAAGGTATTCAAGAGCATCTATTCTCTGTTCTACGTGACATCGTGTACGTGAACATGCACTTGGCGGACAACCAACGCCTTAATCTCACCAATGCTACGCACATTACCAACCTTGTATTTGGCATTCTGCGCAATGCGGGCGCCCTAACTCCGGGCATCGAGCCAAATCTTGTCGTGTGTTGGGGTGGCCACTCAATCAATGCAACCGAATACCAATACACTCGCGAAGTAGGTAACGAGCTTGGACTTCGTGAGCTGAACATCTGTACAGGCTGTGGCCCTGGTGCAATGGAAGGACCAATGAAAGGGGCAGCGATTGGTCACGCCAAACAGCGTTACACTGAGCAGCGCTACCTTGGTTTGACAGAGCCTTCAATCATTGCTGCAGAGCCACCAAACCCTATCGTGAATGAACTGGTGATCATGCCAGACATCGAGAAGCGTCTCGAAGCCTTTGTACGTATGGCGCACGGCATAGTGATCTTCCCTGGTGGTCCGGGTACGGCAGAAGAGTTGCTGTACATCTTGGGCATCATGATGCACCCAGATAACGCCGACCAACCAATGCCAATCGTGCTAACGGGTCCAAAAGAAAGCGAAGCTTACTTCCGCTCAATCGATGCTTTCATTGCAGATACGCTGGGTGAAGAAGGCCAGAAACACTATCAAATCGTTATTGATGATCCGGCCGAAGTCGCTCGTATCATGAAGCGTTCGATGGAAGATGTTCGTCAACACCGCAAAGAAAAAGGCGATGCCTACAGCTTTAACTGGTCAATGAAGATCGAACCAGAATTCCAATTGCCTTTTGAGCCAACTCACGATGCGATGGCAAGCCTAGATTTGCACTTGAACCAACAACCACAGGTACTGGCTGCGAGCTTACGTCAGGCTTTCTCTGGCATTGTTGCGGGTAACGTAAAAGCAGAAGGCATTCAAGAAATCGAACGTCATGGTCCATTTACCATCAACGGCGATCCCGTGCTAATGAAGAAGCTGGATAAGTTACTGAAAGACTTTGTTGAACAACACCGCATGAAACTACCAGGCGGAACGGCCTATGAGCCATGTTACCGAATTGCCCATCAGGAAAATGGTGGTCGATAGATAACTCAGCTTTGGTTACACTAGGGGCATTACGCCCCTTTTTTATTGCTAAGTCATTATGTCTATTCATCTTGTTATTATTGATGCCCTAAACCTGATTCGTCGCGTGCACTCTGCACAACCCGATCCGACCGACATAGCAAGAACTATCACGACGACAGGACGAACGCTAACTCGCATCCTTTCTGAAGCTCAACCTACGCACATCATCGCGGTGTTTGATCATCATGAACAAGATAGAGGCTGGCGCGCTGAAATTCTTCCGAACTACAAGCAAAATCGTAAGCCTATGCCAGAGCCGCTAATGCAGGGATTGGATGCCATCCAACAAGCTTGGTGGGAAGAAGGCATTGATTCACTATTGTCTGAAGGCGATGAGGCCGATGATTTAGTCGCAACACTGGCAACTAAAGTGGCGAGCCACGGCGAAAAGGTCACGATTGTCTCGACCGATAAAGGCTACTGCCAACTGCTCTCCCCGACTCTTCAGATCCGAGATTACTTCCAACACCGTTGGCTAGATGAACCGTTTATCGAAAAAGAGTTTGGCGTAAAACCATCTCAGCTCGCGGATTATTGGGGTTTGACAGGAATCAGCTCAAGCCAAGTTCCGGGTATTCCGGGTGTTGGCCCTAAAGCAGCCAAAGAGATCTTAACTCAATTCGAAGACATTGAAGCCGCTTACGCTAGCGAAGAACTGGTACCGAAATATCGTAAGAAGTTTGATGAACATATTGAGTCGGCACGCTTATGTAAACGCGTAGCAGCACTTAAATGCGATATTGAACTAGGTTTCAACCTACAAGACATTCGCTTTACCGGACCAAACAAAGCGGAATAGCAATCGACTTCAAACACT
Organism: Vibrio sp. MOR3; assembly: GCF_001557775.1. Classification (NCBI taxonomy): domain Bacteria; kingdom Pseudomonadati; phylum Pseudomonadota; class Gammaproteobacteria; order Vibrionales; family Vibrionaceae; genus Vibrio; species Vibrio sp. MOR3. Next base: position 55,771 of record NZ_LNRD01000013.1, on the reverse strand, counting down.
AAAAAAGCGCCTATTGCCGGCGCTTTTTTGCTTCTACTCTATCGTATATCAACGCGTAGATTAATGCGGAGAAATGTTCGATAGGCACTGAATGTGAATCGTGATTTCTTCACGGTCGTGGTACAGGTGCTTAGCTTGCAGCTTGAACTTCACCTTGTTCTCAATCAGGAACATTTTTAGGTTTTCCAAATCTTGCAGTACTTCGTCGTAGCGACCTTTCATTGGCAGTTTCAGGTTGAAGATAGCTTCTTTTGCCCAACCTTTCAGTAACCACTGTCCCATCAAGTGAGCAACGCGTGCTGGCTTCTCAATCATGTCACATACAATCCAAGTCACGTTCTTGCGGTCTGGTTCAAACTTAAAGCCATCCACCATGTGGTGCTTAATTTGTCCCGTTTCCATTAGACTGTCTGCCATCATGCCGTTATCGACACAGTGAACGAACATCGAACGCTTCCCCAATTGGTAAGTCCAACCGCCTGGACACGCACCGAGATCTACGCCCCACATGCCTGGTGCTAAACGCTCATCCCACTCTTCGCGAGGAATAAACACGTGGAACGCTTCTTCTAGCTTCAAAGTAGAACGACTTGGTGCATCTGCAGGGAACTTCAAACGAGGAATGCCCATGAAGAACTGAGAGTTGTTACCTGGGTATGAGTAACCTACGTAACAATGACCAGGAGCCACAAAGCAAATATGCAACACAGGCTTCTTCGCATTGTCTTTGTTCCACATCAGACCTTTACCACGCATCGCTTGACGCATTGGTACCGTGAACTTACGGCAGAACTTCAATAGCTCTTTCGCTTCGTTGGTGTCTGGGGTTTCAATACGTAGATCACCACAACGTGGGAATTCTTCCATTTCAGACAGTTCAGCAAGAATTGGACTGATACGGTCTTCGCTTGGCAGAGCTTCAAATTCAGCAGCAACGGCAAACATTTGGCGAGCAAAAATCAATGCGCTGAAATCTAGACCTTTCGCTAGCTTATCTGCGTCTCCATCTTGGTAACACTCGAAGACAACATAACCTGAATTTTTCTTCACACGAGGGAAGCCATACACTTCAAGTTTTGTTGCTTTGTCCTGAATTTCACCAGCACACTCTTTCTCAAAGCCAGAACGGCAATAGAGCATTAGTTGTTTCACTTGGAGACCTCTTTGATATTAAACGCAGCAAAAAAGAACAAACACCAACCGATCATGAACAAGAATCCTCCCATAGGGGTGATTGGTCCAAACCACTTGATACCTGTCAGCGCCAGCGCGTAAAGACTGCCGCTAAAACAAAAGATGCCGATGATAAAGCAAATCGCCGCGATGAAAAAATACTTTTGTGCTTTTTGTCCCAAATTTAGTACGAGCAAAATGGCACAAAGCGCGATAGCCAAAGTATGGATGAATTGGTACAAAACACCGGTCTCAAACACACCGAGTAAATAAGGCGAGAGCGTTGCTTTTAAACCATGAGCAGCAAACGCTCCTAGCGCAACAGAAGTTAAACCAGAAAGTCCTGTAAAAGAAAGTAACCACTTACTTTTCATTGGATACCTCTTTAATAAATGTCGCTAATTGCTCTACCGTCAAGGCAATATTGCCTTCTTCCGTAAAGCCGGAACGTTTACGAGGCTTGAAGCCATGGTCGCCATCGGGCAAGAAACTCACCGTTACTTGGTCAGAAAGAGCAAAGCCATCGAATTCTTCTCGCTTGCCAAAGGTATCTCGCTCCCCTTGTAAAATAAGCGTCGGCTTATTGATCGTCGCGAGATGCTCACCTTTGTACTTTTCAGGTTTGCCTGGCGGATGGAACGGAAAGCCCAGACACGCAACGCCTGCTACTAGGTTATTGTCTGCAAGCAGGCTCGACATACGGCCACCCATCGATTTACCACCAATGACAATAGGCTGTGAAGTAAAGTGAGTGATCACTTCTTCATATGCTTCCAGTAACTTTGGCGCACGATCTGGCGGACGTTTTTTACCATCTTCTGCTCGCTTAACCATATAAGGGAAATTAAAACGCACCACACGAATACCTTGCTCAACTAATCCTTTGGCTACAGCAATCATGAAGTCATGCTCCATACCGGCACCTGCACCGTGAGCAAAAATAAAAAGTGGTCCGTTCTCAGGCCCTTCAGCTATCCAATGGCTCATCTAGTACTTCCTCTTGTTCTTTTCGTGCGGTCGCCAACATCCAATCCCTGAACGTCGCGATACGTCCCATATCCGCTTGTTGTTCGTGACACACCACGTAGAAGGCATTCTTAGAAACCAGCACCTCATCAAATGGTGCAATCAAGCGTCCTGCTTCCATTTCAGGTTTAGCGAGTACGTTGTTTCCTAGTGCAACACCTTGCCCATGCGCCGCCGCCTGCAACACCATGGTTGAGTGGCTGAAGATTGGACCATGGTTTACGTTGATACCTTCGATATTTTGTTGGCGAGCAAACTGCTTCCAATCTTTACGAGAAGTATCGTGTAACAAGGTGTGTAATTTAAGGTCACTTAGAGATTCTAATGGTTTGTTACCTAAAAGTAACGATGGTGAACAAAGTGGGATCAAAAACTCTTGGTAGAGTTTATCGGCACGCAAACCAGGCCAATTTCCACGACCATAATAGATAGCTACATCAACATCATCAGTCAGTGAACCTTCATCCATATCCACCGCTTTAATGCGCACATCAATGTCTGGTTCTTGCGCGTTAAAATCGGCTAAACGAGGCACTAGCCATTGGATGGCAAAACTCGGTGGCAAACTGATGGTTAACGCACCTTTTTCACTACGTTCCAATACCTTATCGGTCGCTTCAGCAATGGAAGTGAAGATATCTTTAATGTCTAAAAAGTAACTTTGCCCTTCTTCCGTCAGTAATAACGAACGATTACGACGACGGAAAAGTTTCAGCGATAAGAACTCTTCTAACGCTTTAATTTGATGACTCACTGCGGCTTGAGTAACAAACAACTCTTCAGCAGCACGGGTAAAACTAAGATGGCGAGCAGCCGCTTCAAAAACGCGAAGCGAATTTAACGGAGGCAATCTGCGAGACATTATGGGACCTCAAGTAGGATTAGTTTTTTTAATCTGAAACATTATAAAATGTCCGTTGCCGAACAGCCAGATAAATTCTATATTTCATCCCGCAACACGAGCCTGAACGGCTTGATTCCATTTGTGAATCAATTGGCTTCGTTGTTGCGATGTTGTGTTTGCAAACTCGTATTTCGAGTTCGGTAGAATTCTACCATGATGTTTTGTCCACACTCCCTGTGACAAAACATATACTTCCTGTATTTATTTTGACCTGTCTGTCAAATTTCTTGCACCGCCTAATTAGGCGGTGTTTTTTTATCTAAACCATCCACATTTCTTCTTTTATAAAAAATTGGCATCAACGTCACTTTTCATCCTCATTTCGGATTATCTATCGTTATATCAATACAAATTTCGAAACGTGTGATTTAACGCAATACTACCACTTTAATACACTCCATTTTGCGCGCGCTAAAACGAAAAAAGCGCAAACTGATTTCTCAATTTGCGCTTTTGTGATCTTCTGTTTTACAACGATTCTATGGGCGGTAAACCTTCACGTTGTTGAAACCTTGCTCCTGCAAGTACAATGCCTGTAGACGGCTCATCACACCGCGGTCACAGTACAGAAGGTAAGTCTTAGATTGGTCTAAGTCTCCGAACTGAGTACCCAGCTTATAGAATGGAATGTGCTTAACGTCCACACCATCGATTTCTAGTGGGTTATCGTCTTCCTCTTCAGGGCTACGAATATCCAAAACGATAGCGTGCTCTTCTACAGCTTGAACCTGCTCTACTTCTGGTGCTGCTTGCTCAGACTCTTTTGCGATATCGCGAATGTCCATCACGCGAGCTTCTTGCACAACTTGCTCAAGAATCGCAAAGTCAAACTTCTCTTCTTCCGCGTTCAGTCTGCCTTTTACCGCTTTCACTGTTGGCTTCTTAGAGATAACACCACAGTACTCAGGCATCGTCTTAGCGAAGTCTTCAGTACCGATGTCACGCGCTAGGTTGATGATGTCTTCTTTATCCCAGTTGATAAGCGGACGAAGAATCAGGGTGTCAGTCACATTATCGATATGACGCAAGTTAGTCAGTGTTTGGCTTGATACTTGGCCTAGAGCTTCACCCGTAACCAATGCTTCGATCTTAAACTTCTCTGCCACCATACCAGCGGCACGCATGAACATGCGCTTCAAGATCACGCCCATTTGGCCGTCGTCGACTTTTTCTAGGATTTCAGCAACTACTGGTTCGAAATCAACAGAGATGAAGCGAACTTTTGCAGAAGAACCGTATTTGTTCCATAGGTAATGAGAAACCTGCTTAACGCCGATCTCGTGTGCTGGGCCACCTAGGTTAAAGAAACAGTAGTGAACTTTTGAACCACGCTTGATGTGCAGGTAACTTGAAACGCCAGAGTCGAAACCACCAGAGATCAGACTTAGTACGTCTTCTTGTGTACCTAGAGGGAAGCCGCCTAGGCCTTTGTGACGAGCCAACACTTGGTTTAGCTTGTCATTGGTTACTTCAACGTTAATCGTTACGTCTGGCTTGCTTAGCTTAACACGAGCACTTTCTACCGCTTGGTTAAGACCACCACCTACGTAACGCTCTAGTTCAATAGAAGTAAAATCATGTTTACCACGGCGTTTAGCACGCACGACGAAAGTCTTACCTTCGATCAGTGAACCGCTTAACTCCAACACTTGCTCGTAAATATCGTGCAAGTCTTTGAACTCAGTTTGCTTCACCTCAAGAACGTGGTGGATACCAGGGGTATGAGTCAGGACTTCTAAAACTTCAGCGTGAAACTCGTCACTCTCAGAGGTCACTTCAATGTGATCACGACGGTTGAATACCGCGACAGATTCCGTACGGCTCTTAACGATGTTACGAATGTTGCACTCTAAAATCTTTGTGAAGCGCTTACGCACAGATTCACTTTTTACAAAAATTTCTGGATGGGGCTTTACAATAAATTTCATAGTCTAGTTCGCAGGTTAGTTTCGCAATCAACAATGAGTGATACTCCGCACTAGGTGTTCATACGTAAAAATATCACGCATGTCACACTCAAACTTTTGAGCTCACTTTTAAAGGCGCAAGATTATACACCCAAGCGAAATGGAATGACAAAAAAAGCGAGCTTGACGCTCGCTTTAGTATAAGAATAAATACTCGGTTATTGAATTACCGGCACTTCTTCGCTGTAGAGTGGTTCACCTTGCATGATGCTGATTTCGACGCGGCGATTAAGCGCTCGGTTCGCATCCGAATCATTTGGTGCCAATGGCTCAGTGTCCGCCATACCACGCACGCGTAAGCGTTGATGCGAGAAGCCTCGTACTTTCTCCATTTCTTGAGCAACCGATACCGCTCGTTGCGACGACAGGTCCCAATTGGAGCGATACAGCTCAGAATCCAACGGTTGGTTATCCGTATGGCCAGAAACTCGTACGATGCCCGGTACATCTTTCACCAATTCCGCAATCTGACGCACCAGCGGTCTAAACTTCGGCTGGAGGAACGCAGAGCCTTCAGGGAATGCCCCTTTCTCTCGCATTCGAATCACGATCTGTTGCCCAAGGTTTTCGACCTCTATTGCCCCTTGCTCAATCTCACGCTCCAACGCTTTCTTGATACTTTCCATCAAGGTATCCATCTCTTGCGAGGTTTGCTCAGACTGCTGTTGTTGCATGTCTGATTCCGCTGATTGGTTGTTTTGCGTTGACGTTTCTGGTGATTGACCACCGGTTAACTTCCCTTGGTCACGCTTAGTGCCACCAGCTCGGTCAGATTCCCCTTCATGAAACTCCAACGTCTGCTGAGTGATGTCCATGGTCTGCTGCATGATGACATCAATCGGTGTTGGCTCTGGGCGACCTGGTCTGAACTCTTGCGCAATAATGCTGGTGCCTTTAGGTATGTCCTTAACCTCAAGTTGGTTCTGAACACCAAAAGCAAATTTCATAGAGCCAGCGATCTGTTTGAACTTCAGTACGTCCATTTCCGAGAACGAAAGTAACAATACGAAGAAACACATCAACAAGGACATCAAGTCAGCGAACGTCCCCATCCATTGGGGGAGGCCAGGTGGCGGACAATCACATTTGTTATCTTCATCCATTAGATGACCTCCAGATTACTCGTCAATCTCAAGGACGCGTTTGCCCTCGTTGAGGTAGTTCTTCAGATAGCTATCGATAACACGTGGGTTCTGACCATCTTGAATTGCGAGTACACCGTCCATAATCAAACGACGGTTGAGTGTTTCTTGATCACGGCGTAGTGAAAGCTTGTCCGCAATTGGGAAAAACACCATGTTAGAAAGAATTGCACCGTAAAGAGTGGTTAAAAGTGCAACGGCCATCGCAGGACCGATCGCTTTTGGATCATCCATATTTGAAAGCATGGCAACCAAACCAACCAAGGTACCGATCATACCCATTGCCGGAGCGACATCACCGAATGCTCGAAAAACACCCGTGCCTTGCGAGTGGCGCTCATCGGTCAGTGCAATGTCTTTTTGCAAAGCAGCACGCACCACATCCGCATCATGCCCATCCACCAGTAAGTCGATGCCCTTTTGCATGAAGCTATTATTAATCTCCATCTCTTCCAATGCTAGGAAGCCACCTTTACGCGCTGCGTCTGCCATTTCTACGATCTTAGCAATCAGATCTTCTGGCTCGTCCGATTTGAACATGAACGCTTTGCCCGCAATTTTGGTCGCGCCGAAGAATTGCCCCATGGTGAACTTCATCAATACTACAAACGTTGAACCACCAACGACGATTAGGATTGAGGTGACGTCTACGAACATGCCAATGCTGCCACCAAGCACCATCGCCATAATGACGAATGCAAAACCACCAATCAAACCTATTAGGGTTGCTAAATCCACAAAGCACTCCTCACGCTATACTCAAACATTGCCCAGTCAGGCGAATTATTACTTGTATCGACAACTAGAGCAGAATTTTTAGAAAAATCTTGGTTAATACATCACAAAAAGATCGTTAATACCTTAACTTATTAATGGTCTTCGTCTCATCAGACCCGTTGAACGCTAAATTTGTGACAATTATATAAGGTTAAATTTGACCAAGTTACTAGGCTAAGGTAACTTGCGTGCATTCTATTAGAGGCTTGATTAAGGCAGATAAAAGATGGCGGTTAAGAAACCAGAAAACATGACCTTTGAAGCAACCATCGATGAGCTAGACAGCTTGGTTGATCAACTAGAGAACGGTGACCTTGCTCTAGATGATGCTCTACGTAAATTTGAACGTGGCATTGCACTCGCTCGTGCTGGTCAAACGAAACTGAGCGACGCCGAACATCGCGTTAGCATTCTTCTAAGCGAAGATGATGAAGCACCACTGAGTGACTTCAACCCTGAGTCAGAATAATAAATCAGTAGTGAGCAATGTGATGCAAGAGACATTGACGTCTTATCAACAAAGAAATAACCAACAGTTAAATCAATGGCTTGAGCAATTACCTCATCAAGAACAGCCGTTGATTCAAGCCATGAAATACGGCCTACTCCTCGGCGGTAAACGTGTTCGTCCCTTCCTTGTTTACATCACTGGTCAAATGCTAGGTTGTGAACCTGAAGACCTAGATACGCCGGCTTCTGCGATTGAGTGTATCCATGCCTACTCTCTTATCCATGATGATCTACCTGCTATGGATGACGACGACCTGCGCCGTGGACAGCCGACTTGCCACATCAAATTTGATGAAGCGACAGCCATTCTGACCGGTGACGCACTGCAAACCCTCGCATTTACGATCCTTGCAGAAGGCGAACTGAATCCGAACGCAGAAAGCCACCGTATAAAGATGGTGCAAGCCCTTGCACAAAGTTCTGGTGCGAATGGCATGTGCGTTGGTCAAGCATTGGACTTAGGTGCAGAAAATCGTCGAGTGTCTCTCGCAGAATTGGAAGAAATTCATCGCAATAAGACTGGTGCACTGATTAACTGTGCCGTAAAACTAGGCGCACTTGCCGCTGGCGATAAGGGCCTAGACGTTATGCCTCACCTTGAGCGCTACTCTAGAGCGATCGGTCTGGCGTTTCAGGTTCAAGACGATATTCTTGATATAATTAGTGATACAGAAACATTGGGTAAGCCTCAAGGTTCAGACCAAGAGCTAAACAAGAGCACTTACCCATCTTTACTGGGGTTAGAGGGAGCAATGGAGAAAGCTCACACTCTGTTGCAAGAAGCACTTCAAGCATTGGAGGCAATCCCATACAATACTCAGTTACTCGAAGAGTTCGCCCGATATGTCATCGAGCGCAAGAACTAACACTATAAGCGCGCATTTATATGACTCTTGATATTTCAAAGTACCCAACACTGGCGTTAGCAAATACACCGGAAGAGTTGCGTCTTCTTCCGAAAGAAACATTGCCAACTTTGTGCGATGAATTACGCACGTATCTGCTAAATTCAGTGAGTCAGTCTAGCGGACATTTAGCGTCTGGCTTAGGCACAGTAGAGCTAACCGTTGCTCTGCATTATGTTTACAACACCCCAGTGGATCAATTGATCTGGGACGTGGGTCATCAGGCTTATCCACACAAAATTCTTACTGGCCGTCGTGACCAAATGCCAACCATCCGCCAAAAAGGCGGCCTTCACCCATTCCCATGGCGTGAAGAGAGCGAATACGACACGCTATCTGTTGGCCACTCATCGACTTCTATCAGTGCAGCGCTCGGTATGGCGATCAGTGCACAAAAAGAAGATGAAGGTCGAAAGGTGGTAAGTGTGATTGGTGATGGTGCAATCACAGCAGGTATGGCATTCGAGGCCATGAACCATGCTGGTGACGTTCATCCTGATATGCTAGTGATTCTAAACGACAACGAGATGTCGATTTCAGAAAACGTTGGCGCATTGAACAACCACCTTGCTAAAGTCCTTTCTGGTAGCTTATACACCTCTATCCGTGAAGGCGGGAAGAAAGTGCTGTCTGGCGTTCCTCCAATTAAAGAGTTGGTTCGTCGTACAGAAGAGCACCTTAAAGGCATGGTTGTTCCTGGCACATTATTCGAAGAGCTTGGTTTTAACTACATCGGTCCTATCGACGGTCACGATGTTAACGAGTTAGTCAAAACGCTGAAAAACATGCGTGAACTGAAAGGCCCTCAATTCCTGCACATCATGACCAAGAAAGGCAAAGGTTATGAACCAGCAGAAAAAGATCCTATCGGCTACCATGGAGTTCCAAAGTTCGACCCATCACATAACAGTTTGCCGAAGAGCAGTGGCGGTAAACCGACCTTCTCTAAGATCTTTGGTGACTTCCTATGTGATATGGCCGCGCAAGATCCTAAGCTAATGGCGATTACGCCAGCGATGCGTGAAGGCTCTGGCATGGTTCGTTTCTCGAAAGAGTACCCAGAACAGTACTTTGATGTTGCAATTGCAGAGCAGCATGCTGTGACGCTAGCAACAGGCATGGCGATTGCCGGCGATCACCCGATCGTCGCTATCTACTCAACCTTCTTGCAGCGTGGCTACGATCAGTTAATCCACGACGTGGCGATCATGGATTTACCTGTCATGTTCGCTATCGACCGTGCAGGTCTGGTTGGCGCAGATGGTCAAACTCACCAAGGCGCGTTCGACCTTAGCTTCATGCGTTGTATCCCAAACATGGTGATCATGGCACCAAGTGATGAAAACGAATGTCGTCAAATGCTGTACACCGGTCATAAACACACTGGACCAAGTGCAGTTCGCTACCCTCGCGGCAGCGGCATGGGCACAGAAATCGAGCCAGAATTTACTGCACTTGAGATTGGTAAAGGCCGTGTGCTTCGTAAAGGCGAAAAAGTCGCGATTCTAAACTTCGGCACCTTCTTAGGTAACGCGCTAGAAGCGGCTGAAAATCTGGATGCAACCGTCGCAGACATGCGCTTCGTGAAACCACTTGATGAAGAATTGATTCGCCAGCTAGCGTCTGAGCACGATGTATTAGTCACGCTAGAAGAAAACGCAATTGCTGGCGGTGCGGGTGCGGGTGTGATTGAGTTTATGATGCAAGATAAGATCATCAAGCCTGTGCTAAATCTTGGCTTGCCTGATCGCTTTATTCCTCAAGGCACACAAGACGAACTTCATGAAGAACTTGGCTTAGACGCGAAGGGCATTGAGAAGTCGATCAACGAATATCTCGCGAAGTAAGTTAACGCAAACAAGCGCTAAAAGTAAACACCAAAAAGGGATGCCATGATGGCATCCCTTTTATTTATCTGTCGATTGTTAAAGCGGTATGACTACATCCAACCTGCGTATTTCGCCACTAAGAACAGTGCGATACCCGCCATGATACCGGCCACGATATCATCAATCATGATACCCAAACCACCGTGAACACGTTTATCCAACCAGCCAATTGGCCATGGTTTTACCATGTCAAAGAAGCGGAACAAAATAAAACCAGTCAGCAACCACTTCCATTCCGTGACTGGGATATTTAGTGCTGGTACTAAGCTCATGGTGATCCAAAAGCCTGCAAACTCATCCCACACGATTGAGCCATGGTCATGAACCCCCATGTCATCTGATGTCACTTGGCAGATCTTAATACCAATAACACAAGAGATGAGTACTAATACGACATACAGTGGGAAGGGTAACTGCGCCAGTAACAAGAATAACGGCACAGCTGCCAACGTCCCCATAGTTCCTGGAACCACTGGTGATAAGCCGCTACCAAAACCCGTTGCCAAAAGATGCCACGGGTTCTTTAATGAAATCAGAGAGAGGGGATTGGTCATTTCCTTAAACCTATACTGCTAGTTGGTTTCAATCTTAGGCTAGAGCCTAGCTCAGATTATCTAAAGTGGTCAAAGCCACTGAGTTCCCAATCAAGAGGTTGATTGTTGTCGTGCAGCTCAAACGTACCTTTTGGTCGAATTTGGCCAATGCACGTAAACTTACACCCAGCGTGCGACAACGCACTTTGCAATGAACCGTTGTTCTGCTCAGGCACAGTAAAGCACAATTCGTACTCTTCACCACTGGATAAAGCATACTGCTGTGCGCTTACCTTATCATCTAAAAATTGAACCAATTCTGAAGATATAGGCAGTTGGGACACATCTAAACTGACTCCAACATCAGAACGCTTAAGAATATGTTTGATATCAGAAATTAAGCCATCAGAAATATCAATTGCTGATGACGCTAAGCCGACTAATGCTTGCCCAGCCAACACGCGTGGCGTACTGAGATAATGTGCTTTCTCTAACTCTGGGGCAGCTATTCGAGTACGTAATGTGTTATCAAGAACGACATCCAGACCAGCTTTGGCATCACCAAGGTTACCTGTCACATACACCCAGTCACCGACTTTTGCTCCAGAGCGAGTCAAAGCTTTGCCCTCTGGTACAAAGCCTTGCACCGTAAGCGTCAGGCTTAGTGGACCTTTGGTCGTATCGCCCCCAATAAGCTGAATACCAAAGTAATCAGCTAACTCAAAAAACGCATCACAAAAAGGGGCAAGCCATGCTTCATCTGGGTCTGGCATAGTTAACGCAAAGCTTACCCAAGCAGGTGTTGCACCCATTGCAGCTAAATCACTGATGTTTGACGCTAATGCTTTGTGCGCCACCCACGCAGGGTTAGCATCAGAAAGAAAGTGCGTGCCTGCCACCAGCGTATCGGTACTAATAGCAATTTGTACATTCGCAGGTGCTTTCACTAACGCACAGTCGTCCCCCGCTGCTAGATGGACGTCTTTGCGCTGGCTTTGGCGTCCAACAAAGTATTTGTCGATAAGATTAAATTCACCAGACATAATTCACTTTCTTTTTGATGTAAAAGATTTTGATACAAAAAAGGTCAGCATGTGCTGACCTTTTTAATAAAGAAATCGTTATTTCTTACGTACGTGTGGCGCCGCTTTATCTAGCACACCATTCACAAATTTGTGGCTGTCTTCTGCCGCGAATACTTTTGCAAGTTCAATCGCTTCATTGATTACCACTTTGTAAGGAACATCTTCGCGACGAGTCATCTCGTACATAGCAAGGCGAAGAAGAGCAAGTTCCATCATGTCTAGATCCTGCATTGGACGAGACACGTATGGACGGATTTTGCAATCTAGCTCTGAGTGGCTAAGTACAACACCGCTTAGTAGTTCACGGAAGTAAGCTACGTCAGTTTCTGGAGCAGCAAGTGCTGGCTCAGATGCATGAAGTTCTTCTTCATCGTATTTGTCACCAGACAAAAACTGTTCTTCAATCGTGGCAACATTGTCTTTAGTAATTTGCCATGAGTAGATCGCCTGTAGAGCGAATTGACGTGCGTTACGACGTGCGGCTGGTTTCACACTGGCCCCCATTAGGAATCAATTTCAGATAATACGTTAATCATTTCAAGTGCGCTTAGTGCAGCCTCTGCACCTTTATTACCAGCCTTGGTTCCTGCGCGTTCAATCGCTTGATCGATAGTATCAACAGTCAGTACGCCAAACGCTACTGGAAGGCTGTATTCCAGAGAAACTTGTGCAAGACCCTTGTTACATTCACTACAAACATAGTCAAAGTGTGGTGTACCACCACGAATTACTGTACCTAGAGATACGATAGCATCGTACTTACCAGTTTTAGCAACTCGTTGAGCAACTAAAGGCAGTTCTACAGCACCAGGACAACGAACAACAGTGATGTTGTCTTCGCTTACTTGTCCGTGACGCTTTAGTGTATCGATCGCACCAGAAAGTAGGCTTTCGTTAATAAAACTGTTAAAACGAGAAATAACGATAGCAATTTTTGCATTTGGCGCTGGGAAGCCACCCTCGATCACTTTCATAAGCCTTCCTTTAACTCTATTTTTAAGTGAAAATTGTTCATCAAGTGAGAATCGCCGGATTCTATCACAAATTTGTGAGCAATATCTAATGGAAATTAGAGACGAGTCACCAAGCCCTAGCCGTCAGCAGAATAAGCCGAAACTTGGCTAGGGGGGAATCGTTCAGTTGTTATTCGCAGATGTATTCAACAACATTCAAGCCAAAGCCACCCAATGCATGGTACTTTTTGTTGGTTGAAGAAAGCAGACGCATATCGTGCACGCCAAGATCCGCCAAAATCTGAGAACCAACACCTACACGACGTGATGTGCCCTGCTTCTTAGCAAGAGTAGGTGCCTCGCCTTTGTCTTGCGATTCAAACATTTTTACACGATGAATAAGCAGATCGGTCGAGTCTTCATGACCAAGTACAACCAGAACACCCCCTTCTTCACCGATTCGCTTCATCGCTTTATCCAGCGTCCAACTGCGTTCTGCGTTACGATCACTGCGAAGCACATCGGTAAATACGTCTTGTAAGTGAACGCGAACTAACGGTGCATTCGCAGTTAAATCACCTTTACACATCGCGTAGTGTACTTGGTTATCAATCGTGTCTTTGTAAGTCACCAAAGTGAACTCACCGAATTCCGTTGGCAGTGCACACTCAGCAACGCGTTCAATCGTTGTTTCCGTGTTGTTGCGGTATTCGATAAGGTCTGCAATGGTACCTAGCTTTAAATCGTGTTTTTCAGCAAACACTTCAAGGTCCGGGCGACGCGCCATCGTGCCATCGTCGTTTAGGATCTCAACAATAACCGATGCTGGCTCTAGACCTGCAAGACGAGCCAAATCACAGCCGGCTTCTGTATGACCAGCGCGAGTTAGAACACCACCGTCTTGTGCTGCTAGCGGGAAGATATGGCCCGGTTGCACTAAGTCCGCCGCTTTTGCACTTGGCGCAACTGCCGCTTGTACAGTGCGAGCACGGTCAGCTGCAGAAATACCAGTGGTAACACCTTCAGCGGCTTCAATAGAAACCGTAAAGTTGGTGGTGTATTGCGCGTTGTTGTCTTGCACCATTGGTGGCAAGCCAAGGCTCTCACAACGAGTTTTTGTCATGGTTAGACAGATTAAGCCACGGCCATGCGTAGCCATAAAGTTGATAGCTTCCGGCGTAATGTGCTCGGCAGCCATGATCAAATCACCTTCATTCTCGCGGTCTTCATCATCCATTAGGATGACCATTTTGCCTGCGCGAATATCATCAATAATCTCTTGAGGCGTGCTGATAGGCATATTCTGTTTCCCGTTATTCAAAAATTTATTATTGCAGCAGCAATGCGTTTAACGTTTCGTTGAGTTACGTCTACTGGCTTTAGTCAGCAAAGCAGTTTGAAGCTAACCTTTATTAAGTCAATTAACCTGATAACGTTCTGTGATTGTGGTCGGTTTCGCTTACGCAAAACCATTTTGCTGCAAGAAGTCCATTGTAATACGTGATTCTTGCGGCTCTTCTTTTTGGCCTTGTAGCAAGCGCTCCATATAGCGAGCTAACACGTCTACTTCTAGGTTCACTTTACGGCCAACTTGGAACTGATCGATGGTTGTCTCTTCACTGGTGTGAGGAACAATCGTTAATTTAAATCCATTCTTACGTAGATCGTTGACGGTCAGACTAATGCCATCCACTGTGATAGAGCCTTTTTCTGCCACGTACTTACAGATTTCCGCTGGCATCTCAACCCAGAACTCAATCGCACGGCCAACTTGATTACGCTCAACAATCACACCGACGCCATCAACATGACCTGAAACGATATGACCGCCAAAACGAGTGGTCGGCAACATGGCTTTTTCTAGGTTCACTTTGTCGCCCACTTGATAAGCAGCAAAACCAGTTTTGTTCAGCGTTTCCAGTGACAAATCAGCACTGTAATAGTTACTACCGAAATCGACGACCGTTAAACATACGCCGTTAGTCGCAATGCTGTCGCCTAACTTAACGTCAGCCATATCCAATTTGCCTACTTCCACCGTCACGGTGATGTCTTCGCCTTTTGGCGTGATTGCAGTTAGTTTGCCAACTGCTTCTACAATTCCTGTAAACATAATGCTTCTTTCTAGCGTTGAATGCGTTTGACGGTTGCGGTGATGCGAATATCCACCCCCACCATTCGAACGTCGGTAATAGTTAAATCGATAACTTGTGCCATCTCGGTTAAACCAAGCGCGCCGATCAAGCCTCGTCCATCGCTCCCCATCAACTTAGGCGCGAGATAAACGATCAGTTCATCTACAAGGTTAGCTTCGATTAATGAACTCGCGAGTGTCGCTCCCGCTTCGACCCACAAGTGATTGATGTGACATTCGCTTGCCACGGCTTTCAATGTCGCAGCTAAGTCAACTTGATCGTTTTCAGTCAGTTTAGGGGCGATATCACCATCTTGACTGACAATAATACGCTCACCTTCTGTCTTGAATAGCTTTAAATCATTACGAAGCTGAGATTGGCGATCGAGTATGACTCGTGGAGGCTGACGAACATCAACCTGAGGGTATTGCGATTGTAGGCTTTTTGGCAAATCATCCCAGCGAACGTTCAATGAGGCATTGTCGTCAATCACTGTTTTGCTGGTAGAGAGAATACCGCCGCTCATCGCACGATAGTGTTGGACATCTTGGCGAGCTTTTGGGGAGGTAATCCATTGGCTCTGTCCGTTACTCAACGCACTTTGCCCATCGAGGCTAGCTGCCATTTTCAACTGAACATAAGGCATGCCGGTTTGCATGAATTTGATAAAACCTTTGTTCAGCTCGATCGCATCGCTTTCCAACAAGCCAACGTGAACTTCTACCCCTGCATCACGCAGCATTTGAAAACCACGCCCTGCAACTTTCGGGTTTGGGTCTTCCATTGCGCAGACCACACGTGCAACCTTGGCTTTGATAAGTCCCTCAGCACACGGCGGTGTTC
Organism: Vibrio sp. MOR3; assembly: GCF_001557775.1. Lineage (NCBI taxonomy): Bacteria > Pseudomonadati > Pseudomonadota > Gammaproteobacteria > Vibrionales > Vibrionaceae > Vibrio > Vibrio sp. MOR3. Next base: position 39,929 of record NZ_LNRD01000013.1, on the reverse strand, counting down.
GCCCGTAGTGAGAGCAAGGCTCCAACGTCACATAAGCGGTCGCCCCTTCGGTTTTATCCCCAGCCATACGCATTGCATGAACTTCGGCATGAGCTTCACCCGCGCGATGATGATGGCCTTCGCCAACAATCTCACCGTCACGGACAATAACGCAACCAACGTTGGGGTTAGGCGCTGTGGTATACATGCCGCGCTTCGCCAATTTCAACGCACGCGACATCATTTCGAAATCTTGAGAGGTAAATTCTGAAGAAGTGTTCTGTTGTTCCATGACTCAATCAGTCTTCTAGACGAGCAATTTCTTCGCCAAATTCACGGATATCTTCAAAGCTGCGGTAAACCGATGCAAAACGGATATAAGCAACTTTATCCAGCTCTTTCAATTGGCCCATAACTAGGTTACCAATCATCTCACTTGGCACTTCACGTTCACCTGTTGCACGCAGCTGCGATTTAATCATGCTGATTGCCAATTCGATAGAATCTGCACTCACTGGGCGTTTTTCTAGTGCGCGTTGAATGCCACCGACCATTTTGTCTTCATCAAACGGTTCACGGTTGCCGTTAGACTTAATCACTTTAGGCATCACCAACTCAGCTGTTTCAAACGTGGTAAAACGTTCGCTACAAGCTAAGCACTGGCGACGACGACGCACTTGATGGCCGTCAGCAACTAAGCGGGAATCAATTACTTTTGTATCGTTCTCAGAACAAAAAGGACAATGCATATCACCTCCAAATAGCGTGCGATTGGGTTCGTCCCAAAAGCAAGACTAGTGTAGCGGAATTGCTATGTTAGAGAAAACAAAAAGGGGCACTATTGCCCCTTTTTCAATCAATATCAAACGGTTTCTGTTAACTGCGTGCTAGGTAGTTTGCTTTACCAACCCATTTGTAGCTGGTGAGTTCTTCCAAACCCATTGGGCCACGTGCATGCAGTTTCTGAGTAGATACCGCCACTTCTGCCCCAAGACCAAACTGAGCACCGTCAGTAAAACGAGTTGAGGCATTCACGTAAACCGCAGCAGAACCAACAGAATTAATGAATAATTCCGAGTTAACCAAACTGTTGGTCATGATCGCATCTGAGTGGCTCGCGTTATGAACACGCATGTGGTCAATCGCCTCTTTTACGTCGGCAACCACTTTTACACCCAGCGTGTAACTTAGCCATTCAGTATCAAAGTCACCTTCCACTGCATCACGAATTTGTGTTGCTTGAGCCATCAGTACTTTTGCCTTTGGTTCTGTCACGAAGGTCACTTTATCGCTCATGCGCTCTACGATCATTGATAGGAATTGCGCCGCAACATCTTCATGTACGAGCAAAGTATCTAGCGAGTTACATGCTGAAGGGCGTTGAACTTTTGAATTCTCAACAACGTTCAACGATTTTTCTAGATCCGCTGACTCATCAACAAAAATATGGCTGATACCAAAACCACCGATGATCACTGGAATGGTGCTGTTCTCTTTACACATCTTGTGTAAGCCAGCGCCGCCACGTGGAATGATCATATCAACGTAATCGTCTAGCTTAAGGAGTTGAGAAACCAACTCACGATCTGGCTTTTCAATATATTGAACGGAAGCCGCCGGCAAGTTCGCTTTCGCTAGAGCCGATTGGATAACCTTTACCAATTCCATATTGGAAAAGAACGTCTCTTTACCACCACGTAGGATGCTTGCATTACCTGTTTTTAGACATAGAGCAGCAATATCGATAGTTACGTTTGGACGCGCTTCGTAAATCACACCAACCACACCCAGTGGTACACGACGACGGGACAGAGACATGCCATTTTCTAGCACTTTGCTGTCGATTTCACTGCCTACAGGATCGTTTAGGCTGATCACGTTACGAACGTCATTAGCGATACCAGTAAGGCGCTCTTCATTTAATAGAAGACGGTCTAGTAGTGCATCTGTTAGACCCGCTTCGCGACCTAATTCGATGTCTTTTGCGTTTGCAGCCAAAATAGTTGCCGCATTCGCTTCTAGCTCATCAGCGATGATCGCTAGTGCTTGGTTTTTTTGTGCGGTTGACGCTGTCGCCAATTCGAAAGCTGCATCTTTGGCAGCTTTACCCATATTCGTTAAATCCACTTTGCTTCCCTCAATATCTATTCTTGGATGACGACAAGATCATCGCGGTGAATCACTTCTGAGCCGTAATCATGACCCAAAATAGAGATGATATCTTTACTGTGTTTACCGGCAATGTTTGCTAGGTCTTCGCTTGAGTAGGCGCTGATACCACGTGCCACCAGCTTGCCTTGTGCGTTGGTCACGCGAGCCACTTCACCACGAGCAAAATCACCACTTACCTTAATCACGCCTTTTGCAAGTAGACTACTGCCCTTACCGACAACCGCGCTAACTGCACCATCATCAATAATGATATCACCGGATGCAGCAGGGCCCGCTAGGATCCAGCGCTTGCGGTTTTCTAGCGCTTCTTCACAAGGAAGGAAACGCGTCCCTTGTGGCTCTGAGCTCAATGAGTCAAAAATAACATTTGGTGCGCTGCCCGCAGCGATGATCACCTCAATGCCTGCACGGCGAGCGATGTCTGCCGCCTGAAGCTTGGTTGCCATGCCGCCAGTACCTAGCGTTGTGCCGCTACCACCCGCAATTTTGCGCAAAGTATCATCAATGGTTTTCACTTCTTTGATCAATTCGGCATTTGGATCTTTACGAGGGTCTGCGGTAAACAAACCTTTTTGGTCTGTTAGCAGCAGTAATTTGTCTGCACCACACAAAATCCCCACCAAAGCAGACAAATTGTCGTTATCGCCCACTTTGATCTCGTTCGTTGCTACCGCGTCATTTTCGTTCACGATAGGAATAATGTCGTTTGCAACCAGAGCATTGATGGTGTCACGCGCGTTAAGAAAACGCTCGCGATCATCCAAATCAGCACGAGTTAGCAACATCTGACCAATTTTGATGCCATAAATGCCAAACAGAGACTCCCATGTTTGAATCAGACGGCTTTGGCCCACTGCAGCAAGCAATTGTTTGCTCGCCATCTCGTTGGGCAATGCGGGGTATCCAAGATGCTCACGGCCTGCTGCAATTGCACCAGACGAAACCATTACGACTGAATGGCCTTGTTTTTTTAGTTCAGCACATTGACGAGCCAGCTCTACCATGTGAGCACGGTTTAACGCCAAAGTGCCGCCTGTCAGCACACTTGTACCCAGTTTCACAACGACGGTTTGTGATTGTGAAATAACTGCATTCTGTTGATTCGTTGTCATGATGTCTTCTGAAATGAAAAACAAATAAAGAGTGGATGTTTTAGCAATCAAATGGGGATTTAACAAGCAGAAAAGGTGCGAAAACGCACCTTTTTGTCTTATAGAGGAAGAAAACAGCCAAATTAGGCGAAATCAAACGATTCTGTGTGATATTCCACTTCCAGTTTGAAATGCTCAGCCAGCGTATCTACTAGCTTCTGATGAAAGGTACTCTGGGTGAGGTAAACCTCTTCAGTCACCTTATTCGGTAATGGCTCTGAGGTCCAATCCCCTTCTTTGTTGTATTTACCAATATGGTATTTTGCAGTAAAGCCACCTTCGATGGACTCCAAGTCCATCCACCATCCCCAAAATTCACGTTTTTCTGGCGACTTTTTGTCGTCTACACAAACAGATAGACAGTCAAAATAGTAGTGGCCTTCTTGTGATTGTGGTTCGCGCAGGTAAGGACCTATCGCCTTTAACTTAGACATCAAGCGAAAGTGAGTCGGCCCTTGAGTCGTCTCTGACATAAGAATCTCCGTTTCCATAGTAAGGATATTTAGCTATCCAAGAATGATTATTATTTTTTATTATCATGAGCTTATTTTTTGCTCACATATATCACTCTTAACTAAATTAGGAGATTTGTCATCTTAATAATTCCTCCTCCAACCACTTTATGGCCAAATCGAGGGATTGCTCATAACCTTTTGTAATTGTTTTGGAACTGATTTTCTTTGCTTGACCATAGTGACTAAACAGCGCTACCAACTGGTTGTCACTGTGTGGGGAAACAGGATCCCCTTCCAAACTCAAAGCCAAAATAGGTACCTTGGTTTTACGACTGCTTAAGAACCCTTGTACTTTCAACGACCACGCCATCATCTGCCCAGCCATGCTATTGATGTCCACGGCGTTCTTACCTAAACGAGACGCCAGTAGATCTAGGTACATCTTCGGCATCTGCTGCAGCTTCTTCGGTGAGGTAAACAAATCATGTACAGGTGCACCGAGCGCCACACACGCTTTGATCTTCTCTTGTTCAACGAATGAAAGACGGATCATAGCATTGCCACCAAAGCGGAAACCAATCAATCCCACTTTGTAATGATCGACCCAAGGCAGTTTGTACAGCTCATTCAATACCGCTTGATGCAAACAACTAGAATCTTCCGTTAATGGCCAATGGGAGCTATGACCCACTGACGGCATGTCGATGGTCAACATTGCGATGTCTTTAGGCGCTAAATGATTGCGGAACAAACGCCACATGTCTGTTTGCAAGCTGTCCAAACCCGCACTCACCATCACAACGGGCAATTGCTTGTCCGTACGTGGCAAGTGTAAATTCGCGATGATCTTGCGCTTTTGATAAGGTACTTCGATCTGTTTGATCGTGTATTGCGTTTTCTCAGAGCCTTCGTTGTATGCTTTATTGGCCAACACTTGAGCTTGAGTCGCAAGGTTATCGTTCTTCAAATGTGGGTAGCCCGCAATACTGAAACACAGCGAAGCGGAAAACAACTCATCCGCCGCATCTTCACCTTTCAATTCGGTTGAACGGCGTTGGTGTTCCATCCCAAGCTTTATCCACTCAAACGTCCAGTTACCGCCGTGATAACCCATCACTGTATCTAACCACTTATCTTCCGTACGCGAATGTTTCGACGACGCAATTTTAGACAGTGTACTTTCCATCTCGATTGGAGATAAACCCTGCCAAGTCCACTGCAAACGTCTTAAGTGTCGATACCACGCACGATCATCTTGCCCTTCTCGCTCATCAAGAATTGTTTGGCTGGTAGGCATGTATTGAGTAAGTGCAGAGGTTTCTTTCGCCTGCTTGTGCTTAACAAACAAGGTTTCTGAGAGGTTTTTACTGACGTCTTCTGACATAGGAAGAACTCTAAGCTATTGGCAATTGCTGTAATAATAATAAAAAAAATGCCCCTATAAAGGGGCATTTCTCAATATTCTTGGTGCAAACTTATTTTTGCTTACGATTTACTGGCTCAGCAAACTGGATAGACATATCCCAAGGTTGCTCGATCCAAGTGTCTTGAGCGATGTCTACTACGTAATCGTCTAGTAGCTCAACACCTGCAGGCTTAGCACATACTGCGATAAGCTTCGCTTTCGGGTACATTTCACGTAACTTGCGTGCTGTGTCACCGCTATCTACTAGGTCTTCAACGATTAGGAAACCTTCGCCGTCACCTTCTGGTGCTTTAACTACTGTCATATCACGCTGGTGATCGTGGTCGTAGCTAGAGATACAAATAGTATCAACGTGACGAATACCCAGTTCACGCGCTAGGATTGCACCAGGAACTAGGCCACCACGACTTACCGCCCAAATACCTTTCCATTGCTCAGCTGGCATTTGTTTCTCAGCCAGTTCACGGCAGTAAGACTGCATCGCATCCCAAGTGATAATGAATTTTTTACTCATTGTAATAACCTAATAATTTCAAAATATGCATCCCCTCTGTCTAGCTGATGGCGCTGAAATGGACTCATCCCGCTAAACTTTCCACACCAGAGGAAATGGGGGTTTCAAGCTACGCAAACGATTATTCTACCGAAACACATCGTTAATACCAACGCTGATATCAAAATTCTCTGCCTATTACGCAGAAAAATCGTATTCGGTGAACAATACAAAATGGAGAAGTGGATGAATTACTTTAAAAATTATCCACAAACAAAAAGCCAGTGTGAATCGAGTTCGCACTGGCTTTTTTCAATCGTTGGAATTAACCGACCATGTATTTCACAATGAAGATAGCAGACATCACCCACACACTCATCGATACTTCACGGCCTTTACCACTGAACAGTTTAATAGCAGCGTAAGCGATGAAACCTAGCGTGATACCTTCTGCAATCGAGAAAGTAAGAGGCATTACCAAACAAGTAACCACAACTGGCGCAGCTTCTGTGAGGTCACGCCAGTCGATGCCAACAAGACCAGAAAGCATTAGGATCGCTACATAGAATAGCGCACCAGATGTTGCGTAAGCTGGAATCATACCTGCTAGTGGCGAGAACAACAGAGCCAGAAGGAACAATACGCCAACAACCACAGCCGTTAGACCAGTACGACCGCCTGCTGCTACACCAGAAACACTCTCAATGTATGACGTCGTGTTAGATGTACCTAGTAGAGCACCTACTGATGTTGCTGTTGAGTCAGCAAGTAGCGCTTTGTTTAGACGTGGAATGTTGCCGTTTTCGTCAGTTAGACCTGCTTTCTGTGAAACGCCAACTAGCGTGCCCGCAGTGTCGAACAAGTCAACGAATAGGAAAGCAAATACGACCGAGATCATGCCAACTTCGAACAGACCAGAGAAGTCTAGCTGCATGAAGGTTGGTGCGATGCTTGGTGGTGTCGACATGATGCCGCCCCATTGAACGTCACCAAAGATAAGACCAAGAATTGTCACACCCAAAATGGCGATCATAACCGCACCTTTCACACCACGGTGAACCAGCGCGATAGTCATAAAGAAGCCGATAGCCGCAAGTACAGATGGTAGCGAAGTGATGTTACCCATTGAAACTAGCGTTGCTGGATTATCTACTACGATGCCGGCATTTTTCAGTGCGATGAACGCAAGGAACAGACCGATACCTGCAGAGATACCTGTACGAAGAGAAAGTGGAATTGAGTTAATGATCCACTCACGGATCTTGAACACACTCAACACAATAAATAGTAGACCCGACACAAATACTGCTGCTAGCGCGACTTGCCACGTATAACCCATACCCAACACAACAGAGTAGGTAAAGAACGCGTTTAGGCCCATACCTGGAGCCTGAGCGATTGGGTAGTTTGCTACTAAGCCCATGATGAAACAGCCAATAGCCGCAGCAAGACACGTCGCAACGAACACAGCACCACGATCCATACCAGTATCTGCAAGGATTGCTGGGTTTACGAAGATAATGTAAGCCATGGTTAAGAAGGTAGTAACACCTGCGATGATCTCAGTGCGCACATTGGTGCCATTTTCACTAAGTTTGAATAGCCTTTCGAGCATGATCGAATCCTGTAAAGGGTAAAAAGTAAACGGTTGCGTAATCGATTGGCTCGAATTATAAAGTTATCAAATAACAAATTCCAGATAGAATTTTCACTCTAATGCGATTTTTTTCTTTGGATATGAAACCGATTCGCTAGCGTTTCAAACGCGATTAAAATTTAAGGCTTAATAAACAATAACTAACAATTAAGGCATTCAAGTAAGACAACGAGTGCAAACTGAACAATGTATTAAACTTTCAAACAGAAACATGGAGTTTTGAGCGTAAAACACTCACGAATTTGGTTAGCAAATGAAATAAGTTGGGGAAGCAAACCTAGAATAGGTGCTTAGCGGTGAGAAATCAGTCAACGTTCAGGATCGAGAGATAAAAAAACGCCACTCAATTTGAGTGGCGGTGAATCATGTCAGCACTATGCACTGAAAAAAAATTCCAATTTATAGGGGTGAACAAATTTGTTCGAGTCACATGCGTTGGCTTCAATTAGTAACCAAAGCTTGTTGGGTATACAAAGTTACCGGTGTAAACAGATTTGCTGTTCCAGAACATTGCACTTGGTAAACCTTTCATAAATATCACCTTCTAAATCAATTAATACTGTTAATTTGGTTGATTTCTCGGTTCCTTGGAGGCGACAAACGGACTCATCCTTTGAGCATTTCATTCTTCTCTCAGAAGCTGGTTACAAATATACCACCAAGAAATTTAATTACAAGCATTTTAGTGACAGAAATCACAAAACATTAATAAATTGATCTTCATCAAGAATTAACTGTAATTAAATTACACTTTAGTAAATTAAAAAATAACCAATCTTATAATTGATACTAATTGAGTTGCATTCGTGTATTTCTGTGTGTCCATAAACTGTGACAGTTCAAGGGCAAATCCTTTTATCCACATCTACTAGTAGCGCCCTTCTGGTGGTATGCTGAAAACAATTCAAAGCCAAAACCGGATTAGCATTTACTGCTAAACACTTATTAAATTTACGGTTTATATTTGGCAAAGCACATCAAAAGGAGTCCTCCGTGTCTGAATTCCATTCTGAAATCAGTACCTTATCACCTGCTCCACTTTGGCAGTTTTTCGATAAGATTTGTTCAATCCCTCACCCTTCTAAACATGAAGAGGCACTAGCTCAGTACATTGTGACTTGGGCAACAGAGCAGGGATTTGACGTACGCCGCGATCCAACTGGCAACGTATTTATCAAAAAGCCAGCAACACCGGGTATGGAAAACAAGAAAGGCGTGGTTCTTCAAGCGCACATCGACATGGTGCCGCAAAAGAACGAAGATACTGATCACGACTTCACTAAAGATCCTATCCAACCATACATCGATGGTGAGTGGGTAACAGCGAAAGGAACAACACTAGGTGCTGACAACGGCATTGGTATGGCTTCTTGTCTTGCAGTTCTCGCTTCTACTGAAATCAAACACGGCCCAATTGAAGTTCTGCTAACGATTGATGAAGAAGCTGGCATGACTGGCGCATTCGGTCTTGAAGAAGGTTGGTTAGAAGGCGACATCCTTCTAAACACGGATTCAGAGCAAGAAGGCGAAGTCTACATGGGCTGTGCTGGCGGTATCGACGGCGCAATGACATTCGACATCACTCGCGATGCCATTCCAGCAGGCTTTGTTACTCGTCAGCTAACGCTAAAAGGCCTTAAAGGTGGTCACTCTGGCTGTGATATCCACACAGGTCGTGGCAACGCAAACAAACTGATTGGTCGTTTCCTAGCGGGTCACGCACAAGAGTTGGATCTTCGTCTTGTTGAGTTCCGTGGTGGCAGCCTACGTAACGCTATCCCTCGTGAAGCATTCGTTACGGTTGCTCTACCGGCAGAAAACCAAGATAAGTTAGCGGAATTGTTCAACTACTACACCGAGCTACTAAAAACTGAGCTTGGTAAAGTTGAGACTGACATTGTGACTTTCAACGAAGAGTTCGCGACTGATGCACAAGTATTTGCAGTTGCAGATCAACAACGTTTCATCGCAGCACTTAACGCGTGTCCAAACGGCGTAATGCGCATGAGTGACGAAGTTGAAGGTGTGGTTGAAACGTCACTTAACGTTGGCGTTATCACAACAGAAGAGAATAAAGTCACCGTACTTTGTCTAATTCGTTCGCTGATCGATTCAGGTCGTAGCCAAGTTGAAGGCATGCTTCAATCAGTAGCAGAGCTAGCTGGCGCGCAAATCGCGTTCTCTGGCGCTTACCCAGGTTGGAAACCAGATGCAGACTCAGAAATCATGGCAATTTTCCGTGATATGTACGAAGGCATCTACGGTCACAAACCGAACATCATGGTTATCCACGCAGGTCTTGAGTGTGGTCTATTTAAAGAACCTTACCCGACTATGGACATGGTTTCTTTCGGCCCAACCATCAAATTCCCTCACTCTCCAGATGAGAAAGTGAAGATTGATACCGTTCAATTGTTCTGGGATCAAATGGTTGCACTTCTAGAAGCTATTCCAGAAAAAGCGTAATCTTAACCAGATACGACAAATACGAAAAAGGGTGCCGAGGCACCCTTTTTTATTGCGAGTTTGCTATTAAAAGCACTTCGCAAATTATGCACGAGTTTGCGCGTATGCCGCTAGCTCATCCATAGAAGTCTTAGCAACCACTTCACCATCGATGTAGTAAGTCACAAAGTCACCTTCACGAACACCCATTAGCGTCGCTTTCTCACCGTTGTTGTAAGTGATATCCATTTGAACTGTGTTCTCGTCAAGCTGTTGCATTTGACCTTGTTCGATAACACGGTTGTTCGTTAGAGGACCAACAGGTGCAGTGGTTAGAGATTTATCTAACTGGTGGTTTACGTCGATGTAAGTATCCATCTTCTTGTCAAAGATGTGTGGCTTACCGTTTAGCGGGTTTTTACCAGTCCAAAACTCTAGTGAGTTGAACACGATGTAGTCAGCCGCAATAGCAACACCGTAAACTGGCGCCATTAGCATGTTTAGACCACCACGAGCGTAACGGTTATCAACAGCTTTCAAGTTGAAGCCCATAACGTAACCCGTTACAGCGTTGCTGCCTACACAGCCAGAAAGAGAAACTGCTACAGCAGTTAGTGCGCCAATTTTAGCGATCGCCTTTTTCATCAAAACCTCTAGTTAGATAGTATTAGGTCAAAAATTCGGCGGGGATAGTAGCGGATAAAAACCTTAGGTAAAAGACAGTTTTTCTCGAAAAAAATATTAGTATTAAATTTAACACAGTCTTATTTTTGTGATGAATATAACAATTTAAAACACAGCGTACAGCTACTCAATTAACACAAGAATTTCCCAAATGTACTTACACAAGCCATACACTTGGTGAATTTTTAATCTTTTCAATAAAAATTATTGTTCGTGACATTAAGAAGAATGATTAGTGTGATTTTGAACCAGTTGTTACATTGTTGCTAACGTATTCGATAGAGATGGTTTATGGCCAGAAGTAAAAAAAGCAAGGTGTTTGAGCTACTAGGACACCAAGTTCAACCAGGACAACGATTAGAAACCGAATTTGAAGCGGCGCAGCTTTACACACACTCTCCTCTTTCTATCCCTGTGGAAATTATCCACGGTAAACAAGAAGGTCCGGTGTTAATGGTAAACGCAGCAATCCATGGTGACGAGCTGAATGGCGTAGAAATCGTTCGTCAGATGATCAACCAACTGGACCCTGCAAAACTAAAAGGTACTGTGATTGCCGTGCCTATCGTTAACGTGTTTGGCTTCATCCATAAATCTCGCTACCTGCCAGACCGTCGCGATCTAAACCGTTGCTTCCCAGGCAGTGAAAAAGGCGCGTTGGCTTCTCGTATGGCACATGGGTTCTTCAACAACATTGCTAAGCGTTGTGACTATATTCTGGATCTTCACACGGGTGCGATTCACCGAACGAACCTACCTCAGATCCGCGCTAACTTGAGCAACCCAGAAACACTGCGCATCGCAAAAGCATTTGCAACCCCAGTGATCGTAGACTCTGCTCTGCGTGATGGCTCTCTACGTAGTGAAGCAGAGAAGTGCGACATTCCTGTACTGACTTATGAAGCAGGTGAAGCGCTGCGCTTTGACCCACTATCGATCAGTGCTGGTGTACTAGGTGTGCAACGTGTGATGCAGGCTATCGGCATGCTACGTGCGAGCCGCAAAAAGCTACCAGAGCCAATCATTGCCAAATCCACCAGCTGGGTTCGCGCATCGGGCAACGGTATCCTACGTACGGTTGTGAACTTAGGTGATAAAGTAGAAGAAGGCGAGACTCTCGCTTACATCAGCTCGCCTTTAGGTCATGACGAGCTAGAGCTGTTAGCACCAAAAGGCGGTATCGTAATTGGCCAGCAAACACTGCCACTGGTTAATGAAGGTGATGCTATTTTCCATATTGCCTACTTTAAGCAAGACGATGATGTGGTTGAGCAAACAGTAGAAAGCTACATTGAAGAGCTGACTGAGTTTGATGTCGACCAAGTAACAACGGGGCAAATCCCGCTAGAAACGCAACAATAATTGCGAACTAGTATAGAAAGCTAACTTCCAAGCCCAGACTCCTTGTCTGGGCTTTCTTTTGTCGTTCAAATAGACACACTCACTAACTAACAGACCAAAAACCAAACAATAATCCAATTTACCGTCTAATCATGGGTATAAAAGTTTACAGGAAAACCAAAAACCATTATTGATAACTAATCTCATTATCATTTATTAATCTTTTCAGCATTCATATAATCCCCGCCTCTCAAATTACGATAACAAATGAATATGAAACGATTATCGACCCATCGCTTAAAAGTAAGCCTTGTCTCGCTCGCAATGCTCAACTCAATTTCTCTCCATGCAACAGAAAGCGTCGACGAAGAACTCGAAGTCATTGGTGTCCGCTATACCAAACCGATTACCGTCGCAGAACCCGCTGAAACCATCATTGATTGGACCCAAATCGAAGAACAACAATACTCTAACTTCGCTGAAATGATTGATGCTGTGCCGGGGGCAACGCTCGACGGCGGAGCGCGTTCTGGTGGGGAACGCATTAATATTCGCGGTTTCGATAACCCTAGCGACATCGCCGTGTTTGTTGATGGGGCTCCAATTGGTTTCCAGCAATACCGCTACGGCACCTTCTTCTTTGACCCATTCTTAATTGGTGAAGCGGAGATCATCAAAGGCGCACATGACTACCGCGCTCTAAACGGTAAGTTTGGTGGGTCTATCCGAATCAAAACCAAAAGCGTTGACGACCTGCTTGGAGGGGATCGCAACTTCGGCGTTCGTGCGTCAACGGGTTATAACAACAATGGCGAAGAGAACTCATACACCCTCTCCCTTTATGGCAAAAATGACGCTGGCTTTTACTTCCTCGCAAATGGTTCAGTAAAAGACTCCGACGACATTAAAGTGGGTGGCGGTAAAACACTAGATTACTCAGGTTACGAACAAGAAAACATGCTCGTCAAAGTTGGGTACGAAAATGATGACCATGAATTTGAAATCAGTCACACACGATACAAAGATGAAGGCCGTAAACCATGGGCTAACCGTCGTGGTCAAATGCCAACCATTTCGGATTACAACATCAAAAAATATGGCTCGTTAGAAAAAGCGCAATACGCTTACACGGTCTACAACGAATACAAAGACAATACGACGACAATCTCCTACCATTACATGCCGACTAGCCCGTACATTGATTTCAACATAAAAATGGCGCGTTCTGAAAACGACCGTCATTGGGTTCGTCCAGATATTGCCTTTGAAAAAATGTTCGTTTCCGTTGGCAGTTATGGTCATGAATCTTGGCTAAGCTACGAACGTGATTACATTGATGTATTCAACCAAGCGCAGATTGGTGACCATGCACTGGTTACGGGTCTTCAGTATCAAAAAACGGATCGTGATTCGTTAGTTTTCAATGCTTCTTACGATAATAAAGAGTCGAAAAACTACGGTTGGTATACCCCGTACTATGAACCATCGGGCACTCAGTCTATATACGCGGCCTACATTGCTGACCACTATCAAGCAACCGACCGCCTGACGATTACTCCTTCTCTGCGTTATGAGTACATCACCAGCGAAGGGAAAGGTAATGCGGCGCCAGATTACAATAACCCAGCAGCCGGCCATGACTACAGTGAAACAAGCCACAAAGGCTTTAGTCCACGTTTGGATATCGATTTTGACGCGACCAACAATACTCGTTTGAACTTCTCTTATGCCTACGCCTTAAAAGCTCCAACCGTCGATAACATTTACTCTGTGCAATATGCTCGAGCAACAGCCACCGCTACGGCACGCGATCTCGATGTTTCTCGTATTCATGCTTATCAAGCCAGTGTGATTAATTTGGCCAAAGGATTAGTTAGCGAGCGCGACAACCTCGCAACAGAACTGACATTGTTCTATAACGATGTGAGTGACACTGTTGATATCCGAACCGGTGAAAACTTAGATAAAGACAGCGGTGATATTCAAAGTTGGAGCACAAACCTAGATGGCTTCAAGAACTATGGCTTCGAGTTGATTTCACAATACCGTATTAACGATTTCTATAGTGATTTCTCAGCGAGTTACATTCGCGGGAAAAATAAAGGTAGCTTATCGGATTCAACCGGCTCGGATGATGACTACCCGGGCGTCCCGCCCTTGAATATTAATCTCGGTTTGGGCTACGAATGGCTTCCGGGACTGCGCTCTGGTTGGGAAGTTCGTTGGTACGATGCTCAAACCAAAACAGACGCGGCTGGTGATAACTTAAAAGTGAAATCACCAAGTGAGCAATACACGTTGCAAAATGCTTATGTCACTTGGGAAGTTCAGCAGGTGAAAGGGTTAAGTGTTGGAGCGGTCGTGAATAACTTAACAGACCGTTATTACGAAGCTTACCTATCTAATGGCGTGCCTTCTCCGGGCCGAGAAGTGAAGGTCCAACTAACTTATCAATACTAATCAGGCTTTGTCTGATTACGAACCGAACCAAATTCGGAGCATACGTACTTGCTCCGAATTTTTCTTTTTATTCACCGACACTTTTCACAGTATATCTAATGAAGAAGATTCAAATTACTTTTTTACTAACAAGAACGTTAACCACAATTGGCCTCGCCTTCCTCACTGCTCCAAGCTACTCACAAGAGAATATCTCGCAGTATTTAATGGCTCAGAATAAGACACTACCAGTAGAGGATCATTACGCTGCCAACATTTCAGATAACTTAAATCTAGACGCTCAGCCTGAAGCTTTGACTTGGGGAGAAAATGGGAAGTCAGGTCACTGTAACTACGCAAAAGGTGAGATTACCGAGGCAAGAGACTATGACTACGGTGAAGCTACCGATTTGTCAGATGGATTACGCCACATTGATTTGCAGCCAGTTCACACACCTAAAAAACTGCGCAAAGACCATACGTACAATACCGCTTCATCAGGAAGTTCAATGACATTCTCTGTTTCCTCTGACTGCTTATAACGACACAAATAAAAATGCCCCGAGATTAATTCGGGGCATTTTCAAATTCATTGTCGATGGTAGTCAATCACCATCAAACACACTGCGATTACTCTTCGTCAGTGTCTACGTCTGCTTCACGAGCTTGACGAGCTTCTTCTTTGCGAACTTTTGCCGCTAGTTGCTCTGCTTCACGCTCTTGACGTTGTACTGCTTTGCGCTCGTTACGAACTACTTGGTTTTGTACAAAACCTGCAAGTTCCTGCTCAGCCCAAGCTTGTGCTTTCTCTTCGCTGTCAAAACCAGTTTCACGTTTTGATACCACTACTTTACGAGAAGTCACCTGACGAGTGATCTCTGCGCTCCAACCGTTACGTTTTTCAGTTACGCGGATAGCAAATTTTGGATTTTTAGCCATTTCTTTCATTTCCTAAGGGATTAATCAGGGATTCGGTCAACTTGATAACTCCATCTAAGCTGAGCTGTTTAACACCATCCCTTGGTAAGCGCGGTATTAGAGCATAAAAGTTACCGAAACGCTGCAAGTTTTTTAAGGGAGACGGGAGACGATTTCATTTGGATTACTTAGGAACAAATACTGTCAACACCTATTGAGTCCATGCATTGACCTCTAGTATTCCAGTGCACACATCTCAATTCCTACAGCGAAGCCTTCCCGACTCTCGAAGCGCAGCGTCCTGTAGGACGAAGTCTGTTCTCGACTCTTAAATAAAGAAAGCGCCGGTCTCTCAACCAGCGCTTATCGATTTTCGTTAACGTTGACGAACGACGTCGTGATTAACCGATGTTCTTGCGTGCGTTTTGGAACATACGCATCCAAGCACCGTTCTCACCCCAACCTTCTGGAGACCATGAGTTCGCAACTGTACGGAATACACGCTCTGGGTGCGGCATCATGATAGTTACGCGGCCATCTTGAGTCGTTAGACCCGTGATTGCATTTGGCGAACCATTCGGGTTGTTCGGGTATTGCTGAGTCGCATTACCGTGGTTATCCACGTAACGAACTGCAACCGTGCCTGACGCTTCAATCGCGGCTAGGTGGTCAGCATCACGAACTTCTACGCGGCCTTCACCATGAGAAACTGCGATTGGCATGCGAGAGCCTGCCATGCCATCGAAGAATACAGAATCAGATTTCTGTACTTGCACTAGGCTAAAGCGAGCCTCAAAACGCTCAGATTCGTTACGAACGAAGCGTGGCCATAGGTCTGCACCTGGGATTAGCTCTTTCAGGTTCGATAGCATCTGACAGCCGTTACATACACCTAGAGAGAAGGTATCTTCACGCTGGAAGAAGCCTTCAAACTGGTTGCGAGCTTGCTCGTTGAACAGGATAGACTTAGCCCAACCTTCACCCGCACCAAGTACGTCACCGTAAGAGAAGCCACCACAAGCGACTAGACCCTGGTACTCTTCTAGAACCGCTTGACCGGTTAGGATGTCGCTCATGTGAATATCGGTTGCTTCAAAGCCTGCACGGTCAAAGGCTGCTGCCATCTCAACGTGAGAGTTAACGCCCTGCTCACGTAGGATTGCCATCTTAGGCTTAGCGCCCTTATTTATCATAGAACCGGCAATGTAAGGTGCTGCAATGTCTTCATTTACATCGAAGCTTAGCTTAACGTTTAGGCCAGGATCTGAGTTGTCTTTCTTCGCTTCATGCTCTTGGTCAGCACATGCTGGGTTATCACGTAGACCTTGCATCTTATGCGTAGTCTCCGCCCAGATAGTACGTAGTTCAGTACGATTACGCTCTAGAACTACCGTGTCACCAGAAGTAATCACTAGCTCATCAGATGCTTCTACTGAGCCGATTACATGAGAACATGCCTCAAGACCGTTTGCTGATAGCGTTGAAAGTACCGCGTCTAAATCTTCGTTCTTAACCTGAAGTACTGCACCTAGCTCTTCGTTAAATAGTGCTGCTAGTACGTCTTCACCTAGGTCAGCAATATCTGCTTTCACACCACAGTGACCTGCGAATGCCATTTCAGCAAGAGTCACGAATAGACCGCCATCACCTTTATCGTGGTAAGCCACTACTTGGTCATTCGCGACTAGGGCTTGAACGCCTTCGTAGAAGCCTTTCAGTTGTACTGCGTTGTCTACGTCTGCTGGCTTATCACCAAGCTGCTTATAAACCTGTGCAAGCGCTGTTGCGCCTAGACGGTTTTGACCATTACCTAGGTCGATAAGTACAAGGCTAGAAACACCTTTGTCAGTACGAAGCTGAGGAGTAATCGTCTTACGAACATCTTCAACACGTGCAAACGCAGTAATAACAAGAGATAACGGAGACGTTACTTCTTTCTGCTCGCCGTTCTCTTCCCACTTGGTCTTCATCGACATTGAGTCTTTACCAACTGGGATAGTTAGACCAAGCGCTGGACATAGCTCTTCACCAACTGCTTTCACTGCTTCGTAAAGACCTGCGTCTTCACCCGGGTGACCTGCTGGAGACATCCAGTTTGCAGACAGTTTAATGTGTTTGATATCACCGATGTTTGTCGCTGCGATGTTTGTGATTGCTTCACCAACCGCTAGACGAGCCGACGCACCAAAGTCTAGTAGAGCAACTGGTGTACGCTCACCCATCGACATCGCTTCACCGTGGTAAGTGTCGTAACTTGCTGCAGTTACTGCGCAGTTAGCAACAGGAACCTGCCACGGGCCAACCATTTGGTCACGCGCTACAAGACCAGTCACCGTGCGATCACCGATCGTGATTAGGAATGTTTTTTCTGCAACCGTAGGTAGACGTAGAACGCGATCCACGGCTTCATTTAGCTCGATACCGTCACGGTTAACCGCTGGGTTATTCGCTTTAAGCGTTTTCGCATCACGGTGCATCTTAGGCGTCTTGCCAAGAAGTACATCCATTGGCATGTCGATTGGCGTGTTGTCGAAATGCGAATCTTCAAGTTTCAGTTCACGCTCTTCCGTTGCTACACCTACTACGGCGTATGGTGCGCGCTCACGCTTACAGATTGCGTCGAATACTTCCATATTCTCTGGCGCAACTGCCATTACGTAACGCTCTTGAGATTCGTTACACCAGATCTCAAGTGGGCTCATGCCCGGCTCGTCGTTTGGTACGTCACGCAGTTGGAAGATACCGCCACGCTCGCCATCGTCTACAAGCTCTGGAAGTGCGTTAGAGATACCGCCCGCGCCCACATCGTGGATAAATGCGATAGGGTTAGCATCACCAAGTTGCCAACAACGGTCGATCACTTCCTGACAGCGGCGTTCCATTTCTGGGTTTTCACGCTGTACTGAAGCGAAATCTAGGTCTTCGGCTGATTGACCAGATGCCATTGAAGAAGCAGCACCACCGCCAAGACCAATGTTCATAGCAGGACCACCAAGTACGATTAGGCTTGCGCCGACTGGGATCTCTTTCTTCTGAACGTGCTCGTCACGGATGTTACCCATACCACCAGCAATCATGATTGGCTTGTGGTAACCACGAACCTCTTCACCTGCGTGCGAGTTCACTTTTTCTTCGTAAGTACGGAAGTAACCAAGTAGGTTTGGACGACCAAATTCGTTGTTAAACGCCGCGCCACCCAATGGACCTTCTAGCATGATGTCTAGAGCGTTAACGATACGACCTGGTTTACCGAAATCTGTTTCCCATGGCTGTTCAAAACCAGGAATACGTAGGTTAGATGTTGTGAAACCAACTAGACCTGCTTTTGGCTTACCACCGATACCAGTCGCGCCTTCATCACGGATTTCACCACCAGAACCAGTAGAAGCACCCGGCCAAGGAGAGATAGCAGTTGGGTGGTTGTGCGTTTCCACCTTCATTAGGATGTGCGCTTTCTCTTGGCTGTAACCGTACTGGCGAGTTTCCGGGTTCGGGAAGAAGCGACCTACATCTGAACCCACCATAACTGCTGCGTTATCTTTGTATGCAGACAGAACGTTTTCTGGTGTGGTTTCAAACGTGTTTTTGATCATCTTGAACAGAGACTTCTCTTGCTTAACGCCATCGATAGTCCAGTCTGCGTTGAAGATCTTGTGACGACAGTGCTCTGAGTTCGCTTGTGCAAACATCATTAGCTCAATGTCAGTCGGGTTGCGTTCTAGCTTATTTACGAACGCATCGTAAAGGTATTCGATTTCATCATCTGCAAGTGCAAGACCTAGGGTAACGTTTGCGTTTTCAAGCGCAGCACGACCGCCTTTTAATAGGTCAACGTCTGCTACAGGAGCAGGTTCTGCCGCTTGGAATAACGCATTTGCTGCATCGAAATCAGTAAATGTCACTTCCATCATGCGATCATGGATGAGTGCTTTTACATCAGCAATTTGAGCATCGTTAAGAGGAGTCGATGTCTCTACGTAGTATGCAGTGCCGCGCTCAAGACGTTTTACTTTGTCTAGACCACAGTTGATAGCGATATCAGTAGATTTAGAAGACCAAGGCGAAATAGTGCCCGGACGAGGTGTAACAAGAAGTAGAAGACCTTCTGGCTCATGCTCTTCGATCGTAGGACCGTAAGTCAGCAATTTTTCCAGTTTTTCCAACTCTTGAGCATCAAGGTCAGACTTTAGATCCGCAAAGTGCATGAACTCTGCGTAAATGCCAGTGACAGGCAGATCTTGTTCACGACAAAGTTCCAGTAGTTTATTAACACGAAACTCAGAAAGAGCTGGGGAGCCACGCAAAATTCTCATGTGCTTAGGTCTCTTATTGCAAGTGATTAAGGTGATATTGGAATAAATTCAGTGGGTTATACTGTTTTCTTCGAAGCTATTCCCGAAGGTTTTTCAAACCTATGCCGATGCCACCTCTTCGTTGCGAGCGCATTATATAGCAATTGTTTTTGTGATGTAACACCAAAAGCAACCGTTTGCGTCATTTTTTTCGTCAAATTTGATTTATACCCAAGTGACTTCAAGATTCAGGGTTCAGAGCAGTGTCACTGATTCAAGTTCAAGGAAAGCAACGCCGTGTAATAGCAAGCTCTTTCCAAGTTGTTTGACGATGAAATTGTTTCAGTGACACGCTCCCAAAGGGCGAGTTGCCTTGGCTCGAATGCATCGTCACCAATTATCAATTTAGAATCACTAGATTTTCAAATTGTTGCTTCGCTTTCAAACCAAGTCATTCTCGCTGAACCAAGTATCTCGAGGTTACTTGGGTATCCTTAAATGTCGATAAATCACACAATGTCGCACTCTATCTGCCTGATTCACTTTGCCCAACCAGCTCGCTTTGATATAAAGGCAACTAGAAATTTATCGAGACGTACCGAATTAATGCAAATAAGTCAGTTCAACCGACTCAAGCGCAGCGCCCTACTTTTCGCGTCTGTGCTTTTACTTTCTGCTTGCCAGATTGAATCGGAGCCAAAAAGTGAATTCGAGCAAATCCAAGAGCGTGGTGTCCTACGTGTTGGCACGCTAAACAACCAACTCTCCTACTACATCGGACCTGATGGCCCGGCAGGTTTGGATTACGAACTGGCACGAAAATTTGCTGAGCAATTAGGTGTGAAGCTGGAGATTCGACCGGCGTTTCGCCAAGCAGATCTCTTCCCTGCATTAAAGAAAGGCGACATCGATATTATTGCGACAGGTTTAAACCAAACTTCTGAAGCTGTACAACGTTTTCGTCCTGGACCCGCTTACTATTACGTCAGCCAACAAGTGGTTTATAAAAAAGGTCAGCTTCGTCCTCGCGACATTAATCAGCTGATCAATTATCAAGCTAAAAAAGACAGTAATGCGGAAGAAGGTTCAAATGCTGGGGCAGAAACTCTTCAGATAGTTGAACAATCTCAGTTTGTTCCAACCTTAACGGCGCTACAGAAACAATACCCAGACTTCCAATTTGAGATTGTTGGTGATGCGGATACGCGAGATCTACTCAAGCATGTCTCTACAGGTGAGTTACGTTTTACGGTAACCGATTCAGTAGAACTGTCTTTGGCACAGCGCCTGTACCCGGATCTTGCTTTAGCCTTTGAATTGACAGAAGACCAACCCGTATCTTGGTTTACTCGTCGCTCTGAAGATGAAAGCTTCTACGCAATGTTGATCGAGTTCTTCGGCAACATTAAACAATCTGGCGAACTGGCGACTTTAGAAGAGAAGTACATTGGACATATCGAAGCCTTCGATTATGTCGATACTCGTGCTTTTATACGCGCACTGGACAATACCTTGCCTAAATGGGCACCGCTGTTCCAAAAATACAGTGAAGAGTTTGATTGGCGCTTGATTGCTGCATTGGCTTATCAAGAGTCTCATTGGAAACCAAAAGCGAAGTCGCCGACTGGCGTTCGTGGCATGATGATGCTCACGCTCCCTACCGCAAAAAGTGTTGGTGTAACAGATCGTCTTGATCCGGAACAATCCGTACGCGGTGGCGTGGAATACCTACGTCGTATAGTCGCACGTGTTCCAGATTCAATTAATGAACATGAAAAGATTTGGTTTGCCTTAGCATCATACAACGTGGGTTATGGTCATATGATGGACGCACGACGCCTGACTAAAGCACAAGGCGGCGATCCAAACGCGTGGGCAGATGTTAAAGAGCGTCTACCCTTGCTGCGCCAGAAGCGCTTCTACAGCCAAACACGTTATGGTTATGCTCGTGGTGATGAAGCACGCAACTATGTTGAGAACATTCGTCGCTACTATCAATCCATCATTGGGCATGTCAGCCAAAAGCCTGCGATTGACGAAGACACAGAAGATCTGCAAGTCATTCCACCACTCTCCCCAGATCTGTTAACGTCTGGAGCGGTGGAAACCTTAGCTGAGCAAGTTTCGGGAGCGGTCGAGACAACACCAAGTACAGAGGCCAGCCCAAATCAAAATGCAGAGCAAACGCCGAATCCAAAAGAAGAATAAACCTTTCGAAAATAGCGAGCTAACAGCTCGCTATTTTTTTATTGAGTCGCCAACAGAAACTCACTAGAATCCCGTCTTTCGAGCTCATTTATCTAGCCAGTGTTTTCGTGAAATACCGAGTAACGGAAGAGAAACAGTGAGCTCAATTGGTCACCCTCTCCTTGATATGATGTCACCATCATCCATGAGTATGCATCATAAGAATGACATCTATTGATCATGAATCGGATACTTTGCTATGCGAGTGTCGGAGAGTGTGTTCGTTGTCTGCAAGAGGTTCTGATAATGAGAAAACGCAGAGTGCAGTCAAAACGTTTGAATAAAACAGTGGCTGCTAACCGCCGTAAGCGCACGCTTACAACCATGAAAAGAAAAGTCAGTGCACGTAATCGTGTTTTCGTTCACTTAATGAATCACTGAAAACTTGAAGCAAACATCTACTGCACGGTAGGTGTTTGCTAAAAACAACCATCAAACTCCCTGTTATTCGTCTTTTGTTCCCTGTTCATTGTCCAACGCTTTTTGCGCCTGCTTCTTCGCTTTAATTTCTTTACGACGACGTTTAAAGAACGCCTGTAACTGACCTCTGCATTCCTCTTCCAGCAAACCGCTTTCTACTGTCGCATAATGATACGCGGCTTGGCTCTCAAACAAATTCAGAACGGTCCCTGCAGCGCCAGCTTTAAGATCTGGAGCTCCATATACCACGCGCTTTACTCGACTGTGTAGTAACGCACCTGCGCACATAGGGCACGGTTCTAAGGTCACATAGAGCGTAGTATCAAGTAAACGGTAGTTCTCGAACGCCTCACCCGCTTTACGCAAGGTTTGGATCTCAGCATGAGCGGTCGCATCGTGCGAACAAATAGAGCGGTTCCAACCTTCAGCAACCACTTCACCATCTTTCACAAGCACTGCCCCAACAGGCACTTCCCCTTCCGCTTCAGCTTGCTCTGCAAGCTCTATCGCACGGCGCATAAATAGTTCGTCTTGAGGGGAGAATTGTGAGTCTGACAAAAGAGGCTCCAGTTTTGGGATCGGTCATTATGGAAAGTGGATTTTAACCTTCAAAGAGAGGAAGTGGAAGCGGGATGCGGGATGCGGGATGCGGGATGCGGGATGCGGGATGCGGGATGCGGGATGCGGGATGCGGGATGCGGGATGCGGGATGCGGGATGCGGGATGCGGCTTATTTTGTTTTTCTAGGAGCAAATTTTGTCAACGCTGTTTAAACTGAGTCTCTCTCATCAACCTTCCGGTACACCTCTTGATTTAAAAAGCGAAGCTTTCTATAGGACAAAGTCCGTTCTTCGATTCCCGAAAACCAAAAAGCGCCAGTCTCTCGACCAGCGCTTTCGAATTACCAATACCTAAAGAGTTGGTGTTGTAGCTAGGCAACAAGCAAGTTCAGCCCTATGAGCATAGAGGCTCTATGTGATTAGGGTGAACTTGCGCAGTTAACAACGCTACAGCGCCAAATATGACGGTATTTACATTGTGTATGTGTATGGCGCTTGGATACCTAGAGGAATACCTAGCATCCAGTAAGCAACTAGGAAGATAGACCAGCCGATTAGCATCGCAATCGAGAATGGCATCATTAGAGAAGCTAGCGTACCGATACCTGTCGACTTCACGTAACGTTGACAGTAAACCACTACTAGAGGGAAGAATACCATCAGAGGTGAAATGATGTTCGATACAGAGTCACCTACACGGTAAGCCGCTTGAGATAGCTCAGGAGAGATACCCACAGCCATTAGCATAGGCACTAGGATAGGACCGATAAGAGCCCATTTCGCTGATGCAGAACCGATTAGAAGGTTTACAGAAGCCGTTAGAAGAATCATACCGATGATAGTTGCTTCACCAGGTAGGTTCATCGCTTTCAGGCCTTCCGCACCGTATAGCGCTAGCATCGTACCGATGTTTGATTGCGCGAATGCAGATAGGAACTGCGCACAGAAGAACGACATTACAATGTATGCGCCCATCGTAGACATAGTATCCGCCATCGCTTTGATGATGTCGTTACTTGTCTTGAACGTGCCAGAAACGCGACCGTAAACGTAACCCGGAATGATAAACAGGATGAAGATCAGTGGAACGATAGACTTCATGATTGGCGCAGAGAACGCTGTGATTTCACCTTCAGGTGAACGCAGTGCAGAGTTTTCTGGGATAAGCGCCACAACAAGAAGTGCGATACCCGCCATCATAGCCCAACCAGCGTAACGGAACGCTTTTGATTCAGTTTCAGTGAAAGAACCAAGATCTGGTGCTTTTTCTGCATCTTCATCAACAGGCGTGTTCGCTAGGCGAGGTTCGATGATTTTCTCAGTTACGTACCAACCAATAGCAACGATGATTACTGAAGATAGACCAGTAAAGAAGATGTTCGCTAGCGGGTTAACCACGTACTCAGGGTCAAGGACCTGTGCCGCTGTTTGAGTAAAGCCAGCTAGTAGAGGGTCGATACCTGAAGGGATGAAGTTTGCAGAGAAACCACCTGATACACCAGCAAACGCAGCTGCGATACCCGCTAGAGGGTGACGACCTGCTGCGTGGAAGATGATACCACCAAGAGGAATAACTAGAACGTAGCCCGCATCCGCAGCAGTGTGCGATACGATTGCCACAAGAATTAGCATTGGAGTAAGAAGTTTTGCTGGCGTGAAGTTCAGCATCTTCTTAAGACCAGTGGTGATGAAGCCAGACGAATCGGCAACACCCACACCTAGCATCGCAACAAGTACGATACCCAGTGGAGCAAAGCCAGTGAACGTTGTCACCATGTTAGCAAGGAAACTTGCTAGTGCTTCACCCGTAAGAAGGTTAGTAATAGTAAGAGCTTCGCCAGTTCGAGGGTTTAGAAGGTCGAAAGAAACATTCGACAAAAGTGCAGACGCAGCCCAAGTAATGATTAGTGCCCAGAAGAACAGAATCGCTGGATCAGGAATTTTATTACCCGCTCTTTCGATAAAGTTCAGAAAGCGATCCATCCCGCTCGGCTTCGGTGACGGTGCTTTATTTACAGCTTGGTTACTCATGGTAACTCCATATGAATGATGTTGGTGCCATGGCCTATTTGAGTAATTATAACGGCCTATTTTCAACCGAGCATTCTATTAAATAGTGATTAAGAAAGCACAAGGTTCTATGTTTTTTTCCATATTTGGAGACATATTTTGCAAAAACGACATATCAATTAAACATAAAAAAAACAGTAGCACACCATTCGCATTAACAGTTCTAAAACCACCTATTAACCACCAAAAACAGCAATAAAAAGCACAAATGTTAACGACAAAGGTAATGACGAGAAAAATACAAAATCGTTAGTTTTCGAATTCACTGTACTGCGAAATCATTGTTTTCAACTCAAGGGATTGCGTCTCCCCCATGCGGTCTTGCCAGCTGGAGGTCACAATGATGGTCTTTAATGATCCAGAGACTGTCGCCGCCGGAACTTCCCATTCCACGGTATAGGCTCCCGTAGCAGAAGATCCTGTTGCAATCGAAGCAAAGGAAGCGGTAGAGATGGTAGAAAGCGCATCAGAAGCCCCGCGAGTCCTAAACCATTCGAGCTGATTTTCAGCTAAACGCAGCGCTTCAATACTGTGGATAGCATATTCTGATTTACGCTCCATGTAGATTTGCAACTTTGTTAGACCAAGCGCTCCGATTCCCAATAACAGAAAAGAAATCAGCACTTCGATTAAGCTAAAACCTTGTTGTTTAGAGATCATTCCAAGAGCCTTTTTTCCAACGGAAGTTAATAATCGGATCAACTACCTCATCGATGTTATCTCGGTTGTATGCAAAATTTAGAGAGTTAACAAAATAAGCACTATAACCAGGGCTATCTAACACTTGTCCACCCGAAAAACTAAAGGAACCGCGTTGGAGGTAAACGACTTTATCTAAAGCAAGCGTGGGAAAGTTAGCCGCATCTCCAAAGTGATCTTTGGCCTCGAATAAATCCCAATGTGTATCCAACCCTGTTGGTGAGTTGGTTGTGAGTTGATAAAGCATACCGGGGAAAGTCATAGAGCCATGTACAGCGAAGATACCATCTTGAACCAAGAGTAATATTGGAGCTTCTCCTGTTGCATCAAAGGCTTCGTTGAGATAATCAATGCCACCTTTGATTGGTACCCCATCAGAATCATTCTCATAACCTCCAGAGCTATTCTTTTTCGAGGAAGTAAACTCACAGGACCCAGTCACCCAAATATGAGTTTTACCTGCTGAAATTTGCTCCCCAACTTTCTTTCCACAATCGGTAACAATTTGATTGGTTGAATCATCGTAATCAATCGCAGTAAAACCCCAGTCAGATTTCACAGAATCCCAATTACTACGCTGCTCTCTAAAAATGTCGAAAAATGGCTCTAGATCTGCATCTTGAATAAAGTCCTCACCATAGCCAGAGTCAGAAGCAGTGACACTCTTATGCTCAGATTTACAATCTATGTTGTTGTGAACAAAATCTGCATAAGGCGCTGAGCCATGGATAACCCCTTGATTAGTCGCCCCAGCTCGAGAATGGAAAGCATTTTTATAGCGAATAGCCACACATTCCCACCCACTACCGACTAACTCTCCAGGATCTGGTGTCGAAAAAGCAGAGCTGCCATTCACATATAAATCAGTGCTACTTTTTAGTGCTCCAGAAGCTCTTCCACGAGATAGAACTAGTTGCTTTTCAATGGTTCGGCTAGAACTCGCAACGGGCTGACTTAGCACCTTATTGTCGGGTTCTAAAGTTAGTTGATGCAGGTCTAACGGTGTTTCACATCGGTTTGAAATTAGTGACGTTGCAGAAGAAACATCACCTGTACTTTGAACTAAAGAATAGAAACACTCTAATCCCCCCTCAGCTAACCAATGTTCTTGTCGAGCTTCAATTTGGTTGTTTGCTCGCTTAATTTGATAAAAAAGGGATTTATAGCTTCCTAGTGACATCATCAGCGCTGCAACAAGCAACACACTGACGACCAATAACGCGGCGGCACCTTGCTGTTTTCTCATTACTGCCAATTCCTTTGCTTCACTGTAAACGACTGCTCTGTTCGAATATCAGTCGCATCTTTTAACTCTGTCCCTAACGTAACCGTTACCATGGCAGTCTCGGCGTCGGTATTTTTTACCGTAGCCGCGGCCAACGTAAATTGATTCACATGAATCGCTTTCTTATCAAAAAGCGTGTTACATGATCCCGTTCCAGATAGAGCGATGACATCAGCTACACTCCAGATCGTTGTTTGTTTTTTTTCACATACAAACAGAGATTCTGGTGTATCGACGCGTTGTTCATATACAACGTTTTTATACAAAGCCGTCGCTCCGGAAGCCCCGACATTGTAGGCGTAAGCAATAAGCCCCATACCGGGAGCATCAAGGGTGTAGATAGTATTACTGGCTCCTGAAATCTTCACGGAGTTACCATCAATACCATCGAACCCAGCGCGTTGAATGTCGTTCCTCAACATCTGTAAAACGCTGGCTGTATTTTGCAATAGCATCAGTTCCTTAGAGCGCTCCATTGCAGCCTTTTGACCGCTGATATACAGCGAACCAACAATAGCGAGAGAAATGAGCCCCAAAGAGGACGCAATCATAAACTCAACGAGGCTCGCCCCTTTTTGCTTTAACATATCAACCCTTACTAAGAGCAAGTGGAATAGCCAAAGTATTCAGTTGAGTTGTTATCACTGCATACTCGAACACGGGCGGAAAGTGTGTGGGAAATAAGCTTAAGCGCTTTTGCAGATTCTCCAACCGGATAGAATTGGATATTGCCCGAAGAAGGGCGACCATGAACATCATCAAAGCTTATTTGACCAGACGAATAACTAGGTGTGACGACTATCCCGTCATAGGGAACGCCAGAAAAAGAAAACAATACGGACCCAGCACCTTCGGTTCCATTGTCAGTTAATTCAATGCGCCAATCACCATCGCTCGATGAGTTTCCAGACATGATGATATGCGCCCAAAGTCGCTCACGACGCAATACTGCTTCAGATTTCCCCTGAATAACAAAACCATGCAGCTCATCTGCTAATCGCTGCATTTTGTTGGTTTCAAACACATTTTGAAAAGATGGTGCCGCAGCAGCTAACAATATGCTCATTACAGCAATGGTGATTAAGAGCTCCAGCAACGTAAACCCGCGAGGCATTTCCCAAATTCCTATGCAAACGGCGAGAGGGCCGTAATTCATCTTGCACAGATGCTATCACCTGAGAAAAATAGTCGGAAAAGTGAAAAGGGAACTACTCGTCATGATTCGAATTTCTAGTTGTAACGGATACAACAGACGATTAAGAGGGATGACATTGATCGAATTACTGATTGCAGTCGTGATTGTTGGGATCATTGCTGCTATTGCTTATCCATCTTACTCAGGTCATACGATCACATCGCATAGAACGGTCGCGTTGAGTGATATTAGCCGCATTCAGTTGGAGCTCGAAACATCTTACAACGGTAGCTATGACTGGAGCGGGATTATATCTGGAGGTAGTTGTACGATCTGCGATTCGGACACAGACCGTTTCTCCTTTGCTGTCGCAAGTTCAGCAACAGTGGCATACACAATTACGGCAACCGCGAAATCTGATCGTGGGCAAGATGGGGACAGTTGCTTTTCTAGCGACCAAGATAAAAAAATAACACTCACTTCAACCAATATTGAATCGCCAAGCGAGTGCTGGAACTGATCAAGCCGCCTTCTCTGGCGACAAGAAAACAGATACGAAAAAGCCCGCATTGATGCGGGCTTCTTATTAAATTTTAACTTAGTCAGCAATTAGCTAGTTAAGTCATCAAAGAACTTCTTCACACCATTGAAGAAACCTTCTGATTTTGGTTTGTGCTTAGTCGCAGCATCACCACCACAAGACTCATCAAACTCTTTAAGCAGTTCTTTTTGGCGAGAGCTTAGGTTAACAGGTGTCTCAACCACTAGCTTAACGATTAGGTCACCAACACCGCCGCCACGAACGCCTTTCACACCTTTACCACGCATACGGAACATACGGCCAGTTTGCGTTTCTGTCGGTACTTTAAGGTTCACACGACCATCTAGCGTAGGAACTTCAACTTCACCACCAAGTGCTGCCATTGCAAAGCTTACTGGTACTTCACAGTACAGGTTGTTACCTTCACGTTCGAAGATATGGTGCTCTCTTACATGAACTTGAACATATAGGTCACCCGCTGGTGCGCCCATTTCTCCTGCTTCGCCTTCGCCAGATAGACGAATACGGTCGCCAGTATCAACACCTGCTGGGATCTTAACGTTAAGCGTTTTCGTTTTCTGTTTGCGACCTTGACCATGACATTCATTACATGGGTCTTTGATGATCTTGCCTTTACCATGACAGGTAGGACAGGTTTGTTGAACTGCGAAGAAGCCTTGACGCATCTGTACTTGACCATGGCCATGACAGGTGCCACAAGTTTCAGCCGTTGAGCCTTTCTTCGCGCCACTGCCATCACAGGTATCACAGTGGACTAGCGTAGGCACTTCGATCTCTTTAGAAACACCGCGAACAGCTTCTTCTAACGATAGTTCCATGTTGTAACGCAGGTCCGCACCACGTTGTGCTCGCTGCTGACCACCGCCACGACGGCCGCCGCCAAAGATATCACCAAATACATCACCGAAGATGTCGCCGAAATCAGCGCCACCGCCACCAAAACCGCCGCCGCCGAAGCCGCCACCGCCTTGTTCAAAAGCCGCATGACCATACTGGTCGTAAGCCGCTTTCTTTTGAGGCTCAGTTAGAATTTCGTACGCTTCTTTTACTTCTTTAAACTTGTCCGCAGCAGACTCATCACCCTGGTTACGGTCTGGGTGGTATTTCATCGCTAGACGCTTGTACGCCTTTTTAATATCGCGCTCAGAGGCATCACGGCTTACGCCTAATACTTCGTAAAAATCACGTTTTGACATGTTCTTCGTCACCAATTATTTACTGCAAACGGCATCGATTCACCGCTTGGTGTTTGTATCATTCTAGCTAAGTGCACTTATTGCAAAATACTTAGCTAGAAGGACAACGTTGACAAACAGACGGGCGTAAGAGTTACCCCAAACGCCCGTACACAAAGTCTTATCGACTCTAGGCGACCGCAATCGCCTAGTTAAGAAAGCTTATTTCTTGTCGTCTTTAACTTCTTCGAACTCAGCATCAACTACGTCGTCTTCTTTAGACTGTTGAGCATCAGCGTCAGCACCTTGTGCTTGTTGAGCTTGAGCTTGTTGTTGAGCGATTTCCATTAGCTTTTGAGCTGCAGTCATAAGCGCTTGAACTTTCGCATCGATTGCTTCTTTGTCATCACCCTTACGAGCAGTTTCAAGCTCAGCGATAGCTGCTTCAATCTTCTCTTTCTCATCTGCAGGTAGTGCTTCACCAGCTTCTTCTACTTGCTTACGAGTACCGTGAATCATTTGGTCAGCTTGGTTACGTGCAGCCGCTAACTCTTCGAACTTTTTGTCCGCTTCTTTGTTAGCTTCTGCTTCTTGAACCATTTTCTCGATGTCTTCGTCGCTTAGGCCGCCAGAAGCTTGGATAGTGATCTTCTGTTCTTTACCTGTTGACTTATCTTTCGCAGATACGTGAAGGATACCGTCAGCATCTAGGTCGAAAGTTACTTCGATTTGTGGCATACCACGAGGCGCAGCTTGAATGCCTTCTAGGTTGAATTGACCTAGAGACTTGTTGTATGACGCTTGCTTACGCTCACCTTGAAGAACATGGATTGTTACCGCGTTCTGGTTGTCTTCTGCTGTAGAGAAAACTTGGTTCGCTTTAGTTGGGATAGTTGTGTTTTTCTCAACTAGCTTAGTCATTACACCGCCCATTGTCTCAATTCCTAGAGACAGTGGTGTTACGTCTAGTAGAAGTACGTCTTTTACTTCACCTGCAAGTACACCGCCTTGAACTGCAGCACCCATTGCTACTGCTTCATCAGGGTTTACGTCGCGGCGAGCTTCTTTACCGAAGAACTCAGCAACCTTCGCTTGAACCATAGGCATACGAGTCTGACCACCAACTAGGATTACGTCAGTGATGTCGTTTACAGATAGGTCAGCGTCAGCTAGAGCAACTTTTAGAGGCTCAAGAGAACGTTGTACTAGGTCTTCAACTAGAGATTCTAGTTTCGCACGAGTCACTTTCACGTTCATGTGCTTAGGACCAGTCGCGTCTGCAGTCACGTAAGGTAGGTTTACGTCAGTTTGAGAAGTAGAAGAAAGCTCAATTTTCGCTTTTTCTGCTGCTTCTTTAACACGTTGCATCGCTAGTGGATCGTTCTTAAGGTTGATACCTTGCTCTTTGTTGAACTCGTCAACTAGGTAGTTGATTAGACGTGTATCAAAGTCTTCACCGCCAAGGTGAGTGTCACCGTTAGTTGCTAGAACTTCGAAAGTTTTCTCGCCTTCAACTTCATCGATTTCGATGATAGAGATATCGAATGTACCACCACCAAGGTCGTATACCGCAATAGTGCGGTCGCCGCCTGACTTGTCTAGGCCGTATGCTAGAGCAGCCGCTGTTGGTTCGTTGATGATACGTTTAACTTCTAGACCTGCGATACGGCCAGCGTCTTTTGTTGCTTGACGTTGAGCATCGTTAAAGTAAGCAGGAACTGTGATAACTGCGCCAGTTACTTCCTCACCTAGGAAGTCTTCAGCAGTTTTCTTCATTTTTTTCAAGATTTCAGCAGAAACTTGAGGAGCAGCCATTTTTTGGCCTTGCGCTTCTACCCAAGCGTCACCGTTGTCAGCCTTAACGATTTTGTAAGGCATGATTTCGATATCACGCTGAACTTCTTCATCTTCAAAGCGACGACCAATTAGACGCTTAATTGCAAATAGCGTGTTAGTTGGGTTTGTAACCGCTTGACGTTTTGCAGGTTGACCTACTAGCGTTTCACCATCGGTATATGCAACAACCGATGCCGTTGTGCGTTCGCCTTCAGCGTTTTCAATTACACGAGGTTTGTCGCCGTCTAGTACAGCAACACATGAGTTAGTAGTACCTAAGTCAATACCAATGATTTTACCCATCAGGCTATCTCCGAATAAATTCTATTTTCGTTTTGCTATATCCCCTATGTGGGGACGTAGAATCGGGTTTCAACCCTTGCTCACAAACAAAAATAATTATGTTTGCTTCTCTTATGCCCAATAGATAAGGGCTGCAAATGGCTTTTCAAGGGAAAGAGTAAAAAAAATTGAAAAAAGTTGTGCAAAAGGTGGGATGCTGGAATCTCGAAGCGCAGCGTTCCATAGGACGAAGTCCGTTCCCGAAGCGAAGCGTCTATTAAAAAGAAAAAGCGAGGCCCTAAGACCTCGCTGTGAATTCGATTAAGTGAGCGATTAAGAATTACGCACTCGCTTGTGCTGGTTCAGCATCCACGATTTCTTCTTTACCAATCTCGCCTTCAGACTTAGCAACAATCGTGTTTACTGCTGTATCGCCGACTACGTTAGATGATGTACAGAACATATCGTTAATACGATCAACCGCTGCAACGATTGCTAGACCTTCTGGTGGTAGACCCAATTGGTGAAGGATAACACCAACCATCACTACACCACCGCCAGGAACACCGCCAGCACCGATAGACAGTAGCAGAACCGTGAAGCCTAGAGTCACTAGGTCAGATACCGCAATAGGCTGACCAAACGCGTTTGCACAGAATACCGCTGCGATTGCGATGTAGATTGAAGCACCTGCCATGTTCATAGTTGCACCTAGTGGTACACCAAAACCAGCTACCGACTTAGACACACCAATCTTGTCAGTAAGAGTACGCATCGTTACTGGGATCGTCGCATTTGAACTTGCTGTAGATAGAGAGAACAACACTTGTTCACGCGTCTTACGAGAGAACTCGCGCGCAGAAATACCCGTGAACATTTGAACCGCTAGAGGGTAAACCACGAAGATCCAAAGCACTAGCATTGAAACCACAAGAGCAACGTAACCGGCTACTGATGCAAGCGTACCCGCATCCAAGGTTGCACCAAGTTGAATCATCAGAGCAAATACACCGTATGGCGCTAAGCTCATTACGAGACCAATCAGTTTCATCATGATTTCGTTCGCCATCTTAAAAGTACGAACCGCAGGGCCGCCTTTTGAATCAAGCGCTTGAATTGCAAGACCTGTCAGAATTGCCATAAAGATGATTTGTAGCATGTCGCCATTTGCAAACGCTTGTACAGGGTTGCTTGGAACAATGTTCACAACCATAGAGAAGATGTCTGGTGTTTCTGTTGACTTAAGCGCCACAGAATCAGAAATCGTACCCGCAAGGTTTGCACCTGCACCAGGCTGAACAATCATAGCAACAGTAAGAGCAGCAATGATCGCAACGACGGTATTTAAAATGTAAAGAGTAAAAGTTTTACCACCCAAGCGACCAAAAGAACGAATGTCTTTAAGTTCCACAATGCCACATACAATTGATACATAAACCAGAGGAACAACCAGAAGTTTAATCAGCGAAACGAACATGCCGCCCGCACCTTCTGCTGCACCTAGAATATAGGTATCAAAAATCGCAATACCGCTAAATAAGTACTGAATAGCTGTACCCAGCACGAGGCCGGCGAACAAGCCGATAAAAATCTTACTAGAAAGCGATTTATCCATCATAAATCTCCGAAATGTTGTGTTTGCTATTTATATTTTTATAGTTACATCTGCTAATTTTTACGGCAGACCTCGCGAATAATACACATCGGAGTTACAAAATAAAGGCTTTCTTTACAAGAATGTTAATAACTAACATTAAAAGTAAATCACCAGTTCTAGATTGATATTCAGAATTTTATTTTGAAGACAAGTCATAACAGGTACTTATAGACACAGCATCCCATAAGTAAGCAAGATAAAGAGAGGATATCTCCTATAGGAAAATTATTTGCCAATAGGAAAAAATTTGAAGAGGATCAAATTTCGAAATTTAGCTCATATTCAGAGGAGTGAATATGAGAATGACAATGTTTGAAACAAAAATGCCCACTGAGAACCAGTAGGCATTTAAATAAATATATATCAGTAGGTTACTGAATTATTTTGCAACCATAACCATTGCAGGACGTACCACGCGACCGTTTAGCTCGTAACCTTTTTGCATTACGAACATAACGGTATTTGACTCATGGTCAGGGCTTTCTTGGATAGACATCGCTTGATGGAATTCAGGGTTGAAAGCTTCACCTTCTGGATTGATCTCTTTCAAACCAAATTTCGATACTGCGTCTACAAACGTCTTATGCGTTAGCTCAACACCTTCAAGAATTGGCTTAACCACTTCATGCTCAGCATCAGCAGCTTGGATAGCACGCTCTAGGTTGTCGATAACAGGAAGAAGCTCTTCAGCAAACTTGTTCAAAGCGTATTTACGCGCTTTATCAATTTCTTGCTCTGTACGGCGACGCATGTTTTCTACTTCTGCTTTAGAACGTAGAACGGCATCTTGCTGATCTTTCACTTTCGTTTCACTTGATAGAAGTGCTGCTTCTAGTTGAGCAATCTTAGCGTCTTTTTCATCACCAATGTCTTCAAGTTCCGCTTCTGCTTCTTGAGCTGCTGCCTCTACTTTCTCAGCCTCTTCGATAATCTGATCAAGCTCGGCTTCAGTAACTTTGTTTTCTTCGTTGCTCATGATATCTCCAGAATCAACATAATGTCCTCAAAGCTTACGCACGTTTTGCGGGCTCTAACCACATTAAAATTCGCATATTTAGGTAACTTGCCATTATTATGGGGATGAAGATTCCTGATTCAAGCCTCTTTAATGCGGAAATGCTATGAAAAACCCATGTAACGTGATCGCGATTATCGGAAAACCTCGAGATCAGCAGGCTATTCAAACTCATAGAGAGCTTTACCAATGGTTAACCTCTGAAGGTTACCAAGTGTTTATCGATGACCGCCTTGCTGCAATTTTAGACGATATTCCACAAAATCAATTTGCCAGCCTAGTGGAACTTGGTAAAAACGCCGATCTCGCTATTGTCGTTGGAGGCGATGGCAACATGTTAGGCGCAGCTCGCATTTTATCTCGCTTTGATGTCGCAGTGATCGGTGTGAACCGAGGTAACCTTGGTTTCCTAACGGACCTTAACCCCGATGATTTCAAAACGGCATTGAAAGCCGTTCTGAATGGCGAATATATTGAAGAAGAGCGATTTTTACTTGAGGCCGAAGTGCATCGTCATGGCCAAATTAAAAGCCACAATGCCGCCCTAAACGAAGCAGTACTTCACCCTGGTCAAGTCGCACATATGATCGAGTTTGAAGTTTACATTGATGATAGCTTTGCGTTTTCGCTGCGCGCCGACGGTTTAATCGTTTCAACTCCAACAGGTTCAACCGCTTATTCCCTTTCCGGTGGTGGTCCTATCTTGTCGCCAAGCTTGAATGCAATCTCTTTGGTTCCGATGTTTCCTCACACTCTTTCAAGCCGTCCTTTAGTGGTTGATGGAAAACGACGCATTAAATTGATCGTGTCACCAGAAAACCGCGGTACGCAAGAAGTCAGTTGTGATGGACAAGTTTCACTACCGGTTTCTCCAGGCGATGAAGTTCATATTTATCAAAGCCCGAATGTACTTAAACTGATCCACCCAAAAGACTACAGCTACTACCACGTGCTAAGAAACAAGCTCGGTTGGTCAAGTAAATTGTTTTAACAAGAAAGGTTGATGTG
Source organism: Vibrio sp. MOR3 (assembly GCF_001557775.1). Lineage (NCBI taxonomy): Bacteria > Pseudomonadati > Pseudomonadota > Gammaproteobacteria > Vibrionales > Vibrionaceae > Vibrio > Vibrio sp. MOR3. Next base: position 4,526 of record NZ_LNRD01000013.1, on the reverse strand, counting down.
AAGGCATCAACCTTTTTTCTATGCTCTCATTAACTCCAATTTCATCCCCACCCAAGGCGACACAGATTAATTCCTTGTTAAATTTAATTTTATAAAACTTGATCTTGTGGGTAAATTTTATACAAAATTCTGAGCTCAAATTGAAAGGTGTCCGACTGATGATATTCTCAGTATGAATAGAGTATAAACTCTAATTCATACTTATTATCTCAAAGGGCACATTATGAAAAAAACAATGATATTGTCCGTTCTCAGTACGTTAGCGCTTGCTGGCTGTCAATCTGAGGAGGCAAAGGTTACCGATATATCAAACGCAAAAGCCGAGGACATCTCGAATACCAAGCGGACACTAGCTCTGCAACTCAGCGAAAGTTATGCCAACATAGAACCCATGCTGCGCAAAGACATCACTGCCGAACACATTAATGTCCCCCTTTCCTCATTCGCCGAACAGAAACCTTTATCAGCATTTAGCCAACAACTCATACAAGCCGATACACAAATTCGAGCGTGGAAAGGCATCTCTGAATACTCCGATCAATTGCTTGAAGTTCGACTTGCAAATGAAGAAATGCTCGGCGTGTGGCAAGAAGGGGCCGTCGACCCACTCTTTGCTTTCGAACCAACAGGGGATGATGAGCAGTGGCAATACATCGAAGCTTACGATGTTTATGGCCAAGTCCACCAACTCGATGTCTATCAACTTCCAGACGTGCCTGTATTGGTTGTCGACAGCAACAGCTCTGCAGAGCTAAAAGCTGGGCTACAGGCTATGCAGGCAGAAATGAGCAAGCTTGGGCAAGCAACCATGGTCCAACCCTATATGACTGACATCGCAAAGGCTCAAAAATCTCTTTTCTCCCACACAGAAAGTACACCTCAACCAATTCAAACTACGGTTTTGAAGAAGATTCGTCTTGCCAATGACCAAGAGCCTTGGATTTCAGGAAAAGCTGAAATCTACGCCATTGTCACAGGTGTAAACCCTACGCGTGATGAACCCACTTTGGATCTCGTCGAGCTACCTTATTTGGATTACGACAACACCACCTACTTACCCAACCAAATCATCATTCACTGGTCTCGTTACCGTTGGGGGGCGGCGGATATCGTCTTAATGGAGCAAGATGACGGCACCGATTACAAACAGTTAGCCAAACTGCTTGTTCAGGTTGCAGAAGAAGTCCTGAAGGCAATTCCAGATCCCGAAGTTCAGGCCTATGCCATTATTCCTCATATCACCAACAAAATTATCGATGCGATTCCGGATGGCGCACTCACTAACGATGACGATTTTATCGATGTGTATTACACCCTGATGCAAGACACTTCCTATGTCGACCATCCTGGAGCAGGGGTTAATGCAGTGGCAACGTTTGAGCCGCTCACAATTAACCCAACTCGACCGTAACTTGTTCAATTTTAATAGGTCGTTGCATTTGCTCGGCCTATTTTTCTCTTCACCATCACAAAAAATACCTTCTTCCTACAAAAAATCCAGCAGCCACCTTTACTGTATAAAGAAACAGTATATACTGTTTTCTTATACAGTATTGTTCAGTTATACAGGTAAATAAAAATGCTGGCTCATCTAAGTGTTAATAATTTTGCGATTGTTAAGTCTTTACAGCTCGAGCTTTCAAAGGGCATGACCACCATCACTGGTGAAACAGGTGCAGGTAAATCTATTGCAATTGACGCATTAGGTCTTTGTTTAGGCGGGCGTGCCGATGCAGGCATGGTACGACAAGGCGAAGAGAAAACAGAAGTCAGCGCCGCCTTTTTACTGGACAACAATCTACACGCAACGCGTTGGCTAGAAGATAACGACCTGCTGGATGGCAGCGAATGTATCTTGCGTCGCATCATCACGAAAGAAGGCCGTTCTAGAGCCTTTATCAATGGCAGCCCAGTCCCTCTTTCACAACTCAAATCTCTTGGGCAGTTATTGATCAACATCCATGGACAGCACGCGCATCATCAGTTGATGAAGAGCGAGCATCAAATGGCCATGCTGGACCAATATGCTGGACATTTAAACCTACTAAAAAGCACACGCAGTGCTTACCAGCATTGGCGTCAAGCAGACAACAACCTTAAGCAACTAAAAGAGAACAGCCAGCAAAATCAGGCCCAAAAACAGTTGCTTGAATACCAAATTAAAGAACTGAATGAGTTATCGCTAGGTGAAGAAGAATTCGCAGAGCTCGAGCAAGAGCACAAACGACTGTCCAATAGTGGTGAACTCGCCACTACCTGTCAGCAAGCCCTCGAACTTATTTACGAAGGTGAAGAAGTCAATGCGCTTGGTATTTTGCAATCGGCCAATCACTCCCTAATCCAGTTAGCCGAATTGGATGAGAAGTTAGCTGAATTGCCAAACATGCTGGCAGAGGCAATGATCCAGCTAGAAGAAACCAAAAACGAACTTCGCAGCTACCTAGATGGCATTGATGTCGATCCCGGTCGCATGGCTTATGTCGAAGAACGTTTTTCTAAAGTGATGTCGATGGCTCGCAAACACCATGTTATGCCCGATGAGCTATACCAACATCACCAAGATCTTCTTGCACAAATCGAAGCATTAGATTGCTCTGACGAGCGTCTGGATGAACTCGCTCAAGAAGTAGAACAGAAATACCAAAGCTTCTTAACTCAAGCAGAGAAGCTGCACAAGTCACGTAGCCGTTACGCAAAAGAGCTGAACAAACTTATCACGCAAAGCATGCACGAATTGAGCATGGAGAAAGCGGTATTCAGCATCGAGGTAAACAACGAAAACCTCCACCCATCTCCATTGGGTATGGACAGTGTGTGTTTCTTGGTCTCAACCAACCCAGGTCAGCCATTACAACCTATCGCTAAAGTCGCATCAGGTGGTGAGCTATCACGTATCTCGCTAGCAATACAAGTTATCACCGCACAAAAAGTGGATACGCCAAGCTTGATCTTCGATGAAGTGGATGTCGGTATCAGCGGCCCAACGGCTGCGGTTGTCGGTAAGATGCTGCGCAAGTTAGGCGAATCGACTCAAGTGATGTGTGTAACCCACTTACCGCAAGTTGCTGGCTGTGGTCATCAACAAATGTTTGTTGCTAAACACACCAAGAGTGGGCAAACCGAAACAAAAATGCATGCCCTAGATGAACAACAACGTGTGGCAGAACTCGCTCGTTTATTGGGCGGAAGCCAAATTACCGACTCAACATTAGCCAACGCAAAAGAATTACTCATCGCGGCTTAACCATTCAACAAGGGATGAGAAATGGATATCAAAGCCATCAACAAAGAAAACTGTTTAGAGCTCGTCCCTCTTTTTATTGAGTTAGAATGCTATTACTTCAAAGAGGACGCCGCATCAGAGAATGAATTGACGCACTATCTAAAGCACCAAGTCTTCTCTGAGCATTCTAGTATCAAAATCATCGCAGCTTATGAGCACGACTCTATTATTGGTTTTGCGTCTTACACAGTGATGTACCCTGCCCCTAAACTTTCCGGCCAAATGTACATGAAGGATCTCTTCGTTTCTTCAATCGCGAGAGGAAAAGGCGTTGGTATTCAACTAATGAAACATTTAGCGACCCTAGCAGTTACCTCGGGTTGCCAAAGACTTGATTGGACAGCAGAAAACACCAATCCTATCGCTGGTCAATTTTACCGCTCCATAGGTGCAGCACACCTTGTTGAAAAAGAATATTATCGGTTTGAAGGTGAAACGCTCAAAGCATTTTCCCTCCCGCAATAATGCAACGCACGACCAACAGTAGTCGCCCTCACGAAATATTGCAGGCGATCTCTTAAATCCCATATCATAAAAAGCACACAACATGCTTGATGAGTCATGTTCCGCCAGTTATCGTCTAATATCAGCGAATAAATGCAACTCAACTCAAAATTCGTTGTCAGATTTTCTACCATACGACGCATAGCTTTTTACATCTGCGTCGAGCTTGTTTATTATCAGCGCAGTATTTTAAAGGTTACTAAGAAATTATTATGCAATTAAAGAAGTGGTTAGTTGCCGTACCATTAGCAATGACTTTGCTGACAGGATGTTCGGTATTGGAAAAACTGGTTTATCGTATTGATATCAACCAAGGCAACTATGTAGAACAAAGTGCGGTTGATAAATTAAAGTTTGGGATGACTAAAGCACAAGTTCGCTACGTTCTTGGTTCGCCTATGTTGGTTGAAAATGGCTACCCAAATACTTGGTACTACATTTACCATCACACTCCTGGGCACGGTGAACCTGTGCAAAAAGATCTGGTTGTTCAATTCAATGACCAAGGTACGTTAGCCGATCTGACTGGCGACTACCCGAAAAGTGATGCCTTTTACGAGAAGATTCAGTAGCCCATCTTTATTTTCACAGAATTCTCAAAGCCTCCTCGCCGGCTGTCTCTTGATCACAAGTCTAGTGATCAAGAGACATTGCGAGTTCGTAGCCTTCAAGGATGGTTTGTAGTTTAAACCACCCTTCCCAAAGCACCTTTATTGAAGCTCTACCCGTCCTCTTGGTA
>NZ_LNRD01000012.1:0-192165 GCF_001557775.1 Vibrio sp. MOR3 | reverse complement strand
TTAGCGTCTGAGTGTGTCATCTTAGTGTTTCAGTAAGGATTACTAAGTGATCAGATCACACACACTTGAAAGAGTTCAAAAAAAATCCCCAAGCTACAAGCTTGGGGATTTGTGTATAAGAGACAGCCAGTGAAGGAGGCTTACAAATGAACTAATTACAACTTATCCCATGCGTCTGACCAATAAACGGTTTCACCTGGCGCATAAGAAGGATTTGAACACCACCCCGTGTATGGCCATGGTTTACATTGATACAAGTTGCCATCTGAACCTGTGACAATGTCACCTGCTTCATACGCTTTTCCAGATTCATACGGAGGGTAACTGCTGCCATCAGAAACAATCACAGAGCGTTGAGCTGTCGTAGTTTGATTAGCACTGTCCGTTACGCGGTAAACCAAGTTGTAGACGCCTAGAACGTTCACATCTACACGGCCCTCTACACGAACTTGATCAGTCAAATCACCGTCTTCTGCATCCGTGGCTTTTACACCTGCCATTGGGTCAAATGCATCACCAAGCTGGATAGTTGTATCCGCGACACCTTCAAACTCAGGCACAAGACTGTAAACAACAACCGTTCTGCTTTGCTTGGTTTCATTGTTGTCGCTGTCTTTTACACTGTAAACCAAAACATAAGTGCCAACGGTGTTCACATCAACTGAACCTTCGACAGTAATGCTGTTAGTTAGGTCTCCATCTTCTTTATCAGATGCGGTAACACCTGCATACGGATCAAATGCACTACCGTGATGCACTCGAACATCGTTGATGCCGCTAAACACCGGTTCGCCTTCACTTGGCGGTGGTGGAGTCTGACCGTGGATAAACGGACCGTAATCCTTCACAAATTTTTCACCGTACGCCTGACCATTCTTGTTGGTGCCCATATCCCAGTTAACTGACCATGTCATTACGCCACGAAGTGCCTGCCCTTGCGCTTTAAGTTGGTCAAACGCGTCGTAAAGATCTTGAGGATCTTGTACAAAGCCCGTTGCTGCTGCATCAATGTTAGATGGAATACCAAACACCAATTTGTCATGCGGAATTTTATGGAAACCACGTGTACCGTTCGATAGAGAGTCTGAAATGTAGTAAATGAATTCTTGTTTTAGCGCATCATTGTTTTGTGCAATCCAACCCACACCTTCAACCCAAATACCATCACCACCTTGGTTGTAAAATTGAGGGTTGATCCAATCGTAGTACCCTTCTAATCCAGTAATATAAGGAACGTATTTGCCACCTTCTGTTAAGTATGGAAACTCAGGCGCCATCGTAATTAGGAAGTTTTTGCCCTGCTGTTGATAGTGTTCTTTTACAAGGCGAAGTGCAGCTGGGATTACTGTTTGGTTGTCTGACGCGGTTACTGCAGATTGCTCTAAATCGATATCCAGACCATCAAAGCCGAACTTATCAGTAAGGCGGATGATCTCTTGTGCGAATGCTTGCTCATCGCCAGTTTTCAGCTCGACGTGCGCATCTGCACCACCAAGCGCAATAAGAACGGCGCGTCCTTGTTGGTTTAGTGCGCTAATTTGATCAATAAATTGTTGTTCTGAAAGACCAATATTTGGATCGAGCTTAAAGGTTGGAATGCGGCCTTCGCTGGTATTGAACACCTTCATGAAGGAGACGTTAACCACATTGTACATTGGGTCAACTTCATCCAGCGTCACACACGGCGCATTACCGCCCTTGTAACCAGCCCCATCGCACCAGTTATGCCAATAACCGACTACAACACCGCCATCTGGATTCACCATTTCATTAGCGGATGCTACGTTTGAAAGACCACTCAAACCCAATGCTACTGCTAGATATAGCGCTTTTTGCTTCATCGTGTTACCTCTCATCCATTTTGCTTCATCACAACAATCATTCAGCACTTTATATTAGTGCTTAATGAATTTTTATTGGATTATATGGCTGTATTGCGAAAACAGATACACGTGCAAAGTTATGTTTTCCAAGTCTATTTTATAATTGTGATCTTAATTCACGACGCAAAATGAATAGGAAATTAGCGTTCGCTCTTAAGCGTGACTTACTAGCAAAATTAGGCAAAAAGTTAACCAATATCTATTTTTTGGAGCTCGCTCGCAACGATTTAATCAGGATTTAACCCTGTTCATATAAAAAGTTTGCACAACGTAGACATTGGGCTGGAACGCCAACTTATATAATGCGGGCTTACATAAATAGAGGTTATTTTTATGAAATTAAAAACAGTGTCAGCTTGCGCAATCTTGGTTTTGCTTGTCGGATGTCAGCAAAAAACTCAAGATGAAGCGACACAGTCAACAACCTCGGCAGATGTATGTAGTACACAAGAAAATATGCCAGGTGGGTGGAACGAATTTGATGCTACCCCAGACGCTCAAAAGGCAATGGCCTTTGTCCTAAATAAAATGGAACCTCTCTCTTCGTTTAAACAGATCTTGTCCGTTCATGCACAAATTGTGAGTGGTGTGAACTACGCGATAGAGTTTGAATTGAATGACGGTTCAGTTTGGAACGCGGTTGTTTACCGCAATCTTGATGGTGAATATGCGATTACGCAATCACCGAAAGAAGGTCGTTTCTGCGAACAATAAATGCTTCGAAACTGAAAACTCAAAAGCCCCGCTATTTTACACCGTAATCTAGCTGGGCTTTTTGTTTATCAATGTTTATCGGTACCGTTTACCTTTACCGATTAAGAATCAAATGCCATCTGAGACTTCACAGAAACTGTAGAACCAAGTCGCGACGGTTCGACATCAATGCGTTGCGCCATTTGCTCTTTCAGCTCGGATACATGAGAAATCACACCAATCATGCGACCCGTTTGTTGTAAGTCGACCAAGGTTTGAATCGCAAGATCCAAAGATTCCGGATCTAAGCTGCCAAAACCTTCATCAATAAACAGCGTATCCAAGCGAATACCGCCACTGTAAGACTGCACAACATCAGATAGACCGAGCGCTAATGCCAACGCTGCCATGAAAGATTCACCACCTGATAACGTCGCAACATCGCGCGTTTTACCTGTGTAGCTGTCCTCTACTACCAAATCCAAGCCTCGTCCTGCAGCACCTTTAAAGCCTTCAGTTTTACGAGCCAAGATATAACGACCTTTACTCATCAGACTTAAACGCTGTGAGGCTTGAATCAATACATCGTCTAATAACACACCAAGGACAAATCGGTGCAGACTGATACGGCTACCCGTTTTACCGCTTGCAACGTCATACAAGGTGCCAAACACTTTGTATTCGTCTTCTAACTTAGTGTTCTTGTCATGTAACGTCGCGATGTCATTACGGACTTTCTCTAGACGTTCAAACAGAGAGCGCGTGCTATCAAGCTGATTACGCGCTTCAACGTAACTTTGCTGAATACTGTTTAACTTAACGTTAAGGTCATCTAAATCAGGCAATGCCAAGTCTTTCAATGTTGAACTCAAATCTGCCAATGTTTGTTCTAGCTTGATTTGAGTCTGTTTGAACGCATCAATTTCTTGCTGCCAAACCTGCATCTCAGCTTCATCAACTTTACTTGTTAGGAATTGCGCTTCATCCTCGAATGCGCTCGCCTGCAACGCTTGCGCCCAATCAGTTTTGGCTGTGTTCAAACGCTCTAGTGCCTCATTCAACCACTGTTGATTGGTTGTCAGTTGGCTTTCAATATTGCTCTTCGCCAGCACGGCTTGTTGCAAATGGTTTTGTGCAGACTCGAATGCGGTATTTAACTCGGTAATCTGTTTTTGAATCGCAGCAATGTCTTGCTTAAGAACTTCAAGAGATGAGTACTTGGCATCTAACGAAGCAGACAGTTTAGCCAGTTGCTCTTGGTTCACTTTTACCGTCGATTCATTCGCTGCCATCTGGTTTTGCAGATCATTGATCTTACCTTCCCCAGTAACACAACGCTGGTTTAACTCATTGACGCTTTGTTCCAACTGAACCAAGTTAATCGATGACAATTGCTGTAGACGTTCATTGAGTTGCTGTATGGACGCTTGTAACGCGCTTAAATCCATGGATGCGCTTTGGCCGAGTTCAGCGGATAGTTGCTCAATCTGCTGCTTGTATTGTCCGATTGCGATATTGTGCTGCTCCAACTGATTGTTCAATTGGTTAAGCGCAACTTGCCCTTCTCGCTCTATATTTCGAGCGTTTTGAACTTGATCCTTAGTGACCTCTTCACCAACAAATTGAGCGGGTTGAGGGTGTTCTACACTACCGCACACCGGACACATTTCACCGGCTTGTAAGCGCTGAGCCAATACAGCGGCTTGAGCATTATGCCAGTTCAATTCAAGTGTATCAGCTGAGCGTTGAAGTTCTACGTATCGCGCTTTAGCTTGGTCAACCGAAGCTTGTTTGCTGGGCGTCAATGCATCCAATTTCGCTAGCTCTTGGTTTAAGCCCGTAAGCTTCTGTAGGTCTTGCATCAAACGTTGTTGCTGTTTTATCTCAGCCTCTACACTACCAATACTTGCAACATCGACTCGAGCTTGATCCAGTAACTTATGACCTTGTTGCGCCTCTAGCGTTAACTTCTCTTTCAGAGCGATATATTTCTTAAGCGTTGCTTCAAACTCGGATTTTTGCTTCAAACCTGCGTTAATGGCTTTCTCTAACTCTGACTTTTCAACCAACTTTCCTTTCATGCCTTCAAGTTGGTATTGCTGCTCTGTCAGTTTTGGCAATTGTGCAGCTTGTTCTTTCGCGGTTTGCAGTGCGCCTTCTTTGGATTTTACCGCGTCATTTGCCACAGTAAGATCTTGAAATAGCTTAGCCACCTTTTGCTCAAGTTCTTGCGTTTGCTTTGAGGCATTTTGTAACGTGACATAAGGCAACTCAACCTTGCTTGCCTTCTTCGCATTGTCTAACTGCAATTGACGTGATGAGACAGCATCGCTCTGTTCCATATGTTGCTTCAATGCAACTTCGGCTTGCTCGCGCTTTTTAAACTCATTGCTCAGCGCTTCTGCTTTTTGCAGTTCCGTTTTTACCGCATTTAATTGCGCCAGAGATTCTTGCTCTTGCTTTTGTACAGATTCAAATTGAACAGATAAGGCTTCGCGCTGCTCTGTCAACTCCGCTTCTGAAGAAACACCAGCTACCTGCAGTGCGCCTCGAATCTGGTTGTCAAACTCGTCTTTGGCTTTGCTAATGGCACTCGCTTTATCTTTCAGCGCATATTCAATCTTCTTGTAGATATCCGTTTGGAATAGCTGACCAAATATCTCTTCACGCTCTTTGGACGTCGCAAGTAACAACTCTCGGAACTTACCTTGTGGTAGCACCATCACTTGGCGGAACTGAGTTTCGTTCAAGCCAATAATATTGGTCACCTCTGTCTTTACTTGCGTTGTTTTGCTAGTGATGAGCTTTTCTTCGTCCGTAATCTCATACAAAGCTGCGGTATGCTTACGCACCGTCATGCCCTCACCACGCGCCTTTGGTGCTTCTTGTTCTGGTGAGCGAATCACTCGATAAGACTTGCCGTGCAAAGAGAACTCTAGCGTCACTTCGGTCAATAACGTTGGCGCTGCCATATCGCAACGCATTTGAATACCTTGGCGCTCGTTACCCGTTGTTTCACCATAAAGCGCAAAACAAATCGCATCGAGAATCGAGGTTTTACCCGAACCAGTAGGACCGTTGATAAGAAACAGAGGGTTAGTTCCCAGCTTGTCGAATTCAATCGTTTCTGTTTGAGCAAACGGACCAAAAGCCTGCATTGTCAGTTTAATGGGTTTCATGTTTGGTCCTTACTAAGCCTGCTGGGAAAGTTGTTTAATGATGTCACTGATCGCTTGATCTTGATCTTGCGATAATTGGCTGTCTTGCGCTTCCGAAAAGAAGTCTCGGAACATGTCTATCTCACTTCTCGCCAACTTCGCTTGCGCCATCTCCTGCTCGACACCAATTAACATGCCCGGTTTTTCTAGGTGCAAAACATTCGGGTAAACAGTACGTAGCTTTTCCATTGGGTTTAAGATTGCGTGCTTATCCATCAAACGTACCAACAAGTAGTCTTCGTTTTTCGGATCGGTTTTGCCCTGCTCTATCACTTGTTCAAGCTCACCTTCAACGATTCGCATCTCATGAGGTGCAGCAAGGTTAATGTGCTCTGCCGAGACAAACCCGTTTTGGTCAATTTCCACCAGCGTGAAACCTTTCTTCTGGTTTTGCTCACCAAAACTGTATTTCATCAGTGAGCCAGAATAACGAATGTACTCTTCGCCTTTTTTCTGCGGCTGATGCAAGTGCCCCAACGCTACATAATCGAAGTTAAGGAAATGCTCGTGACTGACGCGGTCAGAACCACCAATCGAAAGTGGACGCTCAGATTCAGACTCAATGGCACCATCGACAAAGCAGTGGCTGACTAACACGTTGCGTTGCTCTGGTTGGAACTGCTCAGTGATTTTCTCGGCAAGTAACTTGTGCGCTTGATCGTGGGTCGAAACGGGTTCTTGATAGGCAAAACGGACTTGCTCAGGATCGTTATAAGGCATGCCATAAAAAGCAACTTGCCCTGCGCTTTCGGTTTCAATAACAACAGGGATAAGCATGTCTTCGAAGTTACTGATAATGTGAAGACCCGCGTTTTTCATTTGTTCTGAACCAAAACCCAAGCGCTCTGCACCATCATGGTTGCCAGAAATCAAAATCATCGGCGTGTTTAGCTCACCACAGATTCGCTTCACTACTTTGTTAAGTAGCTCAATCGCAATGGTTGGTGGGACAGAACGGTCATAAATATCACCAGCAACTACCACTGCATCAACAGGGTTGTTTTCAATGTATTGGATTAACTGGTCAAGAACGGCTTGCTGATCGTCAAGTAAAGAGACGTTATGAAACTGTCGGCCAAGATGCCAATCTGAGGTATGGATAAACTTCATTCGAATTCACTTTCTGCCATCTACATGGCGCTATCTTATTATCCCCCTAGGATATCGTGAGTTCGTAAGCTTTTCATGTGGTTTGTGGCGTATGCTGGAGTTAAAGTAAAAACGAGCTAATTGTGCGCACTTAAAATCTACCAACCATAAGCATCTGAGATTTGGTGATATAGTTCCTCATACGCATCTTCTTCATTTTGACATTCAGTTACAGACGTAATTCTTCCTTGACTGTTGTATACAACTTGCCAAGAATCATCTTGATTGACCACACACAAACACTCACCATTTTTCAGTCCATCTAGGCTATAGGATTGATGAGGTACTTTTTTCAATTTATCAACATTCATAACAAAGCGAACTAGTGTAGAGTTTTCATTATTCATTTGCGTTTATATCCTTTGCCTAATTTATTTGCACAAACCCGATCATTATTTGGGAGCAAAGAACATGCCCTAAGCACTCGGTTTACCTATCTAAAAATTCTACGTCCAACCGCTCGACACAGAGACAAATAAACTGACCATCCAAATATGCATAATCAGACTCTAAAAAATCATCACAAATCTTAAGTCCAGCGTCTATGGTCCCACCGTTTAGTCTACCTAATAGCTTATAAGCATAGGTACTATCGACCCTTGTCATACTAGTTTCGTCTGCACTTTCCTGCTCTGTTAATTCAAAATCCAACATTTCAAATGTAACGGGATATGCTTGCCCAATATACAATTCATAGGCCCCCCCCCCGGCAAAACAGGTTAATTCGACACCATTAACTTCAAGCGTAACTTCTTCTTCCATATCTGAGTTTAAGCTAAGAACTCTTGCCTTGTGTGTGATCACTATTCAGCCAAACTGATTGTTTAAAAGATATCTATCTAGATCGATACTGGGTAAACAAAAGAGCCCACAAAGCGTGAGCTTGAGTTTTGCTATGCAGGACGGGTTACTCTCTGTGACTTTTAAGGACATTGCCGACCATTGACGCCATATCGATAATTTCGGCTCCCCCTAAATCCACCATAACCTGTAAAAATACATGTAGATCTTCTTTGGTCATAGCATCTGCGGACTTCTTGCCCCCCATAAATAGGTAAGGGGTAAACACCATCACTTCTTCTTTACCCACTGGACCATGTTTTTTAATCGCAGACGGAAGGAGAGGTTTTGAACTAACTTCTACGTCTATATATTCTTTATCTTGAAAACCGAAAAAGCTTTGAATTGCAATATTAGCATCGCCTTTAGAAATGTCTTTTGCGTGTCCTTGATTTGTCATTATCCAATTTAAGTGTGTCGCTATATCGAGTGACGCACCTGTTCGCTCTCCCCACAAATAGAGTTGACCATAGGCGCTTCGAGCGATCACATGGTAATTGTCAAAGTGTGCGAACTCTGTATCGTCAAGAAAAGATTCAAGCACATCTTCAAATTCTGCGGGATTGGTGATCCAGAATAGACCATCGTTAAAGCCAGAGAAACCGACCATTTGCCAGTATTTAAGTAGCTGATCTGGAAGTATGCCTCGATATGCTTCAACTTGTTGGTCAGTTGCCTGAATATGTTCGGTCGGCTCGCCAAACTCTTCTATAAACATTTCAAAATATTCGTCATTCATCTTATTTAATTCCACGTAATGGGCAGCGCTCCAGCGAAACATTCATTTTGGCATCTGGTCCTAGGTTTTCAAATGCACGTTGTGCTTGCTCATCCATCTGAGTTAAGCGCGACTTTGTGCGCCACTGAGAGCCAATTGAGGAGTTAACCCTTTTATTCCCCATCCTATTCACCTTGTCAGCCCCGCCTGCAATCATATCTGGATCATGCAAAGCCGCAAGGTTATCCATAATCTCAGATGTTCTTTGTTTCGCCGCTTTTTTGGCGTCCATAGGGCTCATCTTCAACTTAAAGCTTTCAGCTAGCGAACTATTCAATTGACGAGAAAACTGCTTTCTGAAATCCTCCTGAGCCATACCCGTTCCCGCTCGTTTCATTTCTTTGTAACGATTGCGATTTTCGATGTATTCCCCCACGGTCAAGTCATTAAGACCCGCTTCTTGATGCCTTAGTTGGCGAGCAAAATGACTTTCCAATTCACGCTCTTTGCCTTTGAACTTGCCTTTAATCGTTGCCCCAGGTTCAAAACAAGGCACTTTAAATCGCTTCATGGTGCTCAAAGACTTCACCATGGCGTTATCGAGTTTTTTCAGCGGCAGTTCATCGACAACTTTTTCCGCATATCTGCCTGGTATTGCGGTGATAGCCATACTCGTTGCAGTAGAGAATGAAGGATTATCGATAAATGCGTTCCCTGCATTTATCATATCTTCAATCCCTTCGACCATCATCGATATTGGATCGATATTTACAGCGTTAATACCCTGTAAAGTCGGATCTGCGATAAGTTCCTCAATCGTTGGCCCAGAAATATTAACCGCTGCTTTTTCGTAGACCATCCTCTCCGGTGCATTATCGTTATGCCCTGCTAGAACTGTATGCGCATCCTCTTTTGCACATAAACCCAGAGGATCAACCCACGAGACAGGGTTTGGTGCGAATTGATAGTGGTTGGTTCCACCAAGCAGCCCTAGGGGGTCGGGTTGGATAAATCGACCTATTTGAGGGTCGTAGTAGCGTGCTAAGTTGTAGTGCAGACCAGTCTCAATATCGAAGTACTGCCCCTGTAAGCGAAGGTTGTTTTTAACCGTCTCGATTTCAACGTGAGCAAATCCAAAGGTATCGTATGCTGCTTGCCAAGCTACCTGCCCTTTAGAGTCCACCAAACGTTCTGGGGTTCCGATTTGATTACATTGGTAAAAATAACACTCACCGTTTTCAATAAGAGCAAGCGGAACAAAACTGTTTGGTTGATATAGATACCACCGATAACCCGAACGAGAATACTCGCCGACTAAATGACTTCCTTGCCAAATAAATTCAGTGGTGCCATTTTCACTGATTTTCTTGATTCTTCGGCCTAGTGCGTCGTATTCGAATTGACATAAACGCCCTTCGCTCTCGACAAAAATTAGCTGCCCTTTAGCATCGTAAGTACAGCGCTGCTCTAATCCATTACCTTGACTACTGGTTCTGTTACCTAGTTCGTCGTAGTCGTACCTGACGCCATGGTATTCAACAAGGCGGTCATATTCTAGCTGTGCACCTTCATCATTAAAGTTGCCAAAACTGTCATAGATGTATGACTCCTCAGAGGTTTGCGTCTTTACCCTTTCTAAATGGCCGAGGTCATCATATTGATAATGTTGGGGCCCCTTCTCACTGTCGACGATAAGAGATAAAAGATGCTGTGCGTTGTAATGATACTTTCGCTCCAAACTCTCCCATATTTGACGCTTTAGTCTTCCTAATCCATCAAACTCTTTTGTTTCCCCTTTAGTGCCATACTGAATACGAGTTATTCGCTGTAAGTCATCGTATTTAAACTGTATTGTGGTGTGCGCCCCCCCTTGAATAGAAATGGAACACACCACACCGTACTCGTCGTATTGGTAGGAGATTTCAGTACCGTCACTATAACATTGGGACTGGAGTAAACCGTTATTAAGATATCTGTTGTGGAAGGAATAGCGTCCCTGCTGTTCACTTACCAATTTTGTATCTTTATAGGTATAAGAAGACATCGAGAAGCAATTATGCACGTTGATTAGTTTACCGCCTAAGCTATATTGGAAATGGTTTTCTACTCCCTTTCCGCTTCCAATTGCTCGAATATTGACGACTCGCCCAAGGTCATCATAACGAAAGCTAACTTGGTTAGTCCGGCGCCTAATCTTGCTTAGTCGCTCAGCCTTATCGTAGGTATAACTTGTATGTATTTGGTCGAAGTTTATCGTCGACTGAATTTGTCCATCAGGTGTATATGCAAATTCGTACTTACAACCATCGGAACGCTCGATAGTTTTAAGGTTCCTTTCTTCGTCATAAGAAAACGACATGACGCTTTTATTTTGTTTAAAAACCTCTACAGGTTGAGCAAGGCTGCTCCAATTGATCTCTACTTCCCCTCTCGGTGTACTGATAAGTTTGACACGGCCGTAGTCGTCATATTCGTATCGATGTTCGCGTAAAATTTCATCTTTCGAATTCTGAAAATACAGACGGGTAAGTAGACGATTTTGATTGCGCTCAAAGCCGGAGACAAGACCTTCCGGATAAGCGATTCCATTTACAAGGTCATGTTCATCATAACTGTAGCGAAAGAGACTTTTATTGGTTTTCTTCGCTCTAAGTTGATGCTCATCATCCCACCACCATTGAACACATGCGCCAGCGTCAATAACCTTTTCAACTAAGCGGCCATGTTTATCGTATCGGTATCGCTCTTGTTTACCTTCTTTACTTTGTTGCCAAACCAGTTGGCCGAGCGCGTTAAATTGGTTTTCAATGGTTTCACCGTCAGGCAACTGATGTCTCGTACTACAACCGAATTCATCATAGTCAAAATGTTCCGTTGCACCTGAAGAATGCCGTTTGTTTTTTAGTTGCCCAAATTGATTATAGGCGTAAGTGACGTAGCAGCCATCCGGTGATACTTCATTTACCAAGTGCCCTTTCGAATCATATTCATATACCCAGCGTCTTGATTCAGGGCTTTCACGCTCAAGCAACTTTCCTTGTTCATTGTGTTTGTATCGCCATGCATGACCTCTCGGATCGACAACAGTCGATTGAGTCGGTTGGAACTCAAAAGTATATCGATACGCGCCATCATCCGCCCAATTACTTACGCACTTAGCACTCACGCCTCGACCTATCCAGTCAAAATAATGCGAAAATCCTGTTGCACGTGTTCGTCTAGTTAGTAAACAGGTATCACTATATTGATAAGATTCTGCTTGCCGATGTTCATCCGTGGCCCTGGTTAAACAAAAGGTACGGTCATATTGATACTCAGCTAGAGTAGCTAGGGTTGTAGGATGGCGTATTTCAACAAGTAATCCTTGCTTGTTATATTGTAATTCAAGTTTTGCTTGTCGATTGACGTTTACTTGGGTGATACGGTGATTACGTGAATATTCTAGATTTACCGTTTTCATGAGCCCAAGTCGAATCTCACTAGCTAACCAGAGCTCCTCTACTTGAACAAACTTGACTTGTACACTGCCATTTATCGTAACCAATCGATAACCATTTGGATGATATTGGCAAGTCGAATCGGTATAAGTTTGGTAACTCACCCCTCCTTTAGAAACAGGGGGAAATAAGATGGAGTCTCCCATTTCATCTACAAAGAGCCAGCCAATAATCTGTTCTTTCTCATCCAGTACATCCTTCAGTTCATACTGGAAGATATGTCGCCAACCAAAACCAAGTCCTGTATTTTTATCAGAAAGCGAAGATCGGTAAGTCCGCTGCCACACTAAGCCGAAAGGTAGTCGCACATCAGTTAGTGTTAAGTTTTCTTCGCCCGTTACCAAAGAGACAGGATCACCTGCTTTTGCATGTTTTTTACTGCTCTCATTTTGGGGAGTATCACTACTTTTACTCTCGCTTTTATGAGGACTGTCATCTGTCGACTTTGCTTTTTTATCGTTCGTCTTGGCAATTAGATCAGTAGGTATCTCTGTTGGGGGGTAATAGGTACTAGGCGCTTGTTGAGGTGTCTGAAAGGCGAACAACGATTGCTCAAATAAACTCTCAGCAATACGCTTATAAAGGTCCTCGTCAGTGAGCTCTTTCATCTCTGCGGAGAAATACGTGGTCGCAGTAGACCAAGACGCAATTTCTCTGAGTTCATCAAACGCAGAGTAATAAAAACGTTCGACAAAGATTTCAGCCGCTCTGACAGACGTGAATCGTTCCTGTTTACCAAATGGGGGTTGATGCGAAGAAAACAAATAGGCTTCGCCGTCCAGCGTTGTGAGCTTAACAATCCTTTGTGAATTCATTTTAAATCTTTACTCACTACACCAATTGAAAATCGTGCCAATGGCATAGCCTTGAGTCTCTATATCCACTTGTAAGACTTGAAAGTTCTCGACATGTTTAACGCGTTGTCGATGACAGAGAGAGAGTGCTTTTAGAAGACCACCACACGCCCCTAAAGGGCCTGTTCGGGAATCGGAAAAGATGTATCGAGTCTCCGCACTAATCCATGAAGACAAAAAGTGAATCGAGTTGAGCCATTGTGGCTCTTCTTCAATTCCTATAGACAATAAGAGTTCATCAAAGCTTTGTTCAGAAGCGTTGCCTAACTGCCGAACGATATTATCTGTCGCCGTATTTAATGGCGTAAGTTCGAGATCTATTGATTGAGTCCGAACGTTAAGCCCCTCTTTAACCGCAACGCAACGCGCCACAACTAATGAATCATATACATCAAACTTGCTGCTTGAACTCTGTGCAAGGTTGATCGCAATAATCCATGGAACTGTGTTTTGATGACTAAGCTCTTCCAATTGACTCAATGCCATTAAGAGCGACGCTTCACCATACGGATAGAAACGAATAAGTGGATTAGCTTCAAGATTAAACAACGACAAAATAACGGAGGAAATACGCTTCAGCACTGACTTGCATGATACCCGAGGAAGTAACACACACACCGGCGCTTGAATGTCAAAACCATGAATGTGATGACTAAGATTCTCGAGTAACGATTGAACCCTATCTTCCAAATTATTGGCATGACTCTTTACACGTATAGCATCATCAGACACGTTAAGTGTGTTGTTAGCATATTGTTCAATAGAGAATTCTCTTCCGTTTAGTACACAAAAAACAGGGTCAAATATGATCGGCATTTATCCCCCAATTAAAACCGTAGTGACGCCAGCGACAATTTTTCCACCATGGGCAGTAGAGTCTCCTAGTCTGGCTGCCGGTTTTCCATTGATCTTAACGCTGGAGGAGCCCGAAGAAACACTATCAGGAGGTCCAACGCATACTAGCTTATCGCCTTGCCTCGCAGCTGGAATACCTGAAATTTTTACGTTTGCAGAACCTATCGCTACAGGGCCGCCCTGATGAGGTACTTTTCCGGTTTTAGCTGGACAGACGTGATGACTTCCTAAGACAGCAGCGGGTTTTCCCATTTGCTTTCTCCCTAGTTCAAAGATATTTGGCCAGCTTTCAGACCGATAGTGGAGCCGTTGATCGAGATCTTATTTCCTTTAATATTGATGTCCCCAGAGCTAGACATTTGTATCGACGCTCCGCCAACTTTAATTTCGATACTCTTCCCAGCGCAAACCGACAAGGCCTCACCAACGTCAGTTTTATGATTTTTTCCAACGTTAAGCGTCGAGCTTTGGCCGATGTCCTGCGTTACATTGTTGGTCACGGTTTCCGTTTTGTTATTTTCAACGGTAATTTCCGCGCAATCTTCTACCAACATTTGAAATAATTTTTCGGCGTGTAAATAGACGTGCTCTTCACCAGGTTTGTCGTCAAAACGTAATTCGTTAAAATTGCTGCCACCTTTCTGCACTGATCGAGATTTGTAACCACTTTGGGATGCTTGATCCGGCAAGCTATACGGTGTTCCTTGGTTACCGTTATACAAAGAACCCGTGACGATAGGTTGGTCTGGATCACCGTTAACGAAGTCAACAATAACCTCTTGTCCTACTCTAGGATGAAAAGCACTCCCCCAACCATTTCCTGCTACTGTCTGAGCAACACGTATCCAACATGAACTGTTTGCGTCATGCTCTCCTTGACGATCCCAGTGGAACTGAACTTTGATTCGCCCATGCTTATCTATGTAGATTTCACCTTCTTTGTTTCCTGTCACTATGGCCGTTTGAAGGCCTCGAACTTGTGGTTTTCCAAACCTAGCTAATGGACGCAATATCGTTTTTGAATCAACACAATAAAAAGCAACTCTCACGCCTTGGTTGGCGGTACCACCCTGACCTGTCTGATTGAATACCGAAGCTGAAACGGAGACAGAAGACAGCACATACTCTTTACCAATTCGACTTTTATCTTCATGTTTTTTGAACTTAAAACACGTTCCAACCGTAAATGATCGACAACTCGTTTCCCCCATGCATTGATAAACATTTTGTTGCAATGACTCGATGTTATGCATGTTTCTTAATGCGAATTGGTCATTGGTTTCAGTCTCCGCCAAATACTCGTAATGCTCACTGACTGGAACGGTGAAGAAGTTGGTTGACCCGTTAGCAGAGTGCTTCGGATAAGAGCTTGGCTTCAACATATTGAAACCGGACAAATGACTGCTTTTTGTCGTGAGGGACTGAGTTTCATTCCATGAGAAGATATGGCTAGATGCTGCGCTACCAGTTGAGTGCTCTACAATAAATTCTGCCGAAGGGGTGTAGTAACTGATATCGTCAAAAAATTCTATGACATGATCTGAATCGGAATGTAAAAAACAGAACGCGATACCTTCCTCCGCCAAAATTCGCCTTACAAAGGCCAAATCAGATTCTTCGTATTGCACTTTATATGTGTATTTGGTGTAAGCTTTAGTAAGCTTAAAACTGAAGGTAATTTCATGCTCAGCAAGAATTTCTGATACGATCTCTTTCACATCTCTATACTGAAATATTCTGCAATTTGTCCGATAATTTGAGAAGCATAACTTTGGTTCGATTATCAACTCTATATTTTTATATTGCTCACCCCTATCAACAGTCGAAACTCGAGTACCAGACAGTTTAGCCCTAGAAACTACGCCATGAAAATATCTAGGTTGTAACGATACCAATGAATGATTATCCATACTGATCGTCACTTCTTTGCCTATAATCTGATTTAACTCAGCTTGTTGCCCATTGAAATAAGCGTAAGCATGCAATGAAAAAAGCTCTGAAGCAGCCTCTTTATACTCGAAGGAATTCAGAATTATTGCATCCTCACCAAATGGTGTAAAAATTCTAATGAAGTTATTGTCTTGAGTTGCTTTTTTCATTGTACACTTCTTAAAAAATGCGGGGAAAGGATCCCCGCAAATTAATTACATTTGTTGACCTTTAACACCGCTGTAACCGTATACTAGTGGTGCTGATGTATTGTTCTTATCATCAGTAGGTGTCACTGTCATCATCATTTCAGTGTATGAAATAGTGATTGTTTCAATCGGGCGATCATCTTGAATTGAAACAGAGTAATTAGAAATCATTGCATCAGTAAGTTCGATTTTCATGATTTCTTCTACTTTTTCACCCTGCTTAGTAATATGGAATACCGCAGGTTTACCTTTACCAATCGTTGCTTCTTTAAATAGATCTGGTGATGAACGATCTTGCAATTTGGTGATAGTTAAATCGTACAAGCGAGTCGCGCTAGCTTCACGGTCCATTGCGGTACCTGTGAATGATGAAATTTCACGACCAACACTCCAATCTACAGATAGTAGTGTAATTAGATCCTTGTACTGCTCAGCAGTTGCTTCACCTTTAATATCTGCATATTTAAGATACGTGTTAGACTGCATGCTAATCTCCTATAGCATTAATAATTGACATATTGCGTAGTTATTTAATCATCAAATCGTTATTGATAATTAATGACTTATGTATCAAAAACTTTATTTTAAATACGCTCTTTTATATCGCTTAATTTGAATTTAATTAAGCACTATTTTCCAAAAAATAAAGTTAATATGAAGCGAGTCTCAATTTATTTTTACATTGAAACCGCTGTTAAATAAGTGAGACGTTAAGTGATTTAATTTCTCCATCAACGTTAATTTCCTCAAATGTCTTACCATTAAGAATAGAACTCAATATCTCATGGGAAATTTTTGGTAACAGCGTATTTTCAATCGTAGTTTGTATTACCCTAGCACCACTCCCTGACTCATTGCTATTATTAACTATGTCATTTATTAATGAATCACTAAACGTAAATTTGGCATTGTAGTTTCTTTGAATTCTGTCGGATATTTTCTGTAATTTTAAAGAAGCAATATTACTTAATACTTCTTTATTTAACGGCAGATATGGAAGTACGTTGACTCGCCCTAAAAACGCAGGTTTAAAATCACCCAGAAGATCCTCCCGTAGCGCCTCTTTTAAAGCTGTTGGTTCTGGGGCTAACTCAGGGTCTTCAAATAGAGACATTGTCGTCTCCGTTCCTGTATTGGCAGTCATAATGATAATGGTGTTTTTAAAATCGATATCTCTTCCTTCACCATCTTTGATCATGCCCTTATCGAAAACCTGATAGAAAATGTCTTGCACACCCGCGTGCGCTTTTTCCATCTCATCCAATAAAATAACACTATAAGGTCTACGTCTTACCGCTTCTGTGAGAACCCCGCCCTCACCATAACCGACATAACCAGGAGGTGAACCTAACAATAGAGAGACTTTATGTTCTTCTTTAAACTCAGACATATTGATTGTCGTAACATTATCTTCGCTACCATACACTTTCTCCGCTATCGCCAGCGCAGATTCTGTCTTACCGACTCCACTTGGGCCTGTAAGCAGAAAAACGCCATTAGGTTTCGATTCATCAGTGAGTTGCGCGCTCGCAGTTTTGATAACCTCTGACATGACTTCGAGTGCGTGATCTTGCCCTACCACTCTATGACTTAGTGTCTCTTTTAGTGTAAGAACCGCTTTGATGTCATCATCTTGCAGTTTTCCTAAAGGGATACCAGTCCAATCTGAGATCACCTCCGCAATTAAGGCTTCGCTAACGTGTGAAAAGACAAGTGGTTGAGAGTTTGAGCTTAAGTCTTTCTCAATACTTACTAAGCGATTCTTGTCTTCTTCATTAGCTTCACCTTCCTGAAGTTGAATCTTATGCCGTATTAGTTTTGCTTCATCGACCCATTGTTTTTCTTTTTGCCAAATTTCTTCTAATTCAAGAATCTCACCATGTAGAACATTAATTTTTTCTTTAATATCAGAAATTTTATGGTCATTCGCCGAACCGAATTGAGACTCTTTGTACAGTTGGTCAAGTTCCAACTCTCTTATTTGAAGATCTTTTCGTTTACTATCCAATGTTCCTGGCGTGGATGATTGGCTTAGAGCAACACGAGAGCATGCGGTATCAAGAACAGAAACTGCCTTGTCAGGCAATTGACGACCATTTATGTATCGTGCAGAAAGTTGAACAGCAGCTTCCAAAGCTTTATTTGTGATATACACGTCATGGTGTTTCGACATCACGTCCAACAACCCTCGCAACATTGCAATTGCAATTTCTGGCATAGGTTCATCGATCTTAACGACTTGAAAACGTCGAGTTAGTGCTGCATCTTTCTCGAAATACTTTTTATATTCCGCCCATGTTGTCGCCGCTATTGTCCTAAGCTCGCCACGGGCCAACGCCGGTTTCAAAATATTTGCCGCGTCGCCTTGACCTGCTTGCGCTCCACCACCAATCAAACCATGGGCTTCATCAATGAAAAGTATGATAGGTGTTTCCGATTGATTAACTTCTTTAATCACATTCTTTAATCGGTTTTCAAATTCACCTTTCATGCCCGCGCCTGCTTGCAGTAGTGCCATATCTAACGATTTTATTGAAACGTTCATTAATGCAGAGGGAACATCACCATCGATAATTTTTTGCGCCAATCCTTCGACAACGGCAGTTTTTCCGACGCCAGCTTCACCTGTCAAGATTGGATTATTTTGTCTGCGGCGTAGCAAAATATCGATCATTAAACGGATTTCGTCATCTCGACCGACAACGGGGTCGATTTTCCCTAATTTTGCTTGCTCTGTAAGGTCAACAGTAAATTGATGAAGTGCAGCGTTTTTGCTCTTACTAATCCCTTCGTTAGAGGCGAGATGCTTTGATTCAGATTCATTAACATCCAACAATGTGTTTACATCAATTTTCATTAATTCTGAGCTAGGCTGATTCAACATCGTAACCAAAGTATCATCCGTTAAGTAAGCTCTTAATAAATGGATACAACTCAATTGCTCTTGATTAAATTCAATCGTCGTAATCATCATTGCATTCTGCATGATGGTAACGGTATGTTCAGACAACCCAGGGACCGAATCGCATCCTGTTCGATACTTTTCTAACTGTTCGAGCAACTGTGACTCCACTCGGCTAGCATCGATATTTTGGCTACGAAAGGCGTCCGCGTATATCCCAGACGGATGTTGGATAATACTAATTAACCAGTGCGTCATTTCAATACTATGATGAGTACGAGAGCTGGCCATTGCGGCAGCATGCTCTAACGTTTCTCTTGCATGCGGAGATAGCCTCTCAACCAACGCTGATAGTGATAATAAAGCCATTGTGAATCCTTTAAATGGTAATTGTTATTCTGCGGTCTTTTGTACGCTTATGCTTCGTCAATACAGAACCAATGCCCAATTGACCGACTTGTTTTGAGATACAAACCTGAGGAAGGTATTTATGTTGAGTCGTTAACTTCCATTTAACGCGCTTATGCTTACCAAGAAAATCATGTGTTATAGATTTCATCGTATGCACACAAGATGTATTAGGTAAGAGTTGCTTCACTTGTTTCGTCGTGTTTGGGAAGAATTCAATTGTCACGCCCGCATTGATGTTCCAAGCTTTAGATCCTACTGAAGCACCACTGCCTAATTGAGCGAATTGACCTTCCGGCATGCTTTGAGAAACCAGTCGAGTTTGGTCTTCTCCCGTGAGGTGCAACCATTGCCCCTGAAATTCATGTAAGCGGACATCACATCCTGAGAGGCTTTCGAGCATTCCTTTAAGTGCACTTTTACTACGATTCGATGAAGCAAACACCCCTGCAAAATGATTAGCAAGATGCTGGGTTTGCCCTGTCACCGACTCTAACATGCTACAAAGAGGCGATCGTCGTCCTACCGAATGAGCAGTAACCTGTGAAGTAAGTTGAGTCAGTTGCCAACTACGGTAGTAAAGAGACAGTAACCGATGATTAAAAATGTCATAGAAATCGACCATTGCGTTGTCTCCTTCTTTTTGACGATTCAATGCAAGTTCGCTGTAATGCTGTGGCAAAACACCTTGCTCACCCGTTAATCCGATTAAGTTTGTCTCTAACCTTAATTTGCTCTGGCTGATCGCTTTCACAGCACACAACTGAGAATTCTCATAACCTAACGCAGGATTGACCTTAATCGATATCTTTTCGTCTCTAGGTAGCGCATCGGAACCTAACTGTGCCTCAACTCGAAGTACTTCTTGTTCAATCAAGTGTAACGCTTCAAACAACGAACGCTGTTTCAATTGACGATAAAAGTCTTCAGTCTTCATAGCAGAACCTTATCGCCGGTAAGCGATGGCCATTGATAAAAGCGTTTACCTGTCGACTTCAACTTAACTTCTAGTTGAGTAAAAATATTCACTTCAGCGTACTGAGAGAGATAGACTGATAACACACAGCCTAAAAAGAATATTTGCTCTTTAAGGAGGATTTGGTCTGATACAGTTAGAATCAATTTAACACCATGGGCAAACCCCATTTTCCCTTGCTCGCTCACTCTCCCGGCCACTTTTTCAAACTCGAGTTTCACAAGCGCATCAATCAGAGCCTTTGTTTCTGCCGTACCAGAAAAAGCATATAGGTTCAGGGTCTGTTTGAGCACTGCCAGTCCATCGTCTTGTGTGAAATGATTCAGTGTGAGTAGCTTGGTCAGTTGCCACCGCGTACTTTCATCCATTTCAGGCCTCACTGTTTCAGATAAAGACACCAAACAACGTACTGACTCAAAGTTATCGTTAACGTCAGGTAATGATACTTCTGGTAAACCACCACCAAACGGAAGTTTTTGCGGCAGGTTCCGATTGCAACACTCCGCTTGTACGTACATAAGCCAATTTTCACGGCTCTCTGGGCTAAAGAGTTGATGTTTTTTATCCACAAAAGACAGATACGTTTCTCGCCCGGGTTCGTCGTATCCACCAGCCCAGTTTTTGTCCTCTCGCCTCATTAACCAATAAATGTCACTATTACCCATGTAGTGCGTATGTTCACCGGCATAATAGCAAGGCAAATTTTCATAAGTCTTATTCCAGTTTCTCAACGTCACATTGGTAATCGAAACAACTTCATTACTCTCTGCTTCTTGGTATTGAGGCGACAAATGGTAATCGTACTCAGATGGCAGTAAACGTTTAGGTTCCATGGTACTTTGAAAGAGGTTAATGACTGGAGTACAGCCGAGCATTAGGCTTTCGTTGTCGACTTGTTTCGGTAACCAGTCGTCTGTGGAGTCAAAGAAAAAATAGAGGCTTATCGATTCGCCTAAATCAAGTTTATTGAGTTCTAAATCAATCAGGTCAAAGAACATAAATTTTTCTGGGAAGTGTAAGTATTCAACCAACATTCTTGACGCTGAGAAGCTTCTTTTGCCATAGGGCACAACTTTATCCGAATCCGAGAACCCCACAGATTTCAGATGCCTTTTCGTATACGATGCGACTTCTTTCCCTTGAACGGATACCGACAATCCAACAAGATTTTGGAATAACATTTGATACAACTTCTGTGTAAGTTGAGGTTGGCCATTGAGGTAAAACCTCAAGGTGTCGATGCCCATCAGGTTAATTGCACTTTCACTATCATTGGCATGAAGTTGAACGTTAAGCATCGAGTTTGCCACTTGCTCCCATCGAGACCCCATAGGTTTCACAGGCGCATTTTCAAATGAGCAATCATTTACGCGTAATGGGTACATTCGCGTTTCATAGCATGTTCTAAATTCACATTCTTTAAATCTTGGAGCGCCGATGACAACACGTTCACCAGAGACAACATCAAAATAGGCATTGGTGGATTCCGAGCACGTCATTTTCACAATCGACATGGAAGGAATTGGCGCGTGAAAATCTGGGTAGAGTTGCCCCAGCAGTGATTCTGTGAATTGAGGGTAGCTGTTGTCTAAACTTTGGCGAATTCTCGCAGTTAAAAATGCGCACCCCTCAAGAAGTCGCTCTACATGAGGATCCTCGACTTGTTCTTCACTTATTCTCAAACGAGATGCGATCTTAGGGTACTGCTCACCGAACTCCTGTCCTTTATGGCGTAAGTAAGCCAACTCTCGATTGTAGTACTTTAGGAACTCTTCACTCATTTTGTTCTACTCAATTTCATACCAAGGCTCACCGGTTCAACTTCTGAGTTAAATGTGACTTCGTGGGTATTGCTTCCAATTAGGCAGGTTGCGGTGATTTTTAACCTCAGCGTTCGATCTGTGGCGCTTTTCTCACCTAAAATACTCACCAAAGGAGACTCTAGACGCGGTTCAAACTCCTTTATTGCATCGCAGACAATTTCACAAAGCTGATTTTGCCCTTCTTGGCTGCTGTATGGCATTGAAGAAAAGTCTGGCAGACCGTAGTTTAAAATGGAGTCTCGAACTTCTAAAAGATCATCAGGAAGTTCACGCCAACCAATTCGACTATTCAGCATGGCTTCAACATCCCTTAATAAGTTATTAAGTAAGGACTGAGAACTTGCTGGAAAGTCTTTCTCTTCACGAACATTCGGATCTGAGTCGATTAGTTTGTCCAGTAATGACGCCTCTAAAGCCATCGCGACCTCTAAGCTGTTAATACGGTTTCTTCAAGTAATTTCAAATCAAAGAGAGGAAGTGCAGTTTCACCCACTAACCAGCACTTTTGACCCAACCCAACGAATAACTCTTGCTCTGCAACTTGTTGCCAATCCGTTTCTCTACCTAGTTTTTGGGCATCGGTTTGAGAACCAATGTAAGTCAAAGGCGTATGACCCTCGCCTTCACCTAGACCTTCTATATCGAATTCAACGGGACGCCAAATCGTCTCTAATAGTGAAGATGGTGTTTTTAGTTCAAGCTGTTTCACATTGGCGATAGGCACAAGGAAGTAATTGCCTGCAGTCGAAAAGAGCTCTATGTATCCACCCAATTGATCATCTATGTCTCGAACGTCATCATAAATATTACCGCCCTGACTAAATGATTTTTTGACGCGTTGTTGTTCTATCTCAGACGCTAAGTTGTAGGCATTACGTTGGTCATTATTTTTTAGTGCTAAGTTGAATTCAATCAATAACCTATTCAGCCCTTCATGGTCACTGACAAACTGAGCCGTTGCTGCTCCATGAAAAAAATCCTTACGGGCTTGAGCTGCTTTAACGAGGTGACGTAGTTGACTGGCTCCAGAAAGATATTCTGGGAACAGTTTAATCGCTTGCATCAACTGTTCGTCCGCCCGTTCAAAATTACCGTCAATACAAAGAAGCTCGATGAAAGAACTCCGAAGAGTTGCATCTTTAGGAGAAACTTTTATATTCTCAATGAGTACTTCTAGTGCTTCTGTTAAATTGCCTTCTGCTAACGCGCTTTTCCATTGTGTCATTTTGATTCCTTACACCACCTTTTCTGGTGATAACTCCGTTATTAATTTGATCGCCGATACCATTTGATCGAGTTGAAAATGAGGACGTAAATGAATCACCGAATAATAATGCCCCGGCGCATCACGCTTTTCTTTCACCGCGATACTTGCCTCGTTCAGGGGGTACTTAGCCCTAAGCTCATCGGACGCCTCATCAGAAGCAGTCGTGTATTGGTGTAACCAATGCTGAAAATCTCGTTGTATTGCAGACGAATCTTGGTAACTACCAATCTTGTCCCGTCCCATCACTTTGATGTAATGAGCAATTCGAGATACACAGAGGGTATACTGCAACATCGATGATAATTTCGCGTTTACGCTGATGTGCGCTTCTTGGTATCGCGGTGGTTCATGTAGAGAAACATTCGATGTCATCCCAATCATGTCTGTTTCCGGTACAGGGGTAAGTGACATGAAACCGTTATCTGCTAAAACCTGCTCTCGTGACTCAGAAAGCTTTACGTTTAAAGGGCTTCTATCACGTGAATTTTTCACATTAAACTGAATCTGACTACGCGTTGGAGCGAGGACAAGGCCTTGAGTATAGTCGCCTTTTTTTATTCCTCTCATGTGAGTAAACCAACCGTGTTCCTGATACGTTCTTATTGCAATGGCACCGAAGCTATATGCTGCGCTTCCCCATAAAAGTTGTGTTTCTGAGTCGTCAATTCTCTCTTCAAACTGAAAACTTTCCGCTCGTGTTCCATCGCTGCCATGCGGCTGGCGAAACAAGACATTTGGTGCAGTGATGCCGATAAATTTCGACTCTTCTGATTCTCGTAGCCTTCGCCACTTCCCATATTCCACTTGTTCAAATTGAGTCGAAATATCACCAATCGCTGAAAGCTCAGAAAAACGATTCACCCCAAAAACACCCGGTGTCGCTGACAATATAAAAGGGCTAAATGCTGCAGCCGCTGATTGAGATACCTTACTCAATACAGATAAATCACGATCAAAATGGTTAGTAACAGGGTCGTGACGAAGCTCGTAATCACCAATGACTAACCCAAAAGGCTCTCCACCTGGTGCTCCATATTCGTTTTGATACAGAAGTTTAAACAATGCAGACTGATCAAATTCGATCGCTTTTAATGCGTCTTTACTGATTTCGTCCCATGTTACTGAAAGGAGCTTTACCTTAACTTCTTCTGATGATTGCCCATCGACCTGAGCACATAAATAGCGAAGGCCGATCCAACTGCGCTCTAACTTCTGGAAAGCACAATGATGGATTATCTCATTGAGTTGTTTTTCGAGTAGCTCATCAATCTCGTCTATAGCACTCATCAGACTATGTCGAAAACTCTCAATGTTTGGACTTTTAGTACCTTCCAACCATACTTTTGCCGAATGTAGTGAATCCATTGAGTCGATAAATTTATTCATCCAATGGCTATCAAGTTCCGCACACCCAAGGGGACTAAACTCGTGCTTCAATTCACTTGGGTCTAAGAAATTTAATGACGTATGTTTGCGCATGTATCAAGCCTATTCCGCTAGAAAGTGTGGTTGGCCAAGACAGCCAACCACAACGTGCTTAACCACCCGATTGCGGGATTTTTGCCACCAAGCGAAGTGATGTGGTGAGCTCTTCCATTTGTAGCCAAGGTTTCAACCAAGCCACAGCATTGTATGAACCTGGTGCACCCGGAATCTCTTTGACTTGAACACGAGCATCTGCCAACGGATATTTTGCTCTGATCTCTTGACCACCGCCCTCAGAAGCATTGACGTAACTTAGGATCCAGCGGTTTAGCCACGATTCCACGTCCTCAGCCTCCATGAAGCTGCCAATTTTGTCACGGGCCATGACTTTCAAATAATGCGCGAAACGGGAAGTTGCCATCATATAAGGTAGGCGAGCCGAAATAGCCGCATTAGCAGTGGCATCCGGCGAATCATGGTTGGCTGCTTTTTGGCAAGTTTGAGCACCGAAGAACACCGCATAATTGGTGTTTTTGTAGTGACACAATGGTAGGAAACCAAGTTTACCTAGTTCCGCTTCACGTCGGTCTGTAATGCCAATTTCAGTTGGGCATTTCATATCAGGATCGCCATCATCACTCATGAAGAAGTGTGTCGGTAAGTTATCCACTCGACCTCCCCCTTCAGCACCACGAATGGCAGTACAGAAACCATATTTAGAAAACGCGTCTGTAAGCTTTGCCCCCAACACGTAAGAAGAATTCATCCAACAGTAATCATTATGCTCAGCATTAGTCGCGATACCTGAAACTGAGTCGACTTCAAACTCCTCGAAACCAAACTCTTCCACCGGAGAAGTCGCTTGACCATAAGGTAAACGAGCTAATACTTTGGGCATGGTTAAGCTTACAAAGCGTGAGTCCGCACTCTCTCGGAATGAACGCCATTGTGCGTATTCAAGAGATTCAAAAACTTTATCTAAATCACGTGGCTTCGAAAGCTCTGTCCACTCATCAAAACCAAACAAAGCTGGTGAAGCTGCGGACAAGAATGGAGAGAAACCTGAAGCGGCCACATTCGACATTAAACGAAGTGATTCAATGTCTTCTGGATGGTTAGTAAATTCATAGTCACCAATCAAAGCGCCGTATGGTTCACCGCCGGCACTACCGAACTCAGACTCATAGACCTTCTTAAAGATTTGGCTTTGGTCGAACTCTACCGCTTTACTCAAGTCTTTATGAAGCTCTTTCTTAGTAATACTGATCATACGAACCTTTAAGGTAGAGCTCGTATCAGAGTTCATCACTAAGTAATTGAGACCACGCCAAGAGCCCTCTAGTTTTTGTAACTCAGGGTGATGCATAACTTCAGACAATTGCTCTGAGATTTGCTGGTCTAGCAAATTAATGGCTTCACGGAATGTCACTGTTAAGTTCTTATTCCAAGTTACAGTGCCTTTCATCGCTTCTTCTGCCAGCGTTTTTATCAGCTCTTGCGCTCGAGAGGATTCTGTCTGCTTCGTCGCTCCGATCGCTTGTTCCAAAAATGAAGACGCTTGCTGGCTAACTGTTGGATCTAGTTGCTTTTCAACTTGTGTAGTCATTACTGAGCTCCTTCTGGATTATCTGAAGGAGCAGGCTCACTAAGTTTGAGTTCACCCGCTAGTTTAGTAAGGTTCTCAGTGTTGTTCAGAACATCCTCTAGAATGTTTTCTAGCTCCTCAGAACGGTCGACTTTCGTCATTAAATCACGGAGTTTGTTGCGCGTTTCCATTAACTGACGCAACGGATCCACTTGATTCACAATCGCCGCAGGTTCAAAATCTTGCATCGATTTGAAACTTAAATCGACCTCGAATTGAGAATCATCGTTTGCTAATTTGTTCGCGACTTTAAACTTTACTGATGGGCTCATCTTTTTAAGTACATCATCAAAGTTGTCACGATCGATCTGAATAAAACGACGGTCTTTAAGTGGTTTCAAGGCTTCTGTATTTTGGCCTGCAAAATCACCCATTACACCGACAACAAAAGGAAGCTCTTTTTTTAGCGTTGTCCCTTCGGTTTCAACATCATAAGTAATGTGAACACGAGGCTTCCTCACTCGTGACAGTTTCGAGTGGATACTCGTCATACCGTTCTCCCTTTCTTAATTTTCATTTTGTTCTGCTATGCCAACTAAACGGAAATAGCTTTTCTTTGCATCCCCGTCGGATATCAATTCCGCCAGTAATTCAGGCAGAGGCATTCCACACCAACGAATAATCTGTTCGATGGAGTAAGAAACTGGTGAATGTGGCTCACTCTCTCTAAAGAAGTCAGCGACCTGTTGCAATTGTTCAATGGCTTGCTCACGAGACTGCATATTAGTTGTTAGTAGTGCTTGTGGTTGGAGAGGTGACGACTGTTCTTGCACTTCGATTTCACCGTCATATTCATTTAGTTCTGCAACTACTTTAGGCGTCTTAAATCGGCTGCCTAACAAATGCTTAAGTGCCGAGTGTATTGAATCTAATTTTTTTGATATGTAAGAACTTGGGGTGACGTCACCAACCGCTTCATCAAGTTTTTCGCTGAACTGACTG
Source organism: Vibrio sp. MOR3 (assembly GCF_001557775.1). Taxonomy (NCBI): domain Bacteria; kingdom Pseudomonadati; phylum Pseudomonadota; class Gammaproteobacteria; order Vibrionales; family Vibrionaceae; genus Vibrio; species Vibrio sp. MOR3. The sequence continues at coordinate 164,932 of NZ_LNRD01000012.1, read as the reverse complement.
AAAGCAATCATTGCAAATTCCAAATCACCAATCAGTTGCTGGTAAAATTCATCCGACGTGGCTTTTACGGTTTCTGCAATTTTCGACATCTCCACTGCACCCTGGTCAACTTTTGAACGACGCTTGTCTTCATCTAACCGTTCTAGCTCAACAGCTTGTTGGTACTCCCAGAATGCATATGCTTGTTCTATACCCACATCTGTTAGCGGCACCGAGGCAATTGGAAAAATCAATGTACCTTCATTATCAATGCCATTTAGTCCGATGATCGAGGAAGTTCGGGTTTCCATGCCATCTTCATCCGGCATTGGGTACAATTGATCCCAGTACTTTTCGATGTAAGTCGTTGCCAATTGGTATCCAAGGCCTAATCCACGAAAGCCATGAATTCGAGTTAACGCTTCAATAAGCCAAGCTACGAATTCCAAGTCTTTAGATTGTGAAGCGAGAATGTCAGGAACCTCATCAACAAATACACGCCATAAGTTGGTATGAGTAAGGATGCTTTCCTCTTCGATGATGGCATTTCGCTCTGCATTACGTGCCGCCATTCTATGATCTTTTAAACGATAGTAAGCCGACTGGGGGGAGACATCTTCGCGAGGATCGATACCAGTTGGATTTTCCTCAGAGATAGGCTCAAGAGCTACATCGTACCAATCAAACATATCACTCATGCGACCTTCCTCTTAAGAAGACTGGAATCGTCGCGTCTTCGTGTCGTGGCAATTCAATTTCATTCTCTGCTTTACACACTTTCACCAACGTACACGTGACATTGTCACTCGCACCACGGACTAAGGCTGAATGCATGAGGGCTAATCCAGCTTGATTGACAGAATCTGCATACAAGGTTTTGTGCATTTCTTCGTTGGTCAGTTCTTTAGATAAGCCGTCACTACATAACAGGAACTGGTCACCGTCCGCGAGCTGTCCAGAGATTTGATCTATGGTCACTTCTTCATCTACTCCCACCGCACGAGTTATCACATTTGCAAGCGGATGAGACTCTGCGTCTTCAAATGCGAGTAGCCCCTGCTCAACCAAATCCATCACTTGGCTGTGATCACGTGTTCTTTGTGAGAAAGTACTCGCTCTTAATTGATAAATACGACTATCACCAACCCATAAACAATGGTAATAACCGTCTTGCACTAACAGCAAAACGAGTGTGGTTCCCATTGTTTTCCCTTCTAACTGGGCTCGTGCATAATGGTAAATTTCTCGGTTTGCTTGCTGGACCACATGTCTTAGTTCATCGATTCCAAACGAGCCTGAATCTTTTACATAACGCGCGATACGATCGACCAACATCTGACTTGCGATATCGCCAGCACTGTGTCCACCCATCCCGTCAGCGACGACCCAAACACCATGATCAGACATATCAAGCAAAGCATCTTCGTTGTGCGGCCTTACCTTTCCAGGATGTGTTTTGGCAAAGGTAAAATAGTTCCAATTCATTATCATTCCTACCAATTCCACTTGTGCCATTGGCCGTCTAACATTGCCGAGAACTGCCCTATAGAAGGGAGCCCTGAACTTACAAACATACACGGTTCAACCTTGGACGATCCTTCTGTCCACCAAAAACAAGGCGCTTTGTTTTGCTGTTTTATTAACGCACTAAGTAATGCAGTTGATGTCAAAGCTTCGTTTTGGGAAAACACCGTTGAGAGCTCACTTCGATACATTTCGGATATCGGTGAGACTTCAATGTCAATTTTAGAAAGCGTGTCGCTGGGCTGATTCAAATTTTGTGTCCATGCATCAAAAACGAAAGCGTCGTCAAGAACAGCGAGTGCTAGATCTTGACTATCTTTCCCCCAACCATTATTTGACCAATACTGTGTCGCATCTCCTTTTACCGCGCGAGCAACAGTAAAAAAGAAGTAGCGTCCAGAAGCGTCAACACTTGGTATCATGCTACCGATGTAAGTCGCCTCTTCCATATAGCTGACATCTAGAGCAAAGTTCCACACTGGTGACGTAAGAAAACACTCGTCCCACTGTTCACCAAGCTGCTCTCGACTGACCGCAATAATCGCTTGCTGCCAATCATGCCAACGATTGGTAAAAGATTGTGGCAATCCATGCTTAACAAAATCACCTTTCACTGGCATTTTGCCAACATAACCCCAGCTTGGACTTATAAGGTTTGCGGACATCGGAATCTCTCCATCTCATTCGACCAAAACGGATTAATAGCACTTGTCGGGATAAGCTCTAACTGTACCTTGTTCCCTTTTAGGTCAATCATCACGATATTGTCTTTTCTTGATTCAGGCCTTGCTTTAAGCGACTGATCTAAAAGCTTAAAGATTCCCCATTCACCTTCATAGGTATGCGCAATTTCGCGATTGGATTCAGGAGGTGTAAACACGATTCGAGTTTGATCTTGACCTGCTGGCCAACTTAGCGCTTTCGCTCTTGCTGGCCCGTGTTTATAGACGAGATCTTGAGTTCCTAACTCCAGCACAAAACGCGTAATATGCTGGTCGAGATAGACTGGCTTCATTCCAAAATCGACACGTAATGAATTATCGGATTCAAAAAACGTTTGCCTGATTCGCTTAGCCCGTTGAAATACCACCAATGTTTCCTGTCGAACGCCAATCTCTTTCTCAAATGTCCAACGTCTTGAGGAAGTATCAACGAAAGGTTCTAAATACTCGTTGAAGAATGAGTCCAGTGTCCCGCCATACCCAAAGAAACGCTTAAAGTCTTTTAACCTCACTTCTTTTTCCGCATTTGGAACAAATGGATAACGACCAGCGATTGAACTACGATAAGGTTTAATGACTTGCGTTAACCACAATTGATTAAGGTGATCCTTAGATCCGCTTTCTGCAAACTTAACCGATTCCTGAGACAATTCTCCTAGCCATTGATTAAACGGTTTAGGCAATAACTCTTGTGCTCGTTCAAATGACGACGCCACATCCTGTGTTACTGTGCCATCCAAAATGCTCTTGTACGCTATTTTTTGATTGTTTCCAGAGCTCGATAAATCTGACAAGTACGACCTTAAATTAATCATGGCCTGCTGAATATCAGCATAATCCTGCTCACCCAAACGGAGCACAGCTGTAAAATGCTGTTCTACTTGTTTACCCGGTAAAGCGACATTAAAGGTGTTTTCTTCAGGTAAATACATATCTAGCTTATCTGCGGTATTAGAGAACTTAACTTTTGCTACTTTACCAGCGACCTCAGAAGCGGCTTTTTGATTGTCAGACAATACAACCTTCGTCAGTCCAACTTCCTTCTGAATCGCACGCAATAAAGATTCAATAGGCCTTTCTACGCCAGCTAAGACTCTTGCTTGTTCAGAGGCAAACTCTAAGTTGGGCGCTTGCTTTAATTGAATGTCTTGAATCAAATCCTTCCATTCATTGACATAATCTTGGTAATACCTGTTTTGTACACCTTCAATAGCGCTCGCATGATCTATCTCGTGAGCTTGTAAGTCATCACCATAGACCCAATTTTCTTCCATCAACCCTTTCACCGTTCGGTTGATTTGAATTTGAAAAATACTATGAAAGCCGTTGTAGGTATAAAAGCCTGAAATACCCTGAGACAAAGGTTTTCCGCTGACACGCTCGAATTGCTCCAGTCCCTTCGGACCGAGGACATCAGTTAAACGAAATGACGGTACATGGCTCTTTGAAAACTGAATTTTCATTCTTTGGTATGCACGTTCTGGCAATGACATCTCAGTTAATATGTCCCTTGCACTAGCAACAACATCATCTTGAAAAACAAGACCGCGTTCATTACTCTCCAGCAGATGTTGTGTATGAACCATAAGGCGCCCTCTTAACGCCTCATTAAGCACTCCTGGATATTGGCGTTCAAAATAAAAACGAAACCACGCTAGCACTTCTTCTTGCTGATATTTATCAGGGTTAAACAACATTAGGTAGGTTTTTAGAGTTTCATAGAGATATTGTCGATGTGCCTGGTTGCTCTCCATCTCATTGACTAAGCTGCGAGTAACCATTGGGGAAAAATGTTGGGCCAAGGCTGCAATGTAAGCGCTATTCGCGGCTTGAGAAACTTTGTCCCCCTGATAAAGACCAAATTTTTTAATGGTGTCGCTCTCTCCGTACTGGCTCTGCTTTCCAAGAGGTAATGTCATAATACGATCTAGCGTTTCCACAGCACTGATAATATCTGATTCGAAATCCAGACTGTCGGCTCCAATCATGGCGTTAACATGACCAGTCTGACGATTAGTCTCTTTAATAAGTTCTTTATTCCATTGATAACTTGTGGCCCAAGCAACAGTGGCTCCCACGAGCGTAATCGTACAGCCGATGTATACCCCTTTATGGAGCCAACCGGACTTTCTTTGGTAATGACGATTCACCGTCCCTAACAATTGTTCTTTGAAAATCACACGGTCAAATAGACTCTTAACAAAAAAACTATGTGAGCCGGTACTGTGTGAGGTTAATGGCAAATTGCCCAATCCCAGCCCATTTGTAGATTCACTCATCAATCGATTCATAGGCGCCCCCTCTTGAACCGAGCTAACCATGAAAACACCTCGAATTAAGGCGGGCTCCTCAAAGGTGTTTTGTGAAAAGATCTCGGCTAGAAATTCGTCTAAGTTGGCCTGTAATACTCGTAACTGTTTCGGAAACTCAAATATTAGCGCTCGCTTATCGAGATCGTCTTCTGTTTCGAGAATGCGTAACATCCGTGCATCTAGACGTTCCAGCAGATGATGGAACTCTCGGTTAAACAGAGAAATCACTCCGCGTTCATCATCGCATTCTTGAGGGAACATAAAACCAAACAAATCGTCACGCTCTTCTTTACTCAAATCCGAGAAATACTCATTAAAGCCAGCAACGAGATCCATTTTCGTCAACAAGACATAAATTGGGAATTGCATACCAAGTTGGTTTTTAAGCTCTTGTAAACGAGATTTAATGGCTCTGGCATGAAGACTTCGTTCAGTACGAGTTTGAGACATGACACTTGCCAAACTGACCGTGACAATTGCGCCGTTGATTGGTCTTTGTGTACGGTATTTTTTCAATAACCCCAGAAAGCCATGCCATGCTTTTGAGTCCACTTTCTCTTGGCTATCTTGAGTAGTGTAACGACCAGCGGTATCAATCAATACGGCTTTGTTCGCAAACCACCAATCACAATGTCGTGTTCCCCCCACACCCGCGACCGAATCTGACCCTGTAGAGTTAGCTAACGGGAATTCCAGCCCAGACTGCTTCAAAATCGTGGTTTTTCCAGTACCCGGAGGACCGATTAGTACATACCACGGTAAGTCATATAGGCTACGTTTACCTTTATGGGTTTTAGTGACAATCTTGATCGCTTGCTCTATACGATCACGCATTAAATCAACTTCGGTGGCAGCTTCTTTGTCTGATTGACTATCAAGTTCAAGCAAAGTCTGGATACTTTCATCCTCTTTCACTTTCTGTTTATGCTGCTTGGTCAGGTTGAATACTCCCCAAACAAACACCAAGGTAAGAATTGTGACTAAGCGTTGGAAATCTGTCTTTAGTGGCTCATAGCCAGCGACAATAATTAAAGGACCGACCGCCCAAATAAAAATGGAACACGCCGCAACGCCAATAAGGCCGATAAACCAGCGCTGAGTGAAGACTCTACCTACTTCTCGGATACTCATATCTCTCACTTTTCCTAGTTTGCGACAATCAAGTCAATTTCGATACGACGGTTCAACGCTCTATTGTCAGAACTGGTGTTTTCCACCAAAGGTCTCGCATCACCTAACCCTTCAGGTAGCACTCTTCCTTCCAGCCCACTATTTGCAATCAACTGGTCTGACATGGCAGTGGCTCTTGCCAAAGATAGATGCCAATTAGAAGGATATTTACTGGTGAAGATAGGGTTATCATCCGTATGGCCGGTAACAAGAATTTTGCCTTCTGTCGCTTCAAGAGTACGTGCTATTTTGGAAACAACGGGTTGTATGTAAGCAACAACATCTGCACTTCCTGACTCAAATAAGTCTTGCGCTTTCAACGATATTCTTACGCGATCGGGTAACGCTTCTACCGTAACCAATCCTTTATTCATTTCCGTCGCAAGATACATAGAGATACGATCCGCCACAGGTTGAACCTTCGATTCAAGCTCCGCTGACGCGACTTGCCTGTCCGGCTGGATCAAATTAACCAAATTCGAAAACGTTCGATTGGAAGCACTATTCAAGTCATAGCTAAGGTACATAAAAACGCACACCAAAATTGCCGAGGTAACCGAGCATACAACCCACAATGGTGCTCGTTCTGACATTTGGGAACCTGTAAGCGTGCGCTTATCAATATTGGCACTCATTTCTTTTGCAGTACCACGCCCATAGGACTTAAGAATGCTCATGATTTGCTTTCTAAGACGTCGATGATCTTCTAAGCCATTTTTCTCTAAACGGTATTGCCCGACAAAACCAAGCGACAAGCAAACATACATCAACTCTAACAAATCGAGCTGCGACTCTGGCTGAGACACTGCATTATCAAGATGTTTGAAAAAGGCTTCTCCACCCTGACTGCTCGAATAAAATGAACTCAGTAAAGAATCATGACTCCATGTAGATTGGCTTCCCCAATGGGTATTCAATACCGCCTCATCAATTGAGCAACATAAACAGTACCGTGCTGTATCAATGGTTTCTAATTCAACGTTGTGTTGGCGCAATCGGTTTTCGTAGTCTCTCAGTTTCTGTGCGAGTGTTTCCTTTAGAAACAACACATCCGAATGTGAGGCCGTTGATCGAATTTGCCCTACCATTGATAAGATACCGTTGGCTTCAGCCAAAATGGGGTTGAGTCCAAAAGCAACGACTGAGTCGTTATTAACGATCTCAGGGCTTTTAGAGATCACAACCGTGCTATCTACTGGCTTTACGTCTGGTTGTTTTAAATTTGGTCGCCCACCCGGTGTAGGTTTGATTATCGTTTGTTCCATAATGACGAAGCCTTTTATTGGCTAATGCTCCAAAGTTCAATGTCAGCATTCGGGAAGTGACCAGAAAGTTGTAGCGCGATGCCGCCACTTTCTCGCAGCCTCATCCAAAACGGTCCCTTTTTCACAACCTCGAAGTACACATAGCCCGTTTGATAAGGTATTTGTCTTGGAACAACACTCAAAGGCGCAACACTGATACCGTTGATTTGATTGTTAATGAGATCGCGTATTTGCTCTGCAGGCCCTAACTTAAGCTGAGCGGGCACTAAGCGTCGTATTTCATCGGTGGTTGTATCAGCCTTAACCGCGAGTACAAACTGGCAAGACTCCAGTAAGCGTTTATCTGGCAGAGGTGTCACTTGGATGCCATATTGACGTATTTCAAGTGGTAACTTATTCGCCGTTTGGTCTAAAACGACACTTAAGTACTGGCTGAGTATCTGATTAATCTCATGAAACACACTGGAAAGATCGAAGTGATCGTATTTTTTTAGTTCCGGAACACGTTTGTTCTTACTCGAAAACGTCGATAACTCACCGATATAACCATGCAGTAGTGCTACTAAATCTAAAGGATGTACCTGTTCTAGTTCGGAAAAGTGACGTAAAACAACTTCATAGCGGTTCAACATCTGCAGCATAATAAAATCGACCGCAGAAGCGGAAGCCGCCTTACCCTGAACCAAACGCTGAGACACAACGTCTGCACGGATCTTTGTCATTGCAAGTACGTTACGTAAACATGTGGTTATAACAGCACTATTCAGAATATTTATGTGTGGTGGGATGTATTCTTCATCAAGAATGACTGCCCCTTCATCGGATACTTCTTTGATTTTGAAAATCGGCAATTCAATAAAGCCAGACTGTTTCTCATTACTTGCTGCTAGCTCTAAATTAATCGCGGTTACTTGAATGCACTCTTCATCTTCCCCAGTTAAAACATCTACAACATCCAAATCTTTTAGAAGATAACGTGAAACCAATTCCTCACTTTTATCAGAGACCAATCGTTGTTTTAAGCTAAATGCCGGAACAACGATTTTGACCAACGTTTGATGGGTGCCTTTTTTTACGAATAACGGCGTTATGCTCGCATCACCTTTTTTCCATTGAACGAGAGTCATGTCTGGCAGGATCGCATCGATCTTTTCTATCTCAATAACCCCTTCTTTTAAAGCGGTCGGATTGATTAGGCTCGATGATACGCCCCAATTGTATGCGTGTTGTAAGTGAACTAGCCCCTTGTATTCGTGAGCGGTTGCTCGTTCACTTTGCTGGAAATGTTGAGGACGCAAAAACATCCCCTCACACCAAGCGGTATGGGAAAAGTGTGTCATTGAATAGTCACCAAGATTATTTCACGAACAAAGACAGGTCTTCTAAGTGGATTTGATAGGTGTTGTAACCTGTCTTTTCAACTTCGATCACTTGCCTCCAATTCGAGTTTTCGATGTCTCGAAACGCAGCCACTAAGCCGAGATACTCTGTCTGGGGAGACATACTGGCTTGGTAAACCTCCTTTTGACCTGGCGTTAGGGATATCTCAAATTTGTTGACTAAATCGGGGCCCAGAACTTTGTCATAGCTTTCGTATATTGAGAAAAAGTCCTGACTTTCAAACACCGTTGGTGAGGTAAGTTCGAAAATATATATAACAACTGGTGACGGTCTGCCATTGGAATCTGGATTGATATTATGGCTCGCCGTTATTTCTAAATCTGCATAAGGGTCGACCACTAAGTTTGCCGCTGAACACCCAATGAGAGTCACTGTTAATATCAGTAATACTATTCTTTTAACTAATTTCATAATTAGACCTTAACTATCACGTCTTAGAGCGTTTTCATAATGCTTGGCAAAGTCATCTAAATAAAAAAGATTCTCTTTATTAACAACATCGTTGGTTAGTTGGTTATAAATAACCTCGAACCTTTTCCAACTTTTATAATACTTTCTTGTCGGAATCACTTTATTAAACAAACTATCATTAGAAAGTGACTCAGAATATATTAAAGATGGATCAACTAATGACATAACACTTATTACCGTCCCATTCACACCTTGCATTAATGCTTGTTCATGGTTTTCAATATCCTTAAATGCCTCTTTTATTGCCGAATCAGGCGGCATAAAACTCGCTGTTTTCCGGTTATAAAGATTATGCATAGCGTCTTCTAAATTGGCCGAGAATTTGAGTGGATTATTCTCAGATTTTCTAAATGCGGTATGATTTAAGCGATTAGTCTGTTTGAATTCAGCTCGATTGTGTAAAGTCTCCATTAATCCTGTAAGCATTAAAGAAAAAGACTCTCCTAGCTGCTGAAACCACATCTCTCTCTGCTCGTCAGGTACCATATTCGGACTAATACCTAATCCGCGAATGAACGCGTCAGCCTCATTACCGGCACTCAGTTTTTGGGGAGTTCTGTTCGGTTCTTCTGTGACGAGACGTGATATATCTTGTTCTTGCTGAGGAGGAATCGAGGGCTCAATAAAGTCATCCATTAAGCCAATATCTAACTGATACTCATTAGAAACACAGTCCTCTAAGAGTTCAGAAGCGCTTATGCCAAAGTCACTATGATTGAAATTACTGCTAGCGCCTTCATTAAAGGATTCATTTGATTCAACACTTTGAACTGGCACCTGTTCTAAACACTTCTCCTGAACGCTAACCTGAATTTGATAATCGCCGAGGGTCACCACATCATCATGAGCTAGAGCGATTTCATTGCCCTGTCCGATTGGACTGACTGAGTTGTTCACGAATGTGCCGTTGGTCGATAAGTCTTTGATCAAATACTTGACACCAAACTTGATAATTTCACCATGCTTACCTGAAATGACTCTTTCTGGATCGGGGAGTGTCCAGTCACATTGTTCAGAGCGGCCAAAGGAAATTTTTTCGTGTTCGCCGCTTGCGTCAAAGATGAACTCGCCTTCTATCTCAGGAGTGAACTTATGAAAACTCGTTATGGTTAAAACCAACGTCATGTAAACCTCGCCAAAGGGACTGCTTAATATTTGTGTTTCATTCTTTATGTTTAGATCGTTTATTTATTAACAATTAAGTTATTATCGACCCATAAAATAATATTTATATTTCAAGAACGGAATAATGAATTAATTTTCTAGCAAAGCAATCAGGTATTTTTACTCAGAACAAAATATACAACGAGGTTCAAATTTTTGACACTTCAATTTACACGCGTCAAAAAACCGATGTTAGCTTGACCGAGAAATCAAAAAGTCATCATTTTTCATGAGTTATTAGACTATATATTTTCACCATCATTTATACGGAGCCTCTGTGATGGAAGACCAAAGTAAAAACAATTCTATAAATAAAGATACGAGCGGTGATAAAACAAAAATTGTAAAGACTCAAAAAAGAGAAAATACAGTTGATAAGATTGTTGACTCAAATTATGAAGGCTCCGCCCAATTCAATAATGAGACAAATACAAAAATGTCTCAAAATCAGAACACTTATTCTCTAGATAATAAAATAGACAATACTTCATGTAATCAAAGAGAACCTTCAACGTCGCAGTCTTTAGTTGGTGAAACCATCAAGAGTCGCTACGAAATTGAATCGCTTATTGGGCACGGCGGGTTGTGCGATGTTTACTTGGCAAAAGATAAAATCCTTGAGTCATCAGGGACTGATAAACCTTACGTCGCATTAAAAATTCTTCAGGAGGAGTTCTCTTCCCAACCTGAAACCGCACGAATGTTGATTCGAGAAGCACAGCAAACTCAAAAACTCAGCCATCCTAACATAATTCGTGTTTACGACTTTGGCGTTGATGGCGACGTGTATTTTCTCGTCATGGAGTATGTGGATGGTGAAACTTTAGAAACTCTGATTCAGCGCTCTCGCCCTGATGGTCTTAAATTTAAGGCCGCGCTGTCTATTTTAAATGAGACTCTGGATGCTCTCGCGTATGCCCACTCTCTAGGCGTGGTTCATGCCGATCTTAAGCCTGCGAATATCATTCTTACCTCAGAAGGAAAAGTTAAACTTCTAGACTTTGGTGTATCCAAAACTCAACAGTTAAAGCACGACCAATATGCCGCTAAACGTAAAACCCAAGAAAGTGATACTCTGGGGTTTACGCCAAACTACGCTTCACTTGATATTCTCTCAGGAAACGATCCTCAGTTTAGAGATGATATTTTTGCTCTTTGTTGCATTACCTATGAATTATTGAGTTGTAAACACCCTTACGCACGCACACCGGTTGACGAAGCACTAAAGAAAAATGTTCGCGTCACTAAGCCCGCTCATTTCCCGCTCACGAAATGGTCTTTATTCTCGAAAGTGCTAAATAAAGGACTCGCACCAGCGGACCTTAGTGCAGAACTCCTTAAACAGCACATAAACAAAACGAGATGGCCAGTTTACACGAGTGTCGCAGCATCGCTTGTCGTCGCAACGCTTTTAGGATTGGTATATCAAGATCAACAAGACCAGCTCACTCAACTTGAGGCTGCATTAAACCAGCAAACAAAGCATATTAGTTCAGCACAAGCACTACTCGATACCGCGCCAGAAAACACGAAATCTCTTATCGATTCACAACATGATCTGCATCCGGTGATCAAAGCGGGCTTTTTAAGGCTGTATAAGCCCTACCTACTTGGTGCTTACGAATCAAAGATTGATGATGTACTTAACTCTGATGTTAGTACTTATCCCAATTACGACCAGATTGAGGAAATTCTTCAACAAGCTAAAGTCTACTATCCTGACTCCCATAAAATTGAAGTGCTTGCACTGGATATTCAATCGAGTAAGCATTCAACGTTACTTTCTATCGCGAGGCAAATTAACAGCCAGTTAGAGAAATCAAGCTACACCCAAATTGAAGGCTCCAAGTCAATTTATGACCTCAAACAAGAATTACATCAAATTCATCAAGAGTACCCGTTTGTACCAAGTTCACTTGCAAGCGAGGTCTTTGGCCAGCACTTAAATGAAGCGTTACAGCTAAGAGATGCAGCCGCACTTGTTACTTTAATCAAAGTTGGAAATACCTTTTTTGCCGATTCTGATGAGCACCGCCAAAACATCGCAATCAGTAATGCGATGAAAGATGCAGTTTTAGAAATGAAACTCTTTGAGACAGCAAAAGACAGTCAAAATCCATTGCCATTCCCGGCCGATGCTGCTCGCTTACTCTATCAAGAAGAATTTGAAGGGCTCTACTACCGTTTGAAGCAAGCGAGAACAACCGTCAATCTCGACAAATTGGTTAAAGATATTGACCTATTTTCTGAAAACTTTCCGACGGGATTTCAAGATATTAACGACTTAAGATTTCAAACGGCGGATAAGTACCTGCAATTCTCAGACATCCTCTTGAACAAACGGAAGTCGACAAGTGCAAGAAGAGCGATGAAAAAAGCGAACGAGCTGCTAAGAAGAATAGAAACGGACTCTGTGCAGAGTTAATTCACGCAAATGTTGATGGGGGGCATGTTGCCCCTTTTTAATCTTAGAAACAGCTTGCCTTTATGCAATCCGATGACTAATTTTATTTTAGAGTGTACTAATCTGTAAAATAGGAATAAGTTTGACCGCAGGGAAGATTGAAGTCGAGAACATTGGTATTTTGGTGATAGATGACTGCTCAACCTCATCGACGTTGATCAGGCATCAACTTGTTGCGCTTGGCGCAAAAATCGCCAACATCACTTGTGTAAACAGCGCACAAGAAGCACTCGCCGCGGTCAAAACTCGCTTCTATTCTTTCATTGTGATGGATTACCACCTATCGACGAAACTGACTGGCTTAGATCTGATCAATTTAATGAGCCGCGCAAAACTCATTTCAGAGACGACAGCGGTATTGATGATATCTGGCGACGCTACTCAAGAGACTGTTTTGACGGCTTTGTCTGGCCGAGTTCGTCACTTACTCACCAAGCCACTGCAAACCAAAGCGTTAAAGAACAAAATGCTAGCAGCGCTGCAAGAACAACATCAACTGGCAGACGTGGGAAATCAACTAAGTAAGATTGAAAGACCTACCCTCGCAGATATCGCTCTACTGCATAAAAAGCATACACAAAGCGTGTGCGTGGAGTCTTTACTTATCGATACACTCATAGAAACGAAGCAATTTGATGTACTCGAAAACTTTCTACCTTTTTGTACAGAAAAGGAACACGCGAGTCGTATCTGTGCAGAAGCTTTCGTACAGCATAAGAAAGGAAATATTCGTGAAGCAGTCACTATCCTTGCTGATTATGTCACACGAAACCCACTTTGCTTGCGTGCCATAGATAACCTCGTGGGCCTTTATGAAAGTCTCGGCCAACAAAATAATGCGTCTATATTGGCTAATCGCGCTTTTGAGCTCACACCAAGTAGTAGTATCAGATTAGTAACCGTATCGAGAATCCTTGCCAAACTAGGCCAAATTGATCGGCTGTACGATGTAGGTTATATGTACGCTTCAAATGTTTCTTCTACAGATTCACAATGGCTATCAGCGATGAACGCCTATGTCGACATCATCAGCGAGCACTTTAAAACACTCCGCTCGCCGAATGAGAAGAAACGTGTTCTTTTGAAACTTAATGATTTTTGCTTGCTGGCCGAAAAGCAATTGAATCGAAACCAGCAGATTGATCTCGCCGCATTCAAACAAATGATGCAATGTAAGTTACTTTTGCTGGAATCACGACCAGAACACGCGCACAAAAAATTGATGCAATCTCTGAGCTATTACTACTCTGTGCCAAGTAAAACCCCCTTATTGCTGTTAAAGCAAGCGATACCATTGATGGACTTTTTTGGTGAATTTGCAATAAAGCAGAGCTTACTTACCTTGGTGGCGGCTAAGTCTGGCATTCCTTTAAAAGGCCACCCCCAGCACAATTCGAAAGAACCAAAGTTTCGACAAAAGTATCCCTTTTCAACTGAGCTGAGACTAAAAGACCTTTCCGACAACAACATATCAGCACCTAATATCATCTTGGATGAAAGTATCGAATTTCTATCGCAACGACCACTCCCCCCAAACTGGTCGAACTGGTTGAAGGATTACCTTTCCGGCTCCTACTCAACTCAATTACCTTTGCCTTTTAACTTACACATACCACAGTGGAGATGAGAGATGATTAACTTCGAAGTACTTAACACCTACATGGATAACGATGTCGATATTATCTTTGCTGTTTTCTCAACCTACATGGAAGACTACGAAGATGGTTTAGACAGAATTAATAAACTCAATGCAGAACAAAACTGGTCGGAACTATTCCTTCTTTCTCATAGTTTGAAAGGCATACTTTCAAGCTTTGGAGAAGAAGCGGCAGTCTCCGCTCTTGGTAAAGTTGAAGAACACACACGTGACAATATCGCTCCCGATAACGCAGATATCGCTATAATTAATAAAGAGCTTGTCACCATTAATAAACAAATTAACGATTATTTAGTCAATATGGACTAAGACCATTAGAAAATTATAAAACGTCAACGGGGAAAAGCTAGGCTATGAACACAAACCACTTCAAAGATTTGATTGACTCCTTAAAGGATCTCACACCAACTCAAAAAAAATACTTGATAAGTAAGACACGGTTATCTTTGGAACAGAGTGATATTTTACAAAAGAAAGATCTACTCACTCCTGAGGAACTGGAAGCGCTACTTGCTCCTATGCCAACGACAAATACTAAATAAATGCGATTAAGTTAGTGAGATAGTAAGATTTGCACATCAACAGACCAATGAATGAGAGTCTGATTTTCATCGCTAAACTATCGACAGAGTAAAACGCTAAAGGGCAAGCACCAACTACGATGCTTGCCCTTTTCACATGCCTTGTCATATTGGTTCAAGGCTGATAATAGCGAACATATCTTCGCCATCTTCGTCCATACCAACTTCCATAAAACCAAACTGAGAGTAAAACGTTTTTGCTATGGGGTTGTTTGGGTTGTAACAAATTTCAATCTGACGGAGGCTTTCAGTCTGTTTGATTTCCTCTAGCGCCTTATGAAGAGCTATACGCCCTATGCCTTTCGCTTGATATTTGGCATCAATCATAAAACGCCAAATAGAGATTTTTTCTTTTGTTTCCCG
Organism: Vibrio sp. MOR3; assembly: GCF_001557775.1. Lineage (NCBI taxonomy): Bacteria > Pseudomonadati > Pseudomonadota > Gammaproteobacteria > Vibrionales > Vibrionaceae > Vibrio > Vibrio sp. MOR3. The sequence continues at coordinate 149,859 of NZ_LNRD01000012.1, read as the reverse complement.
AACCCACATAAAAAAGCCGACAACTTGTTCATCTTGGTAAATGGCACGAGTTACGTGCGTATCATTATAGAATGATTCCACCAGCGACCACATGTTACAAGCGACATAAGACTCTTGCTCTTTAGTAACATCGAGTTCACTGACGGACTCATAGTTTTCCTTTGTTATCTCGCGTAGAGATACCTCCATCAAACACCTTCCCTGATCCTTTACTAGTGTGATATTTGAGCAACTTGGATATTTCTTACATGTAGCCTAACCAATCCAAATAACCCATTCCCGGTGGTTCACCTTTTATGATTTGATGTAAAGATCATCCAGTTGTTCAAAAGGGACACCATAGTTTTTGTACTTTTGAATTCTTGACTAAGCGCTTTTAGCAGTAAAATAAGTATTTAGTCAGTTTCATTGTTGTTGCCTCGTTTCGAGTCGAATTCATTCTTCAATTTTGACTTTTGTTCAGCCTTTACTTCTGCCCAACTCTTCCCATTTTCAATGGCAGTCACACGTGCTTGGTATTTTTCAACGGCGCGTTCAATCACAGACCGAGCGTCAATGCCCTGTTCTTTTTCTAAGGCCATCAGAAGATTAAGATAATTCCACAACACGTCTCCCAGTTCGTCCTCTAAAAAGCATGTTCTCCCTTTGACTTCCTCATCTCTCACTTCTTCCAACTCCGAGTATATCGCTTCGAAGTAAGTGACGGAGCCCTGATACCAAGTATTGTTTTCATCGTAGTTTGACTTACGCTGAGCAATCTCAAACAAGGCGGTAAATTTGTCCATTATCTCTCCCCTATTGAGCTTGCTGTTGAATTCGTTCAAGCTCTCGAATGTCGATGAGATCCACTTCTCTTGAGAGAACACGCTTGTAATCGATTAACCTTGTAATATCGATCACTGAAAGCTTCATTCCATTAAAATCACAAATAACATTTGCTGCGTAGTCAATTTCCAGCGTCGCCCACTCTTTGTTTTTTGAGCTAAATATTCGCGTTCCTGGGCTAAGGCCGATTTCAATTTTTTGTTGGCCATAAATAAGCTGTAAGTACTCAAGATCCCAGCCTTCTTCCTGATAGTGCTTAAGTGGCTTACTGATATAAGGCGCAATATGGGGAAGCAATTTTTCAGAATCTTGTTTCTGGATGTACAGATCGATATCCGCAATAGGTCGTGATCCACCGTGCAAATGGGCAGCAAAACCGCCGACGATTTGATAAGTAATCTGGTTAGAATCTAATATCCCTTTTAGCCACGTCATGGCCTTTAACACGGATTGATTCATTTTCCCTCCTAAAATCTATTCCCAATACGTCTGTATGAAGCTATTAGCACTCTAAGTAATCTGATTTGAAAAGAAAAGCCAAACCTATCAGTTAAATACATAGATAAAATGCAATCAATAAATCATTTACGTTAAAAAGCAGTTCAATAACAATAAATTATAAAAACAATAATAAATGATAATTTTATGTTTCAAAGGAAACCTTATATATTTAGGCTCATAACGTCGCCATTAGGTACTTAGCAAGAACAGAAAAGTTAAGCGCCAAGCGAAAACAAAAGAAGGCTATATATGAAATTTCTTCACACTATGATCCGTGTTGCTGATCTTGATAAATCCATTGAGTTCTATACCAAAGTGCTTGGTATGGCTGAACTGAACCGCTTCGAGAACACTGAATACCGTTACACATTAGTTTTTGTGGGTAACGCAAACCAACCAGACGGTGCAACGATCGAACTGACTTATAACTGGGATACAGACAGCTATGATCTCGGAAACGCGTTTGGTCATATGGCTTTAGGTTGTGAAGATATCTATTCGGCATGCGACAAAATCAAAGCACTTGGCGGCAATATCACACGTGAGCCAGGTCCGATGAAAGGCGGCGAAACGCATATCGCTTTCATCAAAGATCCAGATGGTTACCAAATCGAATTGATTCAAACGAGCAAATAACGAGGCTTATTATGAAAGATGTACTGTTCCAACCTGTTCAACTTGGTGCTCTAACACTTCAAAACCGCATCGTTATGCCGCCAATGACGCGTTCACGTGCTAGTCAACCGGGTAATGCTGCAAATGAGATCATGGCAGAGTATTACGCTCAGCGCGCATCTGCTGGTTTGATTGTCGCGGAAGGCACTCAAATCTCACCAATGGGTCAAGGTTACGCTTGGACTCCTGGTATTTATAGCCAAGAACAAATTGCTGGTTGGAAAAAAGTAACGAATGCCGTTCACGCAAAAGGCGGCGCTATCTTTGCCCAACTTTGGCACGTTGGTCGCGTAACCCACCCTGACAACATCGGTGGTGAACAACCAATTTCTTCTTCCGCATTGAAAGCAGAAAATGTGAAAGTATTCATCGACAATGGTAGCGACGAACCAGGTTTTGTAGATGTTGTCGAGCCACGTGAAATGACCAAAGCAGATATCAAAGCCGTTGTAGAAGAATATCGTCAAGCTGCGCTTAATGCGATTGAAGCAGGTTTTGATGGCATAGAACTGCACGCTGCTAATGGTTACCTTGTTAACCAGTTCATCGATTCAGAAGCCAATAACCGCACAGACGAATATGGTGGTTCCATTGAAAATCGTCTTCGTTTCCTTGGTGACGTTGTCGAAGCGATGATACAAGCTATCGGCGCTGAACGTGTGGGCGTTCGACTTGCTCCATTTACTTCACTCAACGGTACGGTAGATAAAACCCCTGTACAAACGTACACCGCTGCCGCTGCCTTACTTAATGCGCTTAACGTTGTGTACATCCACATTGCAGAAGTAGACTGGGACGACGCGCCAGATACACCTGCTGAATTTAAAACTGCAGTTCGTGAAGCTTACAAAGGCACCATTATTTACGCTGGTCGTTACAACACTGAAAAAGCGGCAGCAGCACTAAAAAGTGGTCTTGCAGATATGGTGGGGTTCGGCCGTCCATTCATCGCAAACCCTGACTTACCGAACCGAATTAAATACGACTACCCGTTAGCTGCACACGATTCTGCAACCTTGTTTGGTGGTGCCGAGAAAGGCTTACTTGACTACCCAGAATATCAAGCAAGTTAGCGTTTCCGTTCATAAAAATAAAAGAACCCCGCTCTTTAGACGGGGTTCTTTTGTAAGTCGGATCAGCGTGACGTCGAAAAAGAAGCTAAGACTGCCACATTGTTTATCTTCTTTGGCATGTCGTACAACCACGACATGCTGAGCGTGTCGTTTTATCTAATAAACTGCGCTGTACTTTGCAGTAAGCATTTTTAAACGCACGACGGGCAGAAAACCAATCGTCCGGCTTGCTCATAATTAAATAACCATTAGACCGCTTTACAAGTTCGATACGGTGTTTGTCTATGAAGCGACTATCAAAACCAATATCAAAGTACTCTAGCGCTTCTTCTATACAGGTAAAGCTAGCAATTTTTGCCTGAATATCGCTTTCACTCATTGACTTATTAATTCTAAATCTTTTGCTAATAACTGAACACTGAGTGTAGTGCGCTTTTCAATTTCAATCTTTGATTTCATACAGTGTCTACCCTTATCTCTGCTGCTTAATAGGCTGTATTATTGCTGAGGGGTAGACTTTACATTCGATAGTACCAATTCTCGCCCATCCGCCATTATGCGTCGCAAACGTCGAGACTGAGGGTCTTGAATCAAGGAGCGCACATTAAGTGCTATCGCCTTAGAGTAAGACTTAGCTTCTCGATAATAATCGGCATATCCTTCTAAGATTCTAGCGTTCGCTTTTTTAAAGGCTAAAGGAGAAATATCATAGAATGACGCACTTTCTCGATACGTTTCTAGAATGCCATTCACACAAGCCAGTTGCTGTAATTTACGATTTTTGGTATTCGTGATGGAACCTTGGCGAACCAGATAGCCAGCTTGAATTGAATTCACCACTCCCACTTGGTATTTTTCACAAATTCTTAGCCACAACTCCCAGTCCTCCGCGTAAGGCAGTTCTGCTTTGAACAGAGGAAATGCCTCCACCATCTTTGCATCCAACATAACGGTGGACGTACCGATAATATTATTGGCAATGATCATATCCAATGGTTTGCTAAGCAGTAGTACGTCATCAGTCTCGTCTTGGAGTTGGTTCCAAAACCCAAAACAATCACTAAAGGGTTCATAACGCTCCGAGACATGAACATAGTTACTAAAACTCAGAGCTAACTCAGGATTGCTTTGATGTAAGGCGACCTGCATTTTTAACTTGTTAGGTAGCCAAAAATCATCAGCGTCGAGAAAGGCAATGTACTCACCCGATGCTTCTTTTACTCCCAAGTTTCTCGCCTCAGCCACGCCAACCCCATCGGTGTTAAGGAACCTAAGCCTGTGATCAAGCAGCGACTCAAGGTAACGCTGAGTTCGAAGGTCACCGCCGTCATTAATCACGATAACCTCAAAATTACGGTGCGTTTGATTGAACACGCTTCCAAGCGCTTTGGGGAGATATTCCAAACATTGATAGGTTGGAATAATCACACTGACTTTATCCATGCCATGATGCCTCTTCACCTGTCAGAACAATTCTGACCGATTAAAAGTAGCAATATCTAGACCATTCTAACTTCGGATTAAATCCTCATAAAAGAACGGTTATACCCAAGCATGAACGGTTTTTCTCAATTAAAGACTTCAAATTGAGAACGCCTTAAACTTCACCGTCATTTTTATTCTCAAAATAGAAATTTATCCCTAATTTATTGATTTTATGTCGATGATTGTTTGGTTTGTTTTTTGCAATTCCCTTCTCGACCGTGAACGAAAAGAAGCGAGCCATAAAATGAAAAAAATCGCGTTTATTACACCTAGCTACCCAGTTTTGAGTGAAACCTTCATTCAAACTGAAGTGGACGCTATTCAGGCATGTGGCCACGACGTGACAGTTTTTACGTTTGAAATCGAACCTTGCGAATCTTTTTTTACTTACGATGTTATCGAAATTGGTAAGAATATTAAGACAGAGGGCCTACAGCACCTTCGCGTTCAGGGGCTGTTCAAAGCATGTCACTTTGCATTCAAACAATCTGGTATTCCGAAGAAGTCGTTAATGGGTACAGGGCTTAAATTAGCATTCCAACTCGCTGAGCAAGGCATTGGTCACGTTCACGCTCACTTTTGTCAGCACACAGCAGCACATGCCATTGTCGCCGCTAAACTGCTCAATATTTCTTGTTCTTTTGTTGCTCACGGGCATGACGTTTATGAGTCTCCGTTTGATGTAAAAGAGAAGATCAACGCCAGCGACTTCGCAGTCGCTGTTTGCGATGACATGTATAACGACTTTCAAAATATGACCAACGGAAACGTAAAATTGCTCCACTGTGGTGTAAAACCTGAGCAATTCACCCCCGAAAAAAAGACAGACTCAGAACAATTACGATTGGTTTTTTTAGGGCGATTCGTTGAGCAAAAAGGTCTGCAATATTTACTTGAGGCGCTGGTCCCTATCGCCAATAAGCTCAATGTCCATCTTGATGTCATCGGCACGGGCCCTATGAAAAAAGAGTTCGTTTCGATGACTAGTGAACTTGGTTTGACTCATTACGTCTCCTTTTTGGGCGCAAAACCACACAGCTGGGTAAAGGACAATTTACCAAAATACGATTGTCTCGTGGCTCCGTTTTGCTACTCGCGTACTGGCTGCGTCGATACCGGGCCTCTTGTACTCAAAGAGGCAATGGCAGTTGGCACACCAGTGATCACCTCAAACGTCATGGGATGCAAAGAAATCGTCACCGATGAGACTGGATTTTTTGTAAAACAACACAGTGTTGACGACATCACTCAGTGCATTAATGAGTTTGCGGAGCTATCTCTGGAGAAGCGTAAAGAAATGGGCAAACGCGGACGACAACGAGTCCTCAAATACTTTAATGCTTATCGACAAGCTCAAAGGCTATCCCAATGGATAGAACAACCTAATTAAGATCAAGTCATCCCACCCAAGGATGAACAACAAACGTTGGCTACATAAATGGAGAAGATCATGACTTACCGAGCAGAAATAGATGGATTGAGAGCATTAGCGGTCATACTCGTTATCTTATTCCACGCAGACATCGAAGCTTTTGCTGGTGGTTTTGTTGGTGTTGATGTTTTTTTCGTGATCAGTGGTTATCTCATTACTACCATAGTCATCAATGATTTAGACAAAAATCAATTCAGCCTTGCCGATTTTTATGAGCGACGTATCCGCCGTATCTTACCGCTGTTGTTACTGGTTATCGCAGTGAGTTATGTATTGTCTTGGTGGTTATTTCTCCCTCAAGCGCACAAAGAAGTCAGTGAATTTTCTGTTTCATCCATTTTGTCCGCTTCTAATGTTTTACTTTATTTGAAGGGTCACAATTACTTTGGTTTAGAGGAGCAGGCCAACCCACTCTTCCACACTTGGAGTCTAGGCGTTGAAGAGCAATATTACATCGTCATTCCATTACTATTGATGTTGCTCGCCCGAAATAAAATCATATCGTACCTTGCCTTCTTTATTGGTGTCTTTTTATTGAGTTTAATGACGATTTGGTATGCGAGTGGCGACCCCGATTTCGCGTTCTATATGATTTTTTCGCGAGCATGGGAACTGGCCGCAGGATCAATGATTGCCCTCATCATGAGAAAAACCAACGTAACACCAAACAATACGCTCGCAGTCATCGGTGTGGTTTTAGTCATGGCTTCAGCCTTGTTATTCGATAAGTCCAAAGATGGTGCGGGCCTTATGTTAATAATTCCTGTCATTGGTACATCGCTGATCATTCTGTTTTCAGCTAACCAAAATACGTGCGGTAAGGTACTTAGCTTAAAATGGATCGTCTTTATCGGTTTAATCAGTTACAGCCTATATCTATGGCATATCCCACTGTTGGTATTTTATCGTTATGTACTAACGGCCGGACAAGAATTCAGCTTCCTTCTTTATGTCGGCATGCTATCAATAATGTCGTACATGACTTGGCGATTTGTCGAGAAACCATTTCGCAGCAGAAGAAAAATCGGCATGAAAACACTCACCGCTTCACTTGTATTGGTGACGATGCCCCTGCTTACATTTGGCTTTATTGGGCATACAAGCGGTGGGTTCCCTGACCGAAATGCATTTTTTGAGGCCATGCGTGTCAATAATGGCTACGGATTAGCGTGCAACGGTAATACAAATGTAAACGACGCCTGCTCTTCTTCATCGCAGCCGACAGTCGCGGTTTTAGGAAATAGTCATAGTATGGTATTTGTTCAACAACTAGCACGTGAAACGCCAGCAGGAGTGGTCCAACTTACTCAAGATTCTTGTGCGATTGGCTATATCGACGTGATTCCTGGCGTTAGTGGGCAATCTTGTCACGATTTCTTCACCAACGCGGTCAAAACCATTCAAAACACGCCTTCTATTCGACAGGTCGTCATTTCCTCTAACTTCGGAAAAGAGCTTTCCAGTAAAAACTATCAAGCTTCGCTAACGCAATTATTGAAGGGATTGGAAGACAAAGAGATAGTGGTATTTGGGCCAACACCTTCTGCGCCTTTTGCTATTGGCGAGTGCTTATGGAAAATCCGCTTATTCGGAGGTGAAAAAGGCACAGAGTGCGACTTTGCCCCAAAACAAACCCATCCGAAGAATATTGCGATTCTTGCTCAGTACTTTGAGCAGTTCGAACACGTTGAGTTTGTCGACCTAACTGATTACATATGCCAGAGAGGCAATTGTGTCATGAAGATCGACGCTAATAACGCGATGTATACCGACGCAAGTCATTTGTCCTATAAAGGAGCTGAAGTGGTATTAAGCAGCTACCAAAACGACACGAGCGATGGTCAACAGCTGGCCGCCAAAAACTAACGCATACGCCGCTCACTCAAATTCGGGGTAAAGACCAATAAAAAACGAAAGCTCAACGTTTACCCTATTAAGCGTTGAGCATCTTATTTAAATATTCGTGGATCAAAAGCAAATTCGAGCTTTTCTGCTTTCCTGATGATCTCTTTCATCTTGGGATGGTTTGGATTCACAACATAGTTGTTATCGCGGGGAGAAATGGTCGAGGGTACTTGTAATGCCGCGAACTCTGGATGCGGATCATTTAGAAATTGGTCACCAATGTACTGAGTGGATTCACTGGCGGGTATAGATCGCCAAGCTACCGGCAAGTCTTCTTCATCCAAAGCAGCAATCAGATATTCGGGCATCTCGATACGATACAAGTCATAAAGTCTCGTAATAGCAGGATCGTTATTAACATGGACAAATACTTCTAAAGAACAAAGTGACTCAGACTCCGAAAAATAAAGGGCCTCGGTTCCTTTTGAGTTCCATCGCCCTCCGTAAAGCTTTGCGCCAATCGGACTAAATGGAGATTCGGAAAACTTCTTTTGCGTCAGTCGATAGAGCTTCATACTACGAGAATACCCCGTGCTCTAATCGCCCTATCAAGTCTTTAACTATCTCGAAATCGACCGTGGTAGAGACCATGTCGAGTGGGCGTTTTCCTCCTAAACCATAGACGTTTTCTCGCATCCAGCCCAAAGCGCGCTCTTCATCATCAAACAACTCCGTTGCAAGTTTGAGCAGCATTGCTAAACGGTAGATTGCGTCGCTCTCTTGCGTATTAAAACGTTCTTCATTTTTTAAACGTCGTTTGATTGTGCTGACAGGGATAAGCGTCACGTGCTGAAATTCGCTTTGAGAGAGCTTTACGCGCTCAACGATATTCCGATAAACCTTTGGCTCAAAACCTTTATGAACCGCATCTGTACGACCGGTTTCGGCATCTTCGATGCCCAGCATAAACCAAAAATTTGCCTTAGATGGCAGCTTAGGTTTAAAGCTTTTTAATGTTGCTGTTGCCATCTTGAGCTCCTACAGACCAAATGGTCTTATTATTATGGTCCAAATGAGCCAACTTAGCAATCGTATAAAATGCGTTCAAAGTAGGCTTACTCGTATAGATTTGAATTACGCTGTATCTCGATCACTTTTCCATCCCGTTCAACTCTACAGTGGGCAAGATCGTGCGCCCTTTGCTCAATCGATACATCGACAAGCAACCACCCTTTTTCTTTCTCTTCGGCAAAGAGATCGCAGAAACAAAGTGTGATTTAGTAGGAACACCCGAAAGCGCACCTAAGAATTCAGCACCATATTGCTTTCTATTCCTTAAGTAAAAGCTCTAATCGTTCATAAAGTTTAGCATCCGATTCAGTGATAAATTACATCATTTCCGCAAATTCGACTTTTAAGCCTTAAATATCAATTAAACAACCGTTTAAAACAATCGTACTAAAAAACAATTTGTTACAACCCGCTATTTGCTGATACTTAAGCCACATTTTTAACGTGGACATCAAACGCAATCAAGTGCTTTCGTGAAGCTTCTCTACGATACAAATTGAACTTAACTATAACATTTACAGATAGTTATAAGCACATTCATAACCCGCTAGTTATATGAGATGGAAATAACAGATCTTGAAATTCAATGTTACAAGTATGTTAATTGTTTTTTATGCTTGAGATGAGTGTTTCGTGAATAACCTACTCACCCTATTTATGGGTACATAAGCACTTTTATTTAAAACGCATCCTAAAAACACATGGAGTTTCAGAGTGATATGAATACAAGGAATGCAAAACTCGCGCTTGCTATAGCGATAGCGCTCAGCTCCCCTAAGTTATACGCTGCGGGGTTTCAGTTATCTGAGCATTCTGCTGCGGGTCTAGGACGAGCCAATGCAGGAGAGGCAGCCATTGCCGATGGCGCATCAGTTGTCGCCCACAACCCTGCTGCGATTACGATGTTTGACTCATACGAGCTTTCTATCGGCGCCGCTTACATCATGCCAGAGGTTCGAGTCACCGGTAATGGTGCGTCAGACGCTTTTAATAATCAGCTAACCAACAATGACGTTGTTGATAATGTGATCGTTCCATCGTTTTATATTGCCGCCCCTATCAACGATTCATGGTCTTGGGGACTTGGTATATTTACCGACTTTGGCCTTGCCACTGAATATCCTGATGATTATCTAGCGGGCCCAATTGGCGGAGAAACCAGTTTGGAAACCGTCAATTTTAATCCAACTATCGCCTACCGCATCAACGATGAATTCAGTGTTGGTGCTGGAGCAAGCCTTGTCTATGGTAAAGCCAAGCTTACTCGCACCCTTGGAATCCTTGCTGATGCCATCAATGCCGATACCGGCGCTAATTTTACTCGCAGCGACGTCGCGAAATCACTTGATGGTGATGGTTGGGGTTATGGCTTTAATTTAGGCGCGCTGTGGGAGATAAACGAAAAACATCGCTTTGGCTTAAGTTACCGCTCCAAAGTTGATGTAGATTTTGAAGGTGATTATTACTCAGATATTCCAAGCTCGATTTCGATGCCAGGTCAAACAGTGACTGGTGACTTAACCTTAAATTTACCAAGCATCACTGAGTTCTCTGGTTTCCATCAGATTACAGAGCCACTTGCTATTCACTACAGTGTGATGATGACGGGTTGGAATGTATTTGAGGAAATTCGCGCAACCGTCGATGGACAAGAAGTTCTGCAAAAAGATGAGAACTTTGAAAACGCCTTCAAGTATGCGTTAGGGGCAACTTATCAGCTCAACCCTTCTTTCACTCTTCGCGCAGGTATTGCCTACGACGAGACACCTAACGTGAACGATAAGAGCATCAGCTTACCAGATTCCGACCGAATCAATTATAGCTTTGGTGCAACCTACGCTTTCAATCAAAACAGCCGAATCGACTTTGGCTTTACCTTTATCGATGCTGAAGAAGTCACGTTTACCGAGCCACTTGAACCACACGCTCTGCCGGGTGTTGATATTGCCTATCGTTCAGAGGGCGATGCCTACATCTACGGCATCCAATACAACCACTCTTTCTAATTATTCCTGACTGAGTCAATAAAACTAATTACAGGGAAGCAAATCATGCATGGAATAAACAAAACGGTTGTCGCTACGCTAATAAGCTCCACGCTTTTAATTGGTTGTAACAGTGATGATTATGACGAACCGCAATCCTCAAGCGGGTATGAACTGTCTGAATACGGCACACCTGAGTTGTGTGGAAATGGACAAGAATGGGCAAGCGCAGCAGAAGTCACTGCGATTGAAAACCTTGTTGAACTGGCCGAGGACAACAGTGTTGTGACCTTACCTGCTGGCTGTTTTAAAATGAATAACCAGTTAACGGTCGATTCAAAAAACAACCTCATTTTACGCGGTGCAGGTATTGATCAAACTTACCTCGACTTTAGTAATGTTGATGGTAAAGACGGCATCGCAATCAGTGGCGGTTCTAATATCACTGTCTCTGATTTGCAAGTATCAGAAGCGTCAAAAAATGGCATAAAAGCCGATGGTGTTGAAGGTATCATTATTCGCGATGTTGCCGCGGTCTGGCTCGAAGTGCCACGTGCCCGTGATGAAGATGGTAACCTACGTGGTACTTATGGTATCTACCCAGTAAAATCCCAAAACGTATTGATTGAAGACACTTGGAGTTACGGTAGTGCCGATGCTGGTATCTATGTGGGTCAAACCATTGGTGCAGTAATACGTGACAACGTAGCGGAAAAGAACATCGCAGGTATCGAAATTGAAAATAGTTCGAACGTTGATGTCTATGACAACCTCGCTTTAGGCAATACGGGCGGTGTCTTGCTATTTGACTTACCGGGAGCAACTACGATCGGTCGTTTAATTGATGATGTTCGTATCTTCGATAACGTGATTCGTGACAACAATCTAGAGAACTACGTTGATACCACTTGTCAAAGCGGACTTGGTGGATGTGGCGTAGTTGGTATTGTCCCGCCAGGTACTGGCGTTGTGATCCTATCTGGCCGTAGCAGTGAGTTTTATAATAATACCATCTCCAACCATGATTCGATGGCGCTGGCCATGACCAGCTATCTATTGGTCAATGGTGACCCTAATGCCTACAGTCCGCTGAATGGCACATCCGAGGGTAATGCGGTAATGCAGGGTTGGAATCCGGTTCCGACCAATATGTATTTCCACGACAACACCATTACTAATACAGGCGCAAACCCTAACGGCTCACTCATTGAAGATATGATTTTAGCTTATACCTTAAATCATCAAGCCTTCCCTGCGTTGTTCTACGATGGCGCGGGTGAATCACTAATTCGCTCCCAAATGTTTGCCCCTTTACGCGATGCTTTAAACGGCATGACAGGAACAACAAACTGGAACTACCTCACGGAGTTTAATGACGCAGAAAGTAATTGCTTAGTCAACAATGGAGCGAGCGTAGGTGTATTGGTTGATAATATGGACCCTACTGCCATTGCTCGCTACGCCGAAGATCCAGCGAATGCCGATTTCTTGTACGAGAATGAGCAATCGACGCTACTAACCGCTGGCTGTGATTCTAAAACGCCATTAGACATCAATACCGTCACGATTAATGGTGTTATTTATGGTTACAATCAAACAGAAGACGGGGCTACTGACCCTGATAATCCAGATACACCAAACGGTATCGTAGGCAACGCGAGTTGTACTGTAGAAAATGTGTCTGGCATAAACTGGGATGCCATTACGCGAGAAAGCGCGACCTACGGTGAAAACTGTGTGAGTCTTTCTCAATACAATCTGTTTGAAGATGCCAAAGATCCAACGCAAAACCTGAACTTGGCTGCATCAGCCAAAGGTACGCTGTATGAGATGAACGTTGAGCTCTTTACCGACTATGCACGCAAATACCGTTTTGTTGTGATGCCAAACGAAGTCTCCGCAAGCTATCGTGAGCAAGAGGTATTCGACTTCCCAGTTGGCACAGTATTGATCAAAACCTTTGCTCTTCCTTCAAGCACCAATAATGCGCGTGGTGAAAACGAGGAGATGATCGAGACTCGCCTGTTGATTCGTCGTGACAGTGGTTGGATTGCCCTACCTTACGTATGGAATGAAGACAAAACAGATGCTTACCTGACTGCAGTCTCAGTTCCGTTTGAACGAAGTGTGGAGCATAACGGTGAAACGCTTAATTTCACTTATGAAGTGCCAAGCCGAAACGAGTGTACCCTATGTCACAAGGTTGAAGCCGACGTGTCCGACCCCACTGGCAATACGCAACCTAAGGGGTTCTCTCCAATTGGTCCGAAGGCTCGTAACCTCAACAGCGTACAGGACGTTTCTGATAGCTCCCCAGTTAACCAGTTAGTACATTGGGAGACATTAGGACTATTCACAGAAGCCTTGCCAGATACACCTGAGAACTTACCTAAGACCCCTGTTTTTAATACGGAGACTGGTGCAAGTAACCTGACGAATACAGAACTACTGGATTATGCCAAAGCATACTTAGATGTGAACTGTGCACACTGCCACCGTACCGAAGGTAAAGCTGCAAGCAACCCATTCAAGTTTGAATACTGGCGTGAAGGTATTGGTGAGATGGGCATTTGTGCTCGCGGCATCACCTTCCATAAAGGCCCATCGCCATATGTAATTGTGCCGGGCGATCCAGAAAACTCCGTATTGCACTACCGTATCAATGTCGACAACGGAAACATGATGCCAGAGCTAGGTAGACACGTTGTCCATGATGAAGGAGTTCAGTTGATTGCCGATTGGATTAACTCGATTGATACAACAGGCTGGAGCTGTGTAGAGTAGAACTATCAATGGCTACCGAATGTTTAGGTAGCCATTAAGTTACATAGTTTAAGCTGCACGACTGTATATTCTAACCCCAAACAAAAACCGCCTCACTGGGCGGTTTTCTTATTCCTAAGCGTTCAAACATCAACAACGTTAACGCATAAAGAACTTTTGTAGTGCTTTGATTGCCGTAGCGCGTCGCTCCATCAGCATAGCGACACGAGGAAGCCAAGTTGGCGTAGTTAAGATCGTTTTGGCATGACTAAAAGTTCTAAAGCCTTCCTCGCCATGGTAGTGACCGATACCAGATTCACCAATACCACCAAATGGCGCGTCTTCTGCGCCAACGTGCAAGATGGTGTCATTCACCCCGACACCACCACTGTGGGTATTACGGGTAATATGTTCAATCGTGCGTTTGTCATCCGACATGATGTAGAGCGCAAGTGGGCGTTGATTCTGGTTGATATAGCTGATGACATCTTGCATATCACGGTAAGGCTTAATTGGCATAAGGGGACCAAAAATCTCCTCCTGCATAATAGTCATCTCTTCTGAAACATTGGTGACTAGGTGCGGGTATAATTGTCGCCCTTCTGAACTCGTCTCGGGCACGGTATGTACTTCTGCCCCCTTGGCTTTAGCATCTTCCAACACAGCCTTTAAACGGTCGTACTGGCGTTGGTTGATGATATGAGTAAAGCCTTGCTCGTTTTGACCTTTTAAGTAAAGCGCATCAAAACGTTGCAAGAAGAGCGCAACAAACTCATTGACTCTTCCCTCCGGTACAAAAGCATAATCTGGAGCAACACAAATTTGCCCCGCATTAATACACTTACCGAACAAAATAGCATCGACCGCTTTATTTAAGTTCGCGTCTTCCGCCACGATAACCGGAGACTTTCCGCCAAGCTCCAATGTAATTGGTGTTAAGTTCTCTGCGGCGGCACGAGCCACTGCACGACCAACATTAGTTGATCCAGTAAACAGCAAGTGATCAAACGGTAACTTGCTGAATGCTTGAGCAACCTCTGCTTCCCCTTCGACAACAATGACATCATCGGGCAATGCTCGACATATCTCAGTGATCACTTTATTTGTCAGTGGCGTAAATTCACTCAGCTTAATCATGACTCGGTTTCCGGCTGCAAGAGCCGTTACCAAAGGGGACAAGCTAAGAATGACCGGGAAATTCCAAGGAGAAATAATGCCAACAACACCAACAGGTTGGTACTCCACCGTAATTTTTGAGGGAGCAAGCAATAAACCAGCATGACGACGGCTTGGTTTACACCATTTGTTGAGGCGCTTTAGGGTGTAGTTGATTTGAGCAACGGTCGGTAGTACATCTGTCATTGCCGTATCAAACTCAGAGCGGTAGCCAAAATCTTCACTCAACGCTTCAACTAAATCTTGTTGGTTATCCAAGATAGTCTGCTTGAGAAGATTAAGCTTTTGCTTTCTGGCGTCTAAGCCCGGGAATGGTTCTGCGTTATACGCCGCTCTGACTTTATCCAACTTCTGCTGTAGTAATTGACCCACTTCGACGTCGACGATCGCGTTCATGTTTATCTCCTTGTGCACCCGATAACGGGCAATGTCGCACTTATGTACAGTTCAACGTTAACACAAGGGCAACATTCTGACTATTAACGCAATAAGGAAGTTAGAGTTCAAACTCAGATTATTTTGCTTAAAGCGCAAGCTTCATTTTGTAGTAAGGAATTTCAGATTTGTAGAAGCGTTCACCCTCAACTTGCATCCCAAACTTTCCATAGAAAACCAGAGCAGATTCCCTCGAATCACACCAAAAATATTCAACGGGTGACAACTGTAAATTCGCTAAAATATATCGAATCAGGGAAGAGCCAATGCTTAATCTTTGAAACTCCGGTAACACCGCAAATTTGCGCAGTCTTGCTTTGTTGTCATCAAGATAGATTGAGGCAATCCCAACCAAAACATCATTCACAAACGCCCCAAAGTGTTCAGCGTCTTCATCACCCTCTACTATGCAATGCTCGATAGCCTTCTGGGGCCACAATACCTTATGGCGAATAGGCATTGCTTCTTGCCAAGTAATGGGACGAATGCTTATTTCCATCGCTCTATTCCTTTGCTATTTGTTCTTTCTTTTATATCGCCACATTTACTTTTAGGCTATGTTTATCAAGCATTAATTTCAGCTAGTTTCAGTTCATAAATGCCTAATCGTTGAGACGGATCCAACGTTTCAAAATCATGATCAACGTATTCTTTCAAAGAGGCTCCCGCTCGTTCCGCTACTTTAATACTCGCGATGTTATCTTCCATACAGTGAAACTGAATCAAGCTCGCGTGCCCTCTTCCCTTCACTAACGGAATGATGACAGAGAGCACTTGATTGACGACACGATGACCACGCCCACTTTCTGCAAGCCAATACCCCACCTCGGTTACGCGTGTCTCTTCGTTCACACCTTTAATACCGAGAACGCCGACAAATTGATTATCCAGTAAAAGCGCAAACCAGTGTGCTTCGCTTACACGACTGTTGATACGTTGAGAAATATAACGCACGGCTTCGCGTCGATTCTTTACGAACTCTGTCCATGGCAGATAACGAGACAGGCTGTCGCGGCTTTTATTGACAACTTCAAGTAACGTATTGGCGTGCTTGGTCATTAATGGCTCTATCGTAATACGTTCAGAAATCTGCAGCGGTTGGCTCGTTTCATACCCTTCGTACATCGTTATTCCTGTTTGAATCTAGCTCTGTTTAATAAGAGTAAATGGTGTTGGTGCTTTATCTACATAATTTTGCCACACATGATCATAGAGTTGATGCTGGTTAGCAAAAGGAGCAAGTTGTTTTGCCTCTTCTAACGAACACCAACGATAATCGGTATGTTCGTGGTTCAATACCACTTCTTGGTTGGGTTTACAAAACATAACAAAGCAAGGGATGACCATGATTCGGTTCTTGTGGGCTTCATAAAACTGCTCAAGAAAATCCGCACTGTGAAGCTCGACGTCTTCAATTTGTGTTTCTTCCTTGAGCTCTCGAACGATCGTTTGCCAACCAGTTTCCTCTTCTTCGATCCCACCAGCTACATGACACCAATAACCACCTTTGACTCGCTCTAATAACAACATTTTCTTGATGCCGTCGAATTCGGAAATCACAACACCAGATACATGCGTTGCTTGAATAGGAATCATCCCTTTCTCCTTATGTATTTATTGTTTCTATATCTGAACGAGACAGTCTACCTTGCTTCAATAAGATCCGGAGCCTTAATCACAAGGTGCTGATCTTTTTGTCAGTCTAGTATGCTAAAGTGCGATCTCCCTCAATAAACGAGCCGTAAGATGCCTAATTCAATCAATTCGATGATTCCCATTGGTGTGCGCTTTATGGTGCTCTCTGCCTTTGGTTTCGCTCTCATGTCAGCCACTGTTAAGCATGTCAGCTTACATGGCATACCTGTATTTGAAATTGTCGCAGCGAGGGCTTTAGTTTCACTCGTGATCAGTTACCTAGATGTAAAACGCAAAGGCATATCAGTTTGGGGCAATAACAAACCCTTGTTGTTTGCGCGAGGCGCGGTTGGCACGATGGCGCTCATGTGTGTGTACTATTCCGTTACTACGCTACCCTTAGCAGAAGCGACCATTTTTCAGTACATTCATCCTGTATTTACTGCACTGCTCGCGGTCTTCTTCCTTAAGGAGCGCATTCAGTTTTCGACTCTAATTTGTATTGTGCTGTGTTTATTGGGTGTCTATGTCATGGTCAGTTCGGAAACGGGCCCTAATGCTGAACATGCCCTTCCGATGTTTAGTGTTATGATCGCGATATTAGGTGCATTTGGTAGTTCGATTGCGTACGTGATTGTTCGGAAACTCAGTCAGACAGAAGACAGCTCCGTTATTATTTTCTATTTTCCATTGGTTGCACTTCCAGCATCTATCCTGCTCATCGGAGATCAGTTCGTGATGCCGGATTTGCACTTGACCTTGATGCTCGTTCTCGTTGGTGTATTTACCCAAATTGGCCAACTTGGTTTAACCAAAGCCATGCAAACTCAGGAAGCCGGTAAAGCCTCCGCCTACTCTTATGTCCAAATCATATTCTCAGTACTGCTGGGGATCGTGTTCTTTGGTGAGTTACCGTCCGCTTGGACTTACTTAGGAGGAGCACTGATTGTTACGGGCGCGCTTATCAACGTATTTGGACAACACTTAACGTTGCCATTTATGAAACGCTAACAAGGCAAGAACCTGCTTTAAAATGCGAAAAGCCAGAGTCTGACTCTGGCTTTTACTTATCAATGATTGAGAACTTAAGCCGCAAACTTTAAGCCTGCAATACCAGCAACAATCAACAGTAAGCTTATGAGCTTGACCAATGTCGCTGGCTCATTAAATAAATAGATACTGGCAATCGCCGTTCCTATCGCACCAATGCCCACCCAAACACCATAAGCAACACCAAGTGGTAACGTTCTAAGCGCAATACCAAGCAACCAAAAGCTTAACGCCATAAAACCGATGGTGAATACTGATGCGCCAAGTTTGCTGAAGCCTTCAGAATATTTAAGCCCAACAGCCCATGCGACTTCGCATAGACCCGCAAGAAAAAGAATTGCCCAAGCCATTGAGAGATCCCTAACAAATGGGGCCGTCCCCGATAGTGATGAGAGCGGTGAGGTCGTCCTCACTTCTGGTACGTGCGTAGTATAAAGAAAAACGTCTCTCACCTAAACTCAGTTTGTATGCGCACAAAATCCACTTCATTCAATCAATTAACGCTATAAATCCATTCCAATTAAATAAAATAGACATCGTTATTTAACAGATTGTATATAACCTTCTACTGTTGAAAATGATGCACTTATTGCATTAATCACACAAAACCTGATCATTAGTGCAACTACGCAATCGTTTGTGTGACGAAGATCGCTTACAAAAGCTACTGATAACTTTAGTATTTGCGCGAACCCAATTATAAGGTATTGCATACTAATGAAATACATCAAAACCCCTTTAGCTCTCCTAATCGGCGCTGCGTTACTTACTGGCTGCAACGACGACACTGAATACGTAGATGTTCAACCTAAAGAAGTAAAGATCGCCACTTATAACCTCTCTTTTGATCGTAGTACTTTTGAAGACCTCGTTGCAGAAATGCAAGTTGAACCAGCAAAGCAAACTGAGCTGGTAACGGCTTACCTTGACGGCACAATCGCCGACGAAGATAAAACAATGGCTGAGAAAGTCATTCAAATTCGTAACGTCGCAGCCATCATTCAAAAAAACCGACCTGATGTTCTGATGATGGCGGAATTCAATAATGATGGAACTGGAGAAGATAAAGTCGCACTGGAAGGTTTCCAGAAAAACTACCTATCTATCGCACAAAGCCTTGAAGGCGCCGGTGGCGAAGCTAACCTTGAGCCTATTGAGTATCCTTATGCGGAATCTTACTCAACCAACACAGGCTTAAACAGTGACCTTGACCTAGATAACAATGGCACTGCAGGCCAACTTCCTGGCGATGCATGGGGCTTTGGTTTCTATCATGGTCAATACGCATTTGCACTGATGTCTAAATACAAAATTGACACAGAAAACACACGAACTTTCCAAGAGTTCAAGTGGAAAGACATGGAAGGGGCAGAAATCCCAACCATCACTATCTGTGACGGTTCACAAACGATCCCTGATGGCATGGCCTGTGGTGACGATTGGTACACAGCAGAAGAGTGGGATGTTGTTCGTCTGTCCTCTAAAAACCACGTAGATGCACCGATTATTATCCCAACAGAAAAAGGCGACGAAGTTGTACATCTTTTGATGTCTCACCCTACTCCACCGGTATTCGATCCAGGTAAAAACAAAGTTCAAAACGGTGCAGAAGTTGAGTTCTGGCATCACTATGTACAAGGTAAAGAATACTTCTACGATGATGCAGGCAACAAAGGTGGCTTAGCTGAAGGTGCGAAGTTTGTGATGATGGGTGACCAAAACCTTGACCCATTGGATGGCGATGGCTTTAGTGAAATCATGCAAGACTTCCACAATGATCCGTTGGTAAACCAAGATGTGATGAATGGCGAGCTTTACCCAACAAGCTATGGTGCAGCCGAGCACGCGGTAGACAAAAACTCAACACACCCAATTCCAAACCGCATTACGTCTACATTCGGTCTTGGTGTTGACTATGCGATGCCATCAGCGAACCTAAATGTGGCTGATTCTGGTGTTTACTGGGCAGCATCATATGAAGAAGGTCGCAAGCTGTTTAACGACGACCGTATCGGTAAGTACGGCAATGGCAAAGATGTCTCTTCAGACCACCGTATGATTTGGATTAAGGCCCAGTTCTAAAAACTGCACTTAGAAACGAAAAGTCATAATACAGGAGCCTCGGGTATGCCGAGGCTCTTTTGATCGTGCTCGTACAAAATTACCAATGATAAGTCAGCGATACACCAACGTCTTCACTCGTCACCCATGGGACAAGCTGCACATTTTCATCATAAGCATCAGTGAAGACATACGCGCTCAACGTACCTAAAGCTGCACCAGCAAGAACATCACGCCAATAATGTTTTTTGGCCTCCACACGCCCTACACCCACCAGTGCTGCAACACCATATGCAGGTAAACCAGCTTCCCAACCATAACGTAAATAAAGGTTTGTTGCCGAAGCAAAAGCGTTAGCCGTATGGTTGGATGGGAAACTGTCGTTACCACTTTTATCCGGACGTTCTGCATCTATAGTGGTTTTACCGATCAAACCGATGCCTGAAGCAGCACCAATGCTGAACCCCGCTTGCCAAAAGCCTTCCCAATCCCCTTTGTAAGCAGGGACGGCCGCTGCGGTAGCAACCAGGCCATACGCACCAATGTCAGTCAGAATATCCCAATCTTTTTCACTCATTGCATACACAGACTGAGACCCCATTATGGAGGCCACACCAACCAAACGTACAATTTTCTTCATTAATACAACCAATTATGATTCAACTCGGGCGAAAACTATCACAGCTATCGCGACTCTTCGACCCGAAACTGTAACAATTCATCCGTGAATTGATTGTGAAAAAAAAGCCAACCACAAAAGATGTGATTGGCTATATATACTTGTGAACAATCTAGTTCACTAACAACGTCAGTTGGCTAGGTGACCCTCGGCTTAAAGGGTCACTCTAACTCAAGCATTAGATGTGCCAATTTTCAGTTACAACTTAACCAATTGATATTCAACTAATATCAATTAATCACCATGAATAATAATCCATTGAGCATTACTGAGAATGCAATATGCGAACGTATTTTCGCAAATAGCAACCAATAAGGAAAAATTCAGGGGTTACGAGCCAAATCTCTCGCTAAAATTAACGCTAAACCAAACACTTGAAGAAACAAGCCAATACTTTTATACCAAGCCATGTTTTCCTCCAACTCTGACATCACTTTACTGATCTCCAAGTTTTCAAGGTAATAGCCATCAATTCTATTTCGATCGTTACCTTGAGCGTGATTAATTTCTGCCATCAGAGTTGGAAGTTGAGTGATTTCGATTGGGCTGACCTTTTCACCAGTCCAAGCAGACAAATGCGCTCTGAGTACCTTGTTCATTTCTTCGGAGACACTCTGGCTTTGAGCTAAATGTAAATGCAATAACAGCACTTCCCGTTTTCGCTCTAGCGTTTCAACCCTGTTCCAAGCAAGTTGAATCGAATAAAGATTATCAGCTTTTTGATCAGCAAGAAGGCTTGTCTCTTTTCCAAGTTTATCCAACACCACACTGGTTAAGATAATTGCTGCTATGTTCAGTACTAAGCCAACCAGAACAAGCAGCCAAGCTGGGGGTAAATACGTTGATTTTTTTACCATAAGTGATCGTAGGGCAAGTAGATTAAGTTAAGTGCAACTAAACCAATCATAGTCAAGAAGGTTAACTTCATCCCGGTAACACGACCTTTCAGCTCTTCTCCAAGTATCCCTTTTGCATGAATGACGCGGCCAATGACGAACGTGATACCAGCAAGATGTATCCACCAGACTGGGGCGCCATTGTATTCAAGTAATGCCATGAGAATGAGGGTGATGGGAATATATTCGCTTGCATTACTTTGCGCACTGCGAGCAATTTGAAGCGCTTCAACGCCCCCGTCAGCATAAGCAATTTTGTTACTTCGTCTTTGTTTGATGACTTGAAAAGCAAGCCAGATGAGCAGTAATGTGAGGACAGAAGCGTAGAGAGCGGTAATCATGACAATTCCTTCTTTAGAGTTCATTATGGGTTAACTATATATTAAATATAAGCTAGCCCTATGAATCTAAAGAAGGAATCAATTAAAGTGAGTGGTCGGCAAGCTTTTTACGCTTGGCAAGTTTGGCGATCCCTTCAAAGATAGTAAATAGCAGCCCTACCCAAATAAATGCAAATGTCACGGCTTTTACGCTATCGAATACTTCTCCAAAAAATACAACGGCTAAAACAAACTGTAAACTCGGCTCGATGTATTGCATTAAACCAACCGTTGATAAGTTAGTAATACGAATAGCAATGGAGTAAAAAATTAACGGTAATAGCGTAACCGGAGCACTCCCCAAATAGAGCATAAATGTTGTTACATCAACCGTTGATGCTAGCTGACCAAAGCTCCACTGTTTAATGAATAAATACGTTAAGGCAAACGGTGTTAACACAATGGCTTCGACAAAAAGCGTTGTACTCCAATCATAATTGATCTTTTTCTTGAATAAGCCATAGAGTGAAAAGAACAACCCCATCGTCAACGCAACTAAAGGTAACTGACCATATTGAATCACCTGGTAGATAACACCAATTGATGCCAGTAATATCGCAATAAACTGCCCTTTTGAAAGCTTATCTCCTAAGACAAACACCCCAAGGGCCACTGAGACAAGCGGGCCTATAAAAAAGCCTAAGCTAGCATCAATAACACGGTTATTCGTTAACGCCCACGTAAACGCCACCCAGGATATACACATCAAACTACTGGCAACAAACGTATACCATAGTGATTTTTTATCTTGCCAAATTGCCGTCCATTTAGGCCAATGGCGGGTGATCGCCAAAACCATAATAAAACCAACCGGAACTGAACCAATAATGCGCAGTGCCAATAGTTCATCCATTGAAGCATTAGGTAAAAAACGATAGTAAATAGGCAGTAATCCCCAGATTACAAAGGACAACGCTGCCATGAAATTGCCGTAACGACTGTTGTTCATAACTAACTCGACAAAGAAAAGTGACGCGATTCTATAGTGAGAACGCGTTTTGTAAAGCGAATTTGACCTTCTAGGATAACTACAAAGAGAGACCTTGGATCACCGCAGTAATACCACTAACAAAGCACAGTGTGAGAGCGCCAAAACGAATCTTTTCTTTTGGTAAAGACTGCGTTGTTTTTACCGCTAACCAGTAACCAAGTGCTGCCGCTGGTAGCAAGGGCAAAGTAATCACCAGATGATGTAAGTTAAAGAAACCCACAGGGATCTGAACAATCAAAGAGATAATAGAACTGAACACAAAAAACGCTGACAGGTTACCACGTAACTGATTTGCTTCTTGATGTTGCAATAAAAGCGCCATTGGTGGTCCACCAATAGCAGAACTCGTACCAAATAAACCAGAAAAGAATCCAGCAAAAGTCATACGACCTGGCGTAGGTTCAATACGAAATGGCAACACGCTGACGGAAACGGCAAACAGAACCAAAAAGCCAATCCATAAAGTTAATGCTTCTGTCGAAACGAAAAACAGTAAGACGCCACCAGCAATTGATCCGGGAACACGTCCAATCAGTGCCATCTTTAAACCGCCAATTTCGACGCTGCTTCTGTGCTTCATCGCATTCATTAACGAGATAAACAATGCGACCAAACAGATAGGTGCAGGCACATACTCTGGAGCCCAGAGAATGAGTAGTGGCGCGGCGACAATAGCAAGGCCAAATCCAATCGCGGTTTGAACGTAAGAGCCTAAGAAGATCAGCCCCATAGCAAGCAAGTTTGTAGAATCGAATTCCATCGATGTCATTCTTATATTTGATTTTATGATTAGAAAGCAGAATGAATATCAGATAGTAATAATTCCCCCACTCTCGCCCTGCGTAGGATTCATCAAAGCGCACTAAAACACAATCAAAATGTGTCAACATTTGAACTTCTTAGTCTCAGTTTCTACGACTTTACAATTCATACAGATTTGCAACGCTAGATTTACGATTTCCACACTATCCAGCACAAATAAACGGAACTATAATCACACTCCATTTTAGAGTGGATGTACCATATAAATTCACCATTTATGGAAATTAATAGTCTATAGCACCATATAAATTAAAAACATTAGACTATCGTATCAACCTAATTAAAAGATGATTTATGAAAAGAAAATCAGGTTTTACTTTAATTGAGCTTGTTGTTGTTATCGTTATCCTTGGTATTTTGGCTGTCACCGCTGCTCCGCGCTTTTTAAACATTCAAGACGATGCTCGTGAAGCTCGCTTGGAAGGGATGAAAGGTGCGATAGCTTCTGGCCTAGGCGTCGGGTATGCAAAACTAGCAACTACAGGGCAAGAGCACCTTGCCTATGTTTCAAACAAAAACACACACGGCAAAACACCAATGCAAGCACTGCCTTTCGATGGTTGTGAGCTAAATGGCTCGAAGTACTGTGTATTTCTTTACGGCTACCCAGATGCGGACAATGATAGCCTTCCATTATTAGTTCAGGGAATTGATGGTTCGGACTCAGATTGGAAGATTATCCGACATCCATCGGGTTCAAGTACACGTGAAATGGTTATTGCTGCAGCAGATGAACCCCGCGCTAGCCTTACTCAATGTGGCATTTTATATGGACCGCCAGAATCAGAGAATGAGAGCTACACGCTAGAGATTCTTCCTTGTCCTTAATAAAACAAAAGGCTGCCAAATTGGCAGCCTTTTTGTTCACTGTCGGATAGACTACGCAAAATTAAACACGTGTTTATCCATCATATTCACCATACGGCCTATCTCAGGCTTGGTGATGGTGTCATTCGCACCAAGAGATAATGCCTTCGCGCGGTTGTCTTCACTCATCAAAGAAGAGAACATCACAATTGGAGTTTGGTTGTACGCTTCTGTATCACGCAGTCGTTTCACTAAGTGCATGCCGTCCATACGAGGCATCTCAACGTCAGTGACGACAGCATCAAGCAACTCACGCACTGGTAAGTTTTCTTCTTTCGCCACTTCAATCAAGCTCATTAGCTTTTCATACGCTTCACCACCATCTTTACAAGTGATCACGTTATAACCCGCAGAAGCCAAGGTATCTTGAATCAAAGAACGAATAAATGCAGAGTCATCCACAACCATAATAGTTTTAGCATTACGTTTGCCAACCATTCGCTGGTTCAAATCAACCGATTTATCGCCCGTCACATCGTATTTTTCCATGCTCAGTTCTGGGTTGATGTCAGCAATGATTTTTTCGAAATCGAGAATCATGATTAAGTTGCCATCTTTACGCACAACGGCAACGACACAATCTTGCTCCCCAGCTTCTAGAAACTGGCTTGGAGATTCAACATCATTCCAAGAAATACGATGAATACGAGAAATACTGTCGATCAAGAAGCCATTAGTCATCTTGTTAAAGTCAGTAACGATAACAAACTTACGTTCTAAATCACGGCGTGTCGGGACACCTAACCAACCAGCAAGATCAACAAGAGGCGTAAGCACTTCACGAGAAGAAAAGACACCAATCATGTGCGGTTGGGCGTTCGGATAATCAGTCGTCTCTGGGACGCGAATCACTTCGCGAACCTTAGCGACGTTAATGCCGTAAAAACATGTTTTTGTGCTGCCATCTGGCATTTGTTTTTCTAGATGGAACTCAATGATTTCAAGTTCATTGGTGCCACTTTCAGTCAAAATGGTGCTGGTTACGTTACTCATAAACCCAATTATCCAAAATACGCATCAAGAAAAATAGGCTTGATGCAATGCCACAGAGAATCACTTCACAGGCGAAAAATCCAAGAGTCCTTTTGTAGTCGTTGAGACAGAATTTGTAAATAATCAAAAGGATGCGAACTGCACACTTCTCTATCAAATGCTGAAATTTTGTCTCATTTTTGAACAAAACACATTCAACGACTCAATATCGCAGTTTACTCACTACTGTTAACGGCATAGCGACAGAAAAGTTTAGTGTTAATTAATGTGATTTAATCACGCTGTCGTTGGCAACGCGATGACGCTCTCCATACACGCCTTCTTCACTTCTTACACCGCAGCTAATGATCATGGTGATCTGGCCACTACCACGTAACCCAAGAAGCTGCTTTACTCGTTTTGAATCAAAGCCTTCCATTGGGCACGTGTCGTACCCCTTTTCACGCATCGCATACATAAACGTCATCGCGGCTAAAGAAACACTCTTGTGCAAACAAACACGAATATCCGACTTACTGACTTCGCGAACCATTGGCTTATTGCGCCCCAACCACCAACTGTATAACTTGCGTACAACGCCACGAAGGCCAAATGCATCATTGTTGTAAACCATTGGAATCAATTTTTCGTAATACTTAAGAGCGCGCTTAGCCGCAGCGTCGTCACGGTTTTCAAAAGCTTGACGCACAGTCTCTGCGTTGCGCTTGGCGCGCTCTTGCCAGTTATGAGTCGTAGCAACAAACACAACCAGTTCATTTGCCGTTTTCGCTGCATTTTGCCCCATACAAAATTCTGCAAGTTGTTCGCGTTTTTCAGATGAAATAACACGATGAAATTCCCACATCTGCATGTTGCTGCTGTTTGGGCTTAATGTTGTCAGCTCAAGGGCATCCGCGACATCACTGTGGTTAAATTCAGCACTGGCATCGTACTTACGTACAGAACGACGGGAGTGAACAATGGATTCAAAAGAAGGTTGGCTCATAACAGACTCAAAATAGAACAAAAAAGGGATCTTTACGTAATCATCTTCCTCCTGCAAGCGCAAATACAAAGGCAGACACAAAATCGCGTCTGCCCTTCTTATTTTATTGCAGTTTAAAAAAACGAATCTGATCAGAGAGGTTTATCGACATCTTCGCCAATTCATCGGCGGCTTGGTTGCTGTCTTGAATCATATTTACCGTCTGGTCAACTTGATCGCGAACAGAGACAACACTTTGGTTGATCATTTCTGCGGTCGCAGATTGCTCTTCTGTCGCGGCTGCAATCTGTGTGTTCAATGCATTCGTTTGATCAATATTTGATGAAATACTTAAAAACGCATCATTGGCAGAAGCCGATTGCTGCACAGTTTGTTCCAACATGTGCTGGCCTGCATCGATAGATTCAACCACTTGAGAGGTATTTTGTTGCAGCGTAGTAATACGATTCCCAATCTTTTCGACCGCTTTTTGTGTTTCCTGCGCTAATTGACGAACCTCATCAGCAACAACAGCAAAGCCCCGACCTTGATCGCCCGCTCGTGCAGCTTCAATCGCAGCGTTTAACGCCAACAAGTTCGTTTGTTCAGCTATGGTTTGGATAACTTCGGTAATGTCTGCCACTTCCGCAGTACCATTAGAAAGCGTACCAACTTCTTGACTCATGCTTCCCATCTGTTCAGCAAGTCCACCAACTTGTTGCATCGCACTATTCATTACACTCTGCCCTCTGTCGGAGACCTCCGATGCAATTTCTGCTTCCCGTGACGCTCCGTTTGCGCTTTGTGCTACCTCTGCAATCGCCACCGTCATTTCATTCACCGCTGTCGCTACTTGGTCAGTTTCCAATTGCTGGGACTGCGCATTGCTCAAGATTTCGGAATTTACTGCAGAAAGTTGCTCTGATGCCGAAGCAAGAAGATCGCTACAAGAGATAACTTCAGAAACGGTTTTATACAGCTGCTCTTCCATGTTGTGTAACGCAACAAGCATTTCAGAAACCTCATCACTGCCTTTTGCATGCTGCTGCTCTACACTAATTTCACCTCGGCTCAATTTCTCCGCTACTTGCTTTGCAAAGATGACATTGTTCGTGATGTCTTTAGAGATAAATAGACACAAAAACGTCACTGCAGGTAAACCAATCAACAATGCCAAGGCTACATTCATCGTCGCTTGTTCTGTCGTTTGTTGAATTTCTTCCTTTAAAACATTCTGGTCATTAACTGCATCCAATTTTATTGCGTTGATTTGGTCCGCAATTTCAAAACCAATATCTTTAAGTGCATCCCAACGTTGATTCCTTGCTCGAATGGTTTCTGCAACACTGGATAACGCAGTTGAAAGGTGTCCAGTTAATTCGTTGAGTTTGTCTTGATCAACAAAATGAAGCTGTATCATGAATCTCTTCCAGTGATCCAGCTTCGCTTCAAATTGCTCATAGTCTTGCTCGCTGTTGGTTAACAAGTATTCCGTTGCTTCTTGCGTAAGCGCCTTAAACACCAAAGTCGCATCTGCTATCAAAC
Organism: Vibrio sp. MOR3; assembly: GCF_001557775.1. NCBI lineage: Bacteria > Pseudomonadati > Pseudomonadota > Gammaproteobacteria > Vibrionales > Vibrionaceae > Vibrio > Vibrio sp. MOR3. Next base: position 121,710 of record NZ_LNRD01000012.1, on the reverse strand, counting down.
CTCGCTCAGTTGTGTGTTTGTTCAAACGGCGCATGAGTTTGTTTTCTATCTCTTTTTGATAAGAAACTAAAGCATTCACATCGGTATTTCTTTTCGCCATTAATTGAGAAACTTCTCCCAAGTGCACCATATACTGTTCAAGCTGAAACGAAACCTTTTCAAAGCGCAACTTACGTTCATCATCCTCCGAACTTAATGCTTGCTTTTGCGCCTCGTCTTTAGCCAGATTTAACGCCTCCATTGCTTGATTGAAAAATAGGCGATCTCGGTTTGTTCGATAGGTTAATGCATTAATTCTTGCAGTTAGAAGATTCGCTTCGATTTCAGTTGCTTCAAATGCACTGCTATTAATCGATTGAAAGTGAATAAAGTTTGTATTGATTTGGTTGGTAGTAAGTACACCGACTGCGGTTATCGCAAAAAGCACCAAAATAACGGTACTTAAAATCAGGTAAAATTTGTGTTTTATTTTTTTAATCCTATTTAGCATTCCGCCTACTCCATAAGAACAGCAAGGAAGAAATAGTAAAAAACACGTTTCTTTACCGCAAATTAACACCTTTCATTAAGAAATGGTATGTCATTGTATTTTATAGGATTTTAAGTTTTTGTAAGCTTTTTCCGACCCCAAAGAAAGAGACGGACGTCAATGCAACACTGCGAATCTTTCATCCTGCATCTAATTGATTTCATTATTTTTACTGCGACACCATCTCACAATTGAGACGACAAGTTTCAAATAGTGAAATTGTCATTTTCACCCGCTCGCCACAGATTTTTCCTACAATTCTTCCACATTAAATGACTGCTGAAGGGATGCGGCCAGTAAATTGAAATATAAGGTGAGGCATAAATATGAATAGCGTTCTTATTATCGACGACCAACCGTTATATAGTGAGGCTCTGGCTTCTCTCGTTCAAAGCGCATTTAAATCCGTGAATGTCGTTGAATCAACAGACAGCGCAGAGGTAATGGAGTTGATTCGTAACCAACCAATTGATTTGGTTATTCTGGATGTTGTGCTAGGTGATAGAGATGGTATGCGTTTAGCTAAGAATATTCTTGCAACTGGCTATCAAGGAAAGATCCTGTTTATTTCATCCCGTGATTATTCAAGTTTATCTAAAGCGGCCTTTGAGATGGGTGCACACGGATTTTTGAATAAGAATGAGGCGAAAGCAACCATCATGGATGCGGTTCTCAGCGTAACACGCGGATATTCGATGTTTAAAGCGACGCACAACCAGTCCTCAGGTAACGTCACTTTATCGAATCGAGAAGCGATGGTTTTCCATTATTTAGCGCAAGGTTACTCAAATAAAAAGATTTCTGAGCAACTGTCATTAAGTGCGAAAACCATCAGTACTTACAAAACACGCATTCTGAAAAAGTACCACGCAGAATCCGTTGTTGAACTGCTCAACACCCTTCCTCAAGAAGAGTGCGGCAGCTTATGCTGTTAGACATTGACATACTTCGAGATGGCATCCGTCAGTAGCTGATGCATTGAATTGTAGCGATGAGTTTGTTTCATCTGTACCACCACTTTAGGGCGACCATCTGGGTAAAAGCTCTCTGGTACAGAGATAAAATTGAAACCGTTAATGGGTCTTTGGTATTCAAGCAAAATTGTCGCTGCACCTTGGTGTTTAATCGCCTGCAATAAGCTTGTGATATTTCCCATCGTTGCCACACGGTTAATGTTTATTCCGCTTTTCTCCAACGCGCGCTTCGTCACTTGTTCTCGATCCTTCCAACCATTCATTTCTAATAAAATGAAAGGAAGATCACACGCTTTCTCTAAATCGCTAATACCGAGCTCTTCCGGAACAACAACAACAGCTGGCGCATAACCAATAAATTGCTGATGGATTGACTTAGGATACTCTTCGTTGAAGTAGTGCAATTGTATGTCTACTTTATCTTCCAAGATATCTTCAATCGTGTGGTCGGTACTGCTTGATACAGTGATGTAAGCATTAGGGAACAAAGACATCAAATCCCCAAGCAAAAGGTGTCCAAATGAGTACTGAGCGGATTGAGGCAAACAAATCGTAATGCTCTTTTCGTATGAAAGCGGGTCAAACTCACGTCGAACTAAGCACGATTCAAGTTGATCAAGCGCCCCTGTAATTTCAGGAAGTTTACGCTTTAAATAATCTGTCGGTTCAAAATGATGTGCATGACGGATAAACAACTCATCCTCTAATTGTGTCCGCAAACGAGTGAGGTATTTACTGATCGAGGCTTCACTTTTACCCAATGCCTTAGCAACAGGTTTAAGTTGACGATGACGCTCTAACAGCACCAGTATTTTGAGGAGATTTAGGTCGAGATCTTTATTCACAGTGTGGTTACCAAGTAGAATCAAAGATTAAAGTTGTGTTTTTTATAATTAGTTTCGGCCAAATACAAAGAAAGCAGCCTTTGAATGAGCTGCTTTACTATAGAAGACCAAAGTCACGTTTTGGTCAAGTTTATCAAACTCTTATCTTTTCAATTAATAACAATATAGTCATTTACACTGATTTTCCCGTTTAAGACACAGTTTCAGAGTAACTACGATGCCGTTTTGTTTCATAAAGGTCCTCATCCGCGCGCATGATCACATCATTTAACGTCTCGTGTTCGTTGCTCATGGCAAGTCCGGTACTGACACTTACATTAATATCTAAGCTTTTTAAACGGTTCTCTGTCACGGCATTTTGCAGCTTTTTGGCCAACATCAGAGATTTACTCTCGCTGCATCCTGGTAGAATCGCAATAAACTCATCCCCTCCCGTGCGAATCAAGTAGTCAGACACTCTAAACACTTTCTTCATCGCATCCGCAATAATCACGATCACCTCGTCACCAACATGATGACCATATTTATCATTGATGCGTTTCACTCTATCGCCATCAATAGCAACCACAGTAAACGGAGTCATTTTTATCTTATTCTTGAACGCTTGTTCCTTGAACACCTTACGATTGAACAAACCAGTCAATTCATCTTTGGTTGCATCACTGATTGCATTGGCTAATTGAATTTTGCTTTCTTTGGACTCTTGCGCCTTTGAATAGTATCCATAAATAGATACAAACATGATTAGGAACAGGAATCCGAAATCAATCAGTATTTTACTGAATGGAAATTGATAAACGATTAAGTTGTTGTTATCCGCAACGTAACTTTGTGTATATGCGAAGTCTGACCACGGGTAATGTGGGTAGTAAACAACGATGTGTTTGTTGCCGTTGTTGATATCCACTTTTAGGGCTTTCCCTTCGACCTTGAGTGAATCGAGAAAAATTTGCTCTCCAAATTCACCAACAATCTCACCTCGGTAGTAAACAGGGCTAATCACACTAAATGCCCTACTCTCCGAATACGTCGTTTTAAAAGGTTTAGAAATGAGAATGCGATCGGTTAGCTGATCCTTCCATGCCGCGAGTACGCAAGAGTACGTTTGTTTACACCAATCAATATCAAAAGGTTCAGACAAGTTCTCAAGCTCTTTAATCGGATTCTCGAGAATCAATTTGCTCGCCGTATATGAACGAAAGTAAAGCACGACATCAATTCGTTCATAAACGTTTGCTAAATACCCTTCAGCCTCGTGCAGTACTTTCCGCGCAATCGTTTCGACATAGTCCAGTTCGCTGCCCGGCTCTAACGCGTAGATCGCATCTTGAAAACTGAATTCCGTCAGTTCATTAATCTCATGAGCTGTGGAACCTTCATAACGTGCCAATTCAGATTCCATCAATAGACCAAGTAAGGTGACTTTTTGCTTGGTCTTGGATATCCCCTGAGTGTAAATCTTAAACTGCTTCACTTCATGGGAGATCAACATCGCACCGATCATGGTCATTGAAGTGGTAAACAAAAGCGCACTAAAGAAAAAAGACAAATAAATATTTTTCAGGTTCATCCCTTACCCTTTAAGTATCAACGACTTTTGAAAGCTCCACGATGTTCTTCACGTTGAACTTATCCATGACTCTGCGCTTGTATGTACTGACGGTTTTATCACTGATCGACAGAACATCGGCAATATCTCGGTTACTTTTTCCTTGTAGAAGTAACTTCATCACCGCGCTTTCTCGGCTTGATAACGTTGGGACATTTCGATGCTCTTCCACTGTTTGTTTGAACTTGAAGAATGAATACCCTTTCGCAACCGCCTCTATAGCGTCTTTTAAGATCTCGTGATTTTCGGATTTACAGACATAACCATCGGCCCCTGAACGGAATGCCATTTGGCTATACATATGGCTAGTCTCAGCAGAAAAGAAAATCACTTTTCCGCTAAAACCATGGGATTTAATACGTTTATAAAAGTCGTAACCATCACAATCAGCAAGGTTCACGTCTAAGATAAGCAGCCCGATATCGCCTTCTTTAAGCATTTTTAAAGCGTCTTTTGAGCTTGTTGCCGTCATCACTTCATTGGCGATACCTAGGCTTTCAACAAGCGATTTAATGGCGATACAGACAAGTGGGTGATCATCAAAGATCAGGCAGTTTATTTTGTTCATCATTCTTTTAATTCAGTATTGTTATGGCTTCTAAAGGCATTGGTTTATCGATGTAATAGCCTTGGCAAACATCGATCGTGTATTGGCGCATGGCTTGCAGCGTAATCTCGTCTTCCACCCCCTCTGCGACGACGCTAATGTTGAGGCTTTTTGCTAGTGCACATATTGCGAGCACGATGTTTTTCTTTTTCGGGTCATTCACTAACCCCTGTATAAACGAGCGGTCTATTTTCAGTTCGTTAAAAGGCAATTGAGCGAGTTTTTCTAGCGATGACGAGCCAGTACCAAAATCATCGATACTCACCGTCACGCCATTCATTCTGAATTTGAGTAAGTTTTTGTAGAGTGCGGCGCTGGTCTGAAAAGTATCACGCTCGGTAATTTCTATTGTAAATTGGTCTGGGCTGATGCCGTTTTCGTAACAACGCTGAATGAACTGGCTTGCGAACTCGCAATCTTCAAGATTATCGTGGTCAACGTTGATTGAGACTTTTTGAGTGAGTCCACGATGCTTAATGTCGTATAACGCGTTACTAAACACGGCATCAAACAACTCGGCGGACAAATGACAACGTTCAACAATCGGCAAAAAACAATGTGGTGGTAAAACACCATAGATGGGATGAAACCAACGAGCCAGAGCTTCAAATCCAATAATGTCACCACTGTTCGCATCCGCCAGCGGTTGGTAGTAGTTTTTGATGCGTCCCTCGCCAAGCGCAAACAAAAACTCTTGGTCTTGAACGTCTACGCATTGGTTAAATTTGGTGCTTTTGACTGGTTCTAGGTTAACTCGAGTCAGCATATCGATGACTTGCTGCTCTTCGTAAGGTTTCAATAGCTTTCCAAGCACTTCAAAACTAAAGCTTTCACACATCGCACGCACGGCTGTCACGATCGTCAGCTCCATCGCACTGACTAGAACAACTTTGCCTTTGTAACCAATCTGATTGAGCATCTCCATCATGTCGATGCCATCTTTCTCTGGCATCTGTAAATCACAAAAGATGACATCTAAATTGTTATGTTTCGCATGTGCTATCGCATCGTCGACCTTATCATAAGTAGCAACATCAACACCGTTACGTAATAACATCTGCCTTAACAACGTAATCTGTAGAGGATGGTCATCGATCACCATCGTGTTCAGTGGTTTATTCATGAGCTTTAATCCAGTGTCCTGCGAGGTTAACTTCGTGTTCTATCCGGTCAATAAGTCCTGTGACGTGCGAATCGAAATCCACGTCACTTGCCTGTTCGGCTTCAACACATAACTCAGCTAAGATAGTGACGCCTATCGCCCCTAACGCCCCTTTAATACCGTGAATAATTCGTTTCTTCTCTTGTTTACTTTCTGCCGCTTTTAAATTAGTTACGTCTTGCGTCATCGAGCTTTTAAAGACATTAGCGATCTCTTTTGCATCCTGCGCTCTAAACTTCTCTAGCCATTCAGGCCAAAGATTGTTTTTTTGTTCACTCAAGTAAGGCAGCAATTTCACCTTAAGCTGCTCAAGGTCGTATGGCTTAAAGAGAATGTCGTCGATCCCTATAGTTTTCGCTCGTTCGTTTGCCAGACGGGAATCCTCTGCAGTCACACCAATAACTGGGATTTTAGACAGCTCCTCATTTGCTTTGAGCTTGTTCACCAATTCAAAACCATCCATCTCCGGCATATGGAAATCGGTTAATACCAAGGTAACGAATTCGTCCTGATTTACGTATTGCCATGCTTCAAAACCATTGCTCACAATTACGGGTTCTATGCCGAGTTCTCGTAGCTGCATGGTTATGACACTTTGGTTTATTGGGTTGTCCTCTGCGACCAAGACCGTACCGTGCTTCCAAGAGACCTTATCTACTTGCTTAATCGGCTCAACTGTCGGTGTACAACCTTGGCTCAACAGACTTAACAACGTATCTGGATATTTTGCTTCTACTGCGGTTAGTGAACATATGGCGTCACAACCGCAGTTCAAATTAAGCCCTTGGTACTTCCCTTCCTCAGAAAATGTTCCAGCAAGGCTTGGGGAAATATCGGTTGCTTCCATTCCCCATACTTCACACCAATCGCGAATATTGGCAGGCAATGTCGGCGAGTAGCTATATACAATAGAAGGTTGCGCTTTGGGTTTGCAGAGCTTAACAGGCAGTTTAACCACGATGGTCGTCCCCAGTCCCGATTCAGAGTTAATCTGAAGGTCTCCGCCCATGCATTCCACAAGGCCATCAACAATGCTTAGCCCTAGGCCTGTACCCCCAAATTTACGAGTGATCGTATCGTCCGCTTGAACAAATGGTTGAAGAATCCCATCCAACTGCGCTTCCGTCATACCGATGCCGGTGTCGGCGATTTTTAGAATCAGTTGTTCTTGATTGAGCGCAATGCTAATCCGTATCTCACCATCAGAAGTAAACTTGACCGCATTTGATAAGATGTTCGTCGTAATTTGTACGAGTCGAACCGCGTCTACTTTTAACCAAGGGTTGGTAAAGGGTTTAACAGTCACTCGGTAATCCAACCCCTTACTCTGCGCTTTGGGTTCAAAACTACGCACAACATCGCATAAGGTTGTAATGACGTTGGTTTTTACTGGTGTCACTTTTAATTGTCCTGCTTCAAGCTTTGAATAATCCAGGACCTCGTCCACCAGCACGTTGAGGTGATTAAGAGAACGCATGGCTTGCGTGATGAGTTCTTTGTTGGTGTCACTTCGAGTTTGACGCTCTAATAAGTCGAGTAACCCATGCGCCGCAGACAGTGGCGTTCTTAGTTCGTGGCTCATGGTCGCTAAGAAGTTTTCACGTGCACGCACTGCCGTTTGAGCTTTCTCCTGAGCATCAATCAAGGCAAACTCACGTTCTTTTTGTTCGGTAATATCTTGAAGAACCGTTAGGACAAATTTTTTCTTGCTGCTTGGTGAAAGGATGGTTTTTCGCTCGCGGTACACGTGCTGAATACCACCTTTGCAACCGGTGGACGCGCTAGTATCGGTAATGCGTTTACCTTCGATTACTTCACGCAGTTCAAGGGCATTATCGACCAACGGTTTTGCAGTTTTTCGTTCGAGAATGGTGCAACCATTGCATCGCCGATTGAGGAACAAAGAGCAGTTACTCATTTGAATCTGGTTGTCTTCACCATGGATGAATACAATGCTGTTTATCTCTTGAATGATCCCCATCAACCACTGTTTTTCTTTCTCTTCATTAGTGGCATTGAGCTCAGCAAGGTTCACTTTCAGCTTGAGGTGCGCCAATACGAAGTAGACGACGGCGAGAAGCACCGCAAAAATGACCGCGACAAACAGTACAATGGTGGTAATCTCTTCTTCATCATAGCCATAGACAAGGTTGAAATTGCGGTAAGTCCGGTTCAACTTGTCGATCTCTTTGGCATCAATCGTATCGATGATGCTATCCAAGATTTTCTTCAACTTGGTATTGTGGTTGGCAACGGCAAAGGCAATCGACAACGTCAGGACATCCTTTTCGCTGATCAACAGTCCATCAATGTTATCTTGCGCAATCATGCTGTGAACAATGTCGTCAGGTACGTAAGCCACATCAATTTCGCCGTTCTTTAGATCACTAAGAAGTAGCTTCAAGTCGTCATAACGAGTAAAGCGCTCTTCCTTCCATGAGTCTAAGTTAACCAGTCCCTGTTTTTTTAAACTCATCAAAATGCCTGACGTCGCATCGTGAGGAGGATGATTCTCCACATCTAGCGCTTCAATCGCGACAAAGTTATTGTGCATAAAAGGCTTCGTAATTAGCCAATCAGACGACCGAACATGATCAACATAGGCGACAGGAACAAGGTCAGAGGAAAACGCAGTCAATCCACTATCTAAGCTGTTCGTGGGCTCTATGTACTCAAATTTTAGGCCTGTTCTTGAACGAATTAGGTCGATGAAATCAGGCAGGAAACCGTCTAGGCGAGCCGTGTGTGGATTGCGATAAAGAAACGGGAACGCTTCTTCGCTGCTGCTGTAAGTGATGGCTTTATTACTATCGAGATCACGACGGTACTCGACTAATAGTTTGTCGTTAACATGATATGGGTTCTTCGACGCGACCGAGCGAATATTCTTTCCGCGACGTTCCCAGCTCAAGATCTTATTAATTCGGTCAACCAAATCTTGATTTGATTTTGAAGTGATAAAACTGACTTCTTCCTCGTTGAGCCAACTCGGAATGTCTACTGCCCCTTTTACAATATCGTTTTGGTCTAAATATTGATTAATGGCGACATACGTTGAGATAAGTGCATTTGCACGACCACTGCGTACTGCTTCAAATGCTTTTAGGCGCGTTTTTACTTCACGTACTTTGGTTGCACCCGCCTCTCTAATGTCGCCACAATAGACACTTCCCTCGACACAAACCCACTGAAGCTCTCGAGGATCACGTTGATTATAGTTGCTATCGCGGTACCAGACCGCAATCGTGCTGGAGAAAAAAGGTTCTGAAAATAAGAAGTGGTTATTTCTTTCTGGTGTTTTGCTAAAACCTACCGCGCCATCAACCGTACCATTTTCGATATCAGTTAACAGGGCAGGAATCGTGCTATAGGAACGAAGCTCCAATTTCAGTTCGAGGACCTTGGCGATGTTAGTCAGATACTCAAGGTTGATCCCGTAGAAAGCACCGATTTCATCCCCTATTTGGGGATTTTCTGAATGCTGAGCAATAACGCCAACAACAACCGTTTCTTTTGGCTCATCCGCGGCAAACGAAACGTTTGAAGACGCAATAGCAATGAATGCGAAAATGAATACGATGTTTTTTCTAAAAATGCTAAGCATAACTGGCTTCCACGACTTGGGAGCTCAGACTAATTTGCACAGCTTAAATGTCAAATTTCGAAACTTAGCGAATTAATTTTATCTTATTGATAAGATGATAATTTTTAATAATTAGTAAGGACATTCTTACAACATTATCCACCTTGGACTACAACGAAATTGCGTTCACCATCTCATCATCAACAGAACGCCTTTCGCTCAAAAATCAAACAGAACAACATGCGCTCTATTCTGAAAAGATAAAATGGACAATGACGTACATTTAAAAGCCACACCTCTATTTGCTCGTACTTGACGCTTGATCGCATAGTGTGTGGCTATTAAGTTAATCCAAAATACAAGCAGGCTCTAAACAGGCTTGGTACTGATTCTTACCGCCCTTTTTCGCAAGATACATAGCCATATCCGCAGCGTTAATTTGGTCATCCAACGTCGAGTTATCTTCTCGCGCCCAATAACTCATACCGATACTTGCAGAGATATAGCAAGTGATATCGCCAAAGTAAAAGGGCTTCGCTAGGCTTTCTATGATGCGATTCGCGATCGGCTCACAACTCGAAGCCTCACGAACCCCAATCAAAAATTCATCGCCAGCAAGACGAGACACAAGATCCCTTCTCGCCACACAGTTGACCAAACGTTGAGCAACGGCTTTCAATAATTGATCGCCAACCGCATGACCGTATTGGTCATTAACTGCTTTAAATCCATCTAGGTCTAAGAATAAAATATGCTGTGAGGCACCCACATCATGCTTTTCCTGGAGTCGACGTAACGCTTTTGAGCGGTTGGCTAAGCCGGTTAATGGGTCATGGTTTGCTTGATAATTTAAACGTTTTAACTCGATGTCAATCGTCAAGTCCGTAAATGAGACCACAAACGCTTCTGCACGTCCATTTTCACTCTTCAAAGCGCGAACCTTCAGCTCACACGGCATCACACGCCCTTGTTGGTTTTTTACATCAACGTGCGTTTTGTAGTGACCCGTTTTCAATAACCTTAATTTAATCGCTTTCGTCACTTCAAAAGGTGAAAACAATTCTAGACCTTTTAATGCATTAACCTCACCAAACCACTGTGTCGCAGATTGGTTTTGAGTTTGAACGCTTAAAGCTCGATTCAATACCAATATGGCGTCTTGGTTTTGATCAAACATTAAATCGAGTAGCTTACGTCTTTGCTCCGATAGCGTTTGCTCCGTAATGTCTTGAAGCTGAATCAAGCTGCTCTTTTCTGTGTCCATCGGGTTACAAGAGATCAAATAGCGCTTAGTCTTGTCAACACTACGAACTTCTAACCCTTTCACTGTAGTATGCGTATCGATTGCAAACAGGATACGCTCTACTTTCAACATAGGCTCGAAGTGACTCATCAAGAGGCTTCTCGCGTCCGAATTTGATTCCATCCCTTTTAGCTCTTTTGCTGCTATGGGGTTGAAGTACGTCACCTGGTGATTTGACGACACTACAAGTACGCAACGTTGCATTGCGTCGAGTGCACTATGGATATAACGGTTTTTATCTTCAACACGCTTTAACACTTGCGCCACTTGTGATTCACGTTCAGCCAGACTCATGGTCATTTCATTAAAGCATTCTGTTAGCTTACCAACTTCATCTTGATGATAAACTGGCAATGTTTTACGGAGGACCCCGACACGACTCATATGCTCAACAGAACGATGCAACGACAGCAATGGCAATGAAATTAATGAGTGTAGTAACTTTGCCAACGCCCACGCACACAACGAAAGTAAGAAAACGATAACGCTAAGCGATAACCACATTTTCCGTTCGTTTATTAATAGGTTCTCTAAAGAAACCCATATTTCGAGTGCACCCAACTTCTCATCGCCTAATAAGACATCGTTATGACGCATCACAACGTTGAGATGTGAACAAATCACCTGACGCTCTTGCCAATGGCAACCTGCTGGCAGATCATCTATCGACGCAATTGTTTTGTCATGCTGATTGATCACGACCGCGGAAATAATGTCAGGGTCGAAACTCAGGTTGGTCAGTTGCTCTTTTGCCGTGTATGCATCATCAAACATCAATGCCGCTTGTAGCGTGTTCGCCACCCCTTGGCCAAGAATATCAATACGGCGCTCTAACGCCTTTTCTTGTGCAACTACCACGTATTGAATCGCGAGCGTACCAAGACCAATGACAATAAGGGTAATCATTAGCCATGTAGGCAACATCATCTTATGCCTTAAAGGCAAACGAGCGAGACGAGAGCGGATCATGGCGCGACCTCATCTTCAACCAATAAGGAGATACTCAATAATTGGGCACGCAGTTGTACCTGTGTTGGCGCGACGTGACTACGAGATACCATAGGACGAATACGATTGTTTACCTTAACAAAGGCGACCATCCCCCCTATTTTCACGAACTCTTCGCCATTACTGATCAACAACGAATGAGGGTATTGATCGCGCAACAATAAGATTTGGGACTTCTTTGCTTGCGGTATGTACAAGATATGGCAGGGGTTCGGCGTCACCGGATTTGATAAATCATAGTAACGAGACAACTGCGGCTTGCGAGCAACGATGTTTTTAAGGTGCTCGCCAACAGAGTCACTTTCAGACACACAATACTCAACTGGGGCGATGGATTCCCCCGTCGCCATCCAATCGGCGAGCAAAGCAAAACGATATAAATAAACGGCTTTCAGATCCGCATCATCGTATTGAGCAAAGGCAAACGTCGCGCTGAGCAGTGCCCAAATCGTTATTACCCATTTCACTGCTGAGCTTCGCTCAAACCGTTTTACCATTGAGCGTAGTTCCAATCGAGCGTTAGCCAGTATTGCGTTCCATTAGCGAAAGGGTTGTAGTTGTTGGGAAACTCTTTGCTTTGGTCTGCACCTAGATTTTCTACCGACGCTGTAATTTGTGGCAAACAATCGTTGTATTGCCAACTTACCGATGCATCAAAGGAAACCACTTCCGGCCAGTTATAGTCTTTATTCGCTACGTTAACCGGATTCAAAGCCGACTCGTAATCATCGTGTAACTTAGATTCAGAAACATACTGACCAGTCACACTGAGCCACCATTGTGGCGTGATGTCCCACATTACTTGTGCATTCACAAAGTGGTTTGGCTCATTTTCAATCATACGTTTCACGGCTTTGTTGTTAGAGCAAATGGCGCCCTCACAATGGCCAACAATACGCTTGTAACTGTAATTGGCGTTTATTTGAATGTCTTGACGAGGTTGCCACTTCACAGAAACCTCTCCACCAAAACTTTCACTCCAGATCGGATCAACTAAGCTGGATGTGTATTGCTCTACAACAGTACCAACCGTGCCCGGTGATGAGCCACCAGTAACAATCGCTTGTGTCGCAGAATCCGTTTTATAAACACGAATATTTTCATGACGAGTATAAAAGCCACCAATATTGAATTGCAGTTTGTTCTCATCCCACAAACGGTATCCAAGCTCGTAGGTCGAGACTGATTCTACATCTAGGTCTTCATTCCCTTTTAATAGGTAACTGTAATAGTAGTCATAGTAATTACCGTCGCTGAACTGTACGTTTTCCATATAATGGTTTTCACGCATATACGTGTTCAGTTCCAATCGTGACGGCGTCACTATTGCTTTACCCCAACCCGCCCACAATCGTTGGTTATTCGCGAGCTCATAACTCAAACGCACCTGTGGTTGTGGATCGACATGATGAGTAAGGTTGTTGTATTGCCAGCGATTACCTAATGTCAGTTTGGTTCTCTCGTCCAACGGAATACTCCAGTTGGCATACACACCATACGATTGGTTGAGAAAATCTGGACTGTCCGATAAGCGCAAATAAGGCATCGTCATTTCATCGTGTTTGTCGAAAGTACCAAACTGTTCATCAATAAGCCGAATATTGGCACCAACAGTAAACTCAGTTCCCCATAGATTTGAAACAGTATAATGGGAGTCTAGATCTGTTCGGAAAAATCGCGCATTATCGTGTGAAATGTCGTTAGAGCTGTAGGTTAACCAAACTTCATTTTCCCATCGGTCTCCGCTAGGACGATCAAAAATATGATGCCCCCCAACGAAGTACTCTTGCATGGTCATTTCGGTTTCATAAAAGTTGACCGGTTCTGCTCCGGGCATGACAAAGTGAGGCTGATAATTACCCCAGTTGTAGTCTTCGCGAGAGCGAATACCACCAGCTTGTACACTCAACGTGTGTTCATGCTTTTGATAATCTAATCGGCCACCAAAGCGTTCAGTGTATACGTTAAAATGTTGCAGCGGAGCCACGCGAGCTTCATCACTTGTCCAAGGCATGTGATCAACAAACTCACCATAAACACTGTAGTTGGTGTACTCACCAATTGATCCTGCATGATGCAATTGATATTCACTGTAGCCATAATTACCAAAGCTTGCTGACACCTTCCCTTTTGCCGAGCCTTCTGCTTCTTTAGTGATGACGTTGATGACTCCTGTCACGGCATTACCACCCCACACTGTCCCAACCGGGCCCAGAACGATTTCTATTTGGGCAATGTTGTCCATGCTAACGGGAATTAAATCCCAATTAACACCGGATGACATTGGATTGAACACACTGCGGCCATCTACCATGACCAACATCTTGTTGTTAAGTGTTTCATTATTGCCACGCACACTGACCCCCCAATCGTAATTGGAGAACTTGGCGACATGAAGACCAGGTGCCAAAGATAATGCATCAGCCACAGAACGAGCACCAGAGCGTTGGATCTCTTTGGCTGTAATCACATAAACCGAAGCTGGCGTGTCCGCAAGGGATTGAGAGGTACGAGTTGCCGAAACAACTTTTGTGTCTGCTAACGAGCACAGTGGCATCTCTAGCAGGGAATCAAGATCATAGTTAGCATCAACTGGAGCAACAGCTACAAAAGTGGATGCAATCACGAGGTTTAACGACAAACGCATATGGGTTTTCTCAACGTTTGAACGCTAAATATCAATGTTATGGGGAAGAGGTTCAAACGCTAATTTACAGTGTATCTATATGAGTACAGTGTACCATTTGCCCTAGTGTGGTTCATTTTAAACCAACGCCAATTACGCTGAGTTATTTTTGTCGAGACGATTAATTGATGTGCTAGATAGTGGGTGTTGGTTGTAGAGAGTAAAAAGCGCCGAAAGGCGCTTAACTGTGCATCTTTTACCCAAACCTCTTTGATATAAATCTTAAGAAGCCCTAAATTAGGTTAAAGTAACTTCCTACTAGTAACAAAGTCTAAAACTTAAATCCTAAGAGTTTCCCCAAGAGATTGCCTGACTATCTTTAAATTTGATGGCTTTTATACCTAACCCTTCATAATGATAGTAAACTAACATAGCTAGGGAGCTTTGCTCCTTATAATTAAATTGATCAACACCGCCGGTAAAAAGGCTTATTATCTTTCTAGGCGGTTTGGAGGCAATAGGGGGACCGAGTAATTCTAAGACATCACTTCTAACCATACTAACCTCCAGCGGAGTTGGAAGCATGTTGTAAATAGTATCTATATTTAATATTTCAACACATACAAGAAGTGATCTTTTTTTGGCAAAGATGAGAGTCAGGCCATATTTATCCATTGACGCTGAAAACTCCTCAATATCATCTTGGTCAAGCTCAACATCACCCTTTAAATCCCCTCCATCTACAAAATCTTGATATGTATATGTACCAATTCGTTCTATGAAAAATAATGGGGTCATTAACACCTTAAAACCTAATAGCTAGAGACCATAAATCTATAAACTTATTCATCCCTCACCCTTCTTCTCCCCAACTAACCCCAGAGGTTGGCATAAAGATTAATCCATTAATCACTTCATTTTCGTATGTATAATAGACTAAAACAGACAAGTTTTTTTCATCAGACCAACTATATTGTTCTACCCAACCTGTTTGTATGCTGAGAATTTTCTTGGACGGTACAGAGTAAATAGGATCTCCAAAGAGAGACTGTACTTGAGAGCGGCTCAAGACACTACTAAAAGGTTCAGGAAGTCGAAAGACCTTCCCATTGAGGCCATTAACCTCGACGGAAAACAGTAAGTTTGATTTACGGTCGAATTCAAAGATCAACTCGTCATCACTGACGCTTATTTTCCTATAGTTGAGAGAATCTTCATCAATCTTATAATTTTCATTACTCAAATTCTCTTTAATGAAGTTCTCGTACGTTTGATTACCAATTTGATCAATGAAGTTCAAAACATCCGTCAATACACTTTCCTTTTTGAGTAACAGTCTATTTATTAATATAGAAATGAAAGTTAAGGGGAATAAATCAACACTTTTAGAAGTGGCAACTTCACTTAAAAATACGTTTTTTAATAACTCCGAATATTTATCTTTGTTACATAAGCAAGGCTAACAAGCCTTGCTTTTTGTTCCACGCCTAAGATCATATAAGCGATTGTTTAGTTGGGAAAAAACTTATAAATCACCGAAGTCATCATCACTAAACATTGCTGCGGGTCCCCACTGGTCAACCCTTATGAAACCAACCCCGGTAAGATTTGCCGCTTTTAGAGCATCAACCACTGTTTCATGGAACAAAAACTTAGGATCTTCATCTAAGGTAAATACCAAACGCTCTTCAAACGGGATTTTGTCTAAAACCGTTTCATCTAGCGACAGGGCTTCTAAGAAAAAGTCATTTTTCACATATGTCCCATCAATGACTGAACGCCCTTGATGTATAGCTCTATAGTTATTCCAAATATGCATCATGAAATAATTCGACCAGACTTTGTCGCCGTTAGTCACTTCTGTTGGATAAAAATCGACCCTCGGAAGCTCAAATGGTAACAATACTTGTCTAAATTTTTCCGATACCATTTGCTCTGCAATTTCATGATAATCGCAAGGAGAGAAACTCTTTTTGTTCCCCTCACACACTTCCACCTTGCCAAGACCTTTTACTTCCCGTTTTAACGAACGTGTAGCCATCAGGTGCTCAAGCCCTTCATCAGAATCTTCAGCCTGCCCAAGCATATGAAAACCGGCATGGCCAGACTCACACAGTAAATAATACTGGTTATCGTATTTCATGTATTTTCCTATTCTAAGCATCTTTAGAAAGTGTTGGCTTTGTTCATGTCATTTGATCGGACAGGCAACATACGCCCTCGCCTTCAAACTTAACGGTTGGTGAGGCTGAGATGAATTTTGCTTCGGCTTCTATGGTGCCGGATGCGACGCCTTTTTTATCGCCGCCCGCATCACCGGTACTTTTTGAGAATGTGCATCTACATAATTTATCGATTAAATCTTATGCCAATGACAAAAGCGCCTTTCGGCGCTTATCGTATTTGACTTACCTGGAAAATAGCTCACAAGCTTAACTGTCTATGCATCACCGTTATTGGTTTACAGCTAATTAATGCATTAACTAGAGCTTCAGATAAATACAACCCACTTTCATCATATGCTATGTGAGAAGTGCTATCTGATGACTGCCCTTTCGGAACAGCTTGAATGAATTCATACCCATAATTTTCTTTTGATGAGACACTCACCATTGCGTGATGTGACTCAAATACTTCATCTAGGTCCAAATCATCACTTACATATAGCCCTGGGTATATTGTAAAGTCGAAAAGAAGGTCTGGAGTTTTAAGTAAGCTATCTACTTTTACATTATGTGAGAAAAGCTCGGACCCTAAGTATGTTTGTTTTTTCCAGTTCATTTACACCACCTTCACTTCATTAAAAGCAACGCCGGTAAAGCCATTGGATTCAAACAATTTCTTTACTCTTTCATTAGCAATGATATGGTCAGGACACTCAGAACAACGAAAGATGTCATGCATAACATTAACTTTACTCAGTTTGTCTTTATCCAAAACTGTTTGAACTAAGCTAGTGTAAGCATCATAGTCATCATCGAATCTTTTAGCTCCGGACTCATTGATGTTCAAAACAGGATAACGAGCAAAGACATTCATAAACCAGTAATCATTGTAAATAGTATCATCTACGTCCACCTCTGCCGGAAGTAACTGAATGCCGCTAATTTGTTGCGATAACAGTTGTTGAACCACTTTTTTATGAGGCAAAAAGTCAATCGCTTTCAACATATCAGACATTTGACGCTGCTCGTAAACTTCATCAACACTTACCTTTATAGGAGTAGTGTAAGCCTTGATATTAGGGCTGTAGATATCATGAACACGATACCAAACCTCTTCTGTAGAAAATGACGCCTCATCTTCTATAAACTTCCACATCATTCGATAATAGTTCATCTATTTACCTATCTTCGTTTTATTAACTCTTGGCAAAGGCGCTACATTACCGCTTATATCACGTAAATCATGACTTGTTCCGCTTAACCTATGAATACATGACCCATGCGTAATCAGTTTTTCTGATTCTTTAAGTTGGTTACGGCATCCTTTGTTACCAGAAAGATAGTCATCTCCCCATTTTTCCGGTCTAGAAATAACCCCTTCTTCAGGCCGTTTGCCGCCTATATTAATATTCATCAACTCGATAATATCTTGAGATATTTCTTCAACTAATTTATGCAGCGTATTCTGGTCACCATTACACGCTTTGCCTGCTTTAATTTTGGCTTCAAGCTTCTTGAGATGGGCTTTCACAGATTGTGTATATGGGTCAGGGTGGTTACTATTGTGAATCTGGACACCTAAATCACAGCCAAGTTCTGGAAGCATAGGCAGTACAGTAATATTGTGCTTTTCATTAAGATCATAACCAACTTGAGGTAAGAACCCAAAAAGGAAGTGGTTATTCTTCATTTCATTAACTGTAATAATGTGATGCGCAGCAAGAATACCGCTTGGTGCGCTCTTTCCATATGCCTCAGTCCCTTTAATATGACGTGGTCGAGTGTAGGAACCATTCTGTTTGTCATAGACCAACCTGTACCAAGGGTGGTTATATTGACTGCCATACCCTAAGAATTTCCACGGATTATGCTTTCGTTCTTCAGTTGTGGCATTTTTAAAATTTCCACCTCTTTTTGTATACCCATAGTTTGGGTGGCCTTTTTCATAGAGCTCTCCCTGATAGCCTTTCTCTGCACTACAGTACTCGTCGCCCTCATTGGCCGTCTTCTTGCTTTTCTTCTTACCACGCTTTTTGTCTATAGGACGAATAGGCTTTCCACACAGTGAACATTTCCCACGCTCCAGTTTAGTCTCATCGTCTTCAGGCTTCTCTTTATGGTTATTTTTCGAATGCTTTTTGCCTGCAACCACATCATTCAGAACTTGCACTAAACGCTCTATGACTTTCCCTGACGATCTCGCTGTCGTTGCACCTGTCAATAAGACAGCCATTGCGGGGCCACCGACACCGCCAGCGGCAGTACCGGCCGCAGTACCACCAACTACTATCGCTCCATCAATACCCTTTTGAGTCGCTAGGGATAGGCTATATTTCACCGCTTCATCTGCAGGTAATGCTTCCAGATAGAGCTGAGGAATAGTTAGCAGATATTCTCTAATTTCCTGATCAGAAATGATTAGAAGTAGCCGCTCCATTGCCTCAGTCGCTTCTTGTAAGTACAACGCTCCCCTATCAACCTTTTTTAGCGCCTCTTCTAGCTCATCGATATCACCAGTCGTAATAGCATAAATTAATACGCTGAGGTCAATATCTAGCGCATCTAGGTAATCGCCAATCTCGCCAAAGTCAGGCACATAGTTTGTTACACCATCTCCCACACCTTCGATAGATGATTTAGCAAGTTCCCAAAAGTATTCTGTCGTCGACGCATTGTCTAACTCGGCTTTTCTTGCTCGAAGTTCGTTTAATTCTTCTTCAGTTTGTGCCTTTAGCTCTTCAAGTAACTCTTTCTGAGGGCTTGGTTGGGTAGCATTGTAAGCAATGGTTTCTTTTACAAGATAATCGGCATACTTTTGAACTTCCTCTTTTAGCACGTCTAACTGTGCCGGACGATCCGCTTCAGCTTTGGCTGCTTTATCTGGGTCACCGAACTCAATTTTCGGTACTTCGTGCTGAGGAACCCCATAAACACTTGCGACCCCTTTACCATTAAGTAGGCCTTCAAAGACCTCACCACTACTGTAAGTGAGTTTATAAGGTACATTCGATACTGGTGTTTTTTCTTTGTCGTCGTAACACAACTCCAATGCAAACGGTACTGGTAGTGTTCTTTCTGCGTGTACAACATCTGATACTTTTTCGGACTGAGTCGTTTGTCCATTAGAAAAGTTATTCACGACTTTTGGCTTTGCACCGTTAGAAATCAGTTTTGAACTTTTCTCTTGCAGCTTCTCCATACCTGAAGTGGTGATATCTGGTAGTTTTGCTTTTACTCCGTTGGCACTTTTTGCTTGAACCTGCAACGTTTCGTAAGCAACTTGATACCCCTTCATCGAAGCGTATTTTGACAGAGTATCAAATCGTTGAACAACTTTGCTCAGTATGGTATCAAGCTGCCCAGAGATTAACTTTGTCCAGTTACTCCAGTTTAATTCTTTTAAATACTTTTCTGAATCACCGTAACCTTGCTGCCTCAACAGAGCCAGTATATTGTTGTGCGATTCATCTTCATGTATGGAATGTAATAAGTTAAGCGTTACACCGTTTTTATCAATGATTGGTGCGACTTGAGCTATCAATTCGTTTGCTACTGCAGAATAATCATCGTTTGTTCCAAATAGTAGCGCGATATTTTGCGAGATATCATTCGCTTCTTTCTCTGTTAACTCATACTCAAAATGCGCTCTTGCTTCCGTTGCTAACAGTGAGATAAAGTCTTTATCTGAACCTAAGTTTTCATCAAAAACACCCCAAGTACTACGGACGCTGTCGACACTTCTAGGCTCCCAAAACGGGAGTTTTTCTTTTGCACAATGGGCAAAAAGCGCGTCATCGCTCCACTCATATTTATGTCCATTTAAGCCACGAGATGTTTTAGCTTCATATTTTCTTGAATCTTCCTCGTAGACGACATAGCACTCACCTGGGGGTAAAGAGGACACACTACTGCGCCCATTAGAATCAAGTATTCCACTTCCTATTTCAGCATTATTCCCGTCAAAAACCTTAAACTTCGCATTAGCAAGAGGTTCTCCATCAGGATAGCGGCACTCTATATCCAGCGTATACGTCCCTTCCTGCTCTTCCGTAACAGAAACCGATGGGTTTTGTGCGCCACTAATACAC
Organism: Vibrio sp. MOR3; assembly: GCF_001557775.1. Classification (NCBI taxonomy): domain Bacteria; kingdom Pseudomonadati; phylum Pseudomonadota; class Gammaproteobacteria; order Vibrionales; family Vibrionaceae; genus Vibrio; species Vibrio sp. MOR3. Next base: position 101,211 of record NZ_LNRD01000012.1, on the reverse strand, counting down.
ATGGTGTTGGCTTTGTTCATGGTCATTTGATCGGACAGGCGACATACGCCCTTGCCTTCAAACTTAACCGTTGGTGAGGCTGAAATGAATTTTGCTTCGGCTTCTATCGTGCCGGATGCGACGCCTTTTTTATCGCCGCCCGCATCACCGGTACTTTTTGAGAATGTACTGCCTTTGATTGCGACACTGTTGCCGCCATCCATAGAGATAGTCGTAGTGCCACCAGCAAGGTCTGCTGATTTAGCATTGTTGCCATAAGGGATAGGAACGATCGGCTTGCCGACCTTCGTTAAACAAACATCTGGGAGCGTTGCATTCGCTTCACCACCTGAGCCTTTATGAACTACCGAAAGTCCATTTGCACCAACTGTTACGCCCATAACCAATCCATTTGAATTTTGTTGATTGAATAATAAAAGAGATCGCATATTGCAATCTCTCTAAATAACTAGTGAATTCCACTAAATCGCCAGTGATATTCACGATAAAGTTTAAAACTGGCAGAAGATCTCAATTTGAGATCTTCTGGTTATTGATACATTTCCAACAACTTTTGAAACTTAAGGTCGATCACCATGTAGGTCGCGACATACATGACCGCAAAGGTGATCGCGCTCACCCCTAAAATCAGTTTGGGTGAAATCACCCTTTTTAAGGGCTTCTTAAGGTATTTGGCTTTAAGGTTGACTAAAGATACTTTCTCTTGCTCGGCTAAACGTTCATCACGCACGAGTCGATAGATAGTGCTGCCGATTTCCGCGAGTTTTTCGTTGCCTCGCTCTTCGCGTCCGTACTTACCTTGGAAGCCAAGTTGAAGCAGTAAATAGAGGAACTCGATGACGTGTCGGTACTTGCGAGGGTCTGCTTTTAAGCGCTCCAAAATCACGAAGAACTTGTCACCACCAGAGGTCTCATTATGAAACTCTGACAACAAACTGTTCTGGCTCCAATGACTGTTTGCTCCCCACTCCTGACGACAGACAGACTCATCTATTGCTGCGCACAAGCAGTAGCGGATAACCAAAATGGATGCGCGATCCAATTCCATTTCGTTGAGCTTACGTTCGCCCTTTCTGATCTCACGAGCCACCTGTTCACGAAACGGCATTGGGTCATCTAGCCATGGAATCGACGACATACAAGACAGACTCGCGATCAACCAAGAGAATTGGTCGACTAACGGGTTGATACCCATACTCTCGATGTTGAGGTCTTGAACGGCGATATTGCGCGACAAATCAGGCGCTGGCATCACCTCCATCGGTTTGCCAGGCTCTGGTTGAAATAGAACGACGGTTACATCGGTTTCTGCATAACTCATAGACGTACTGCCCAAAGTTGCAATGACAAGTTAGCGAAATCACCCGCGACATGAATCGCAATCGCCGCTGTGTTTTTCAGTGCTGACCACTCTTCGCCCGTCTTATCGAGTTCGAAATAGGTGTAACCCGCATGGTAAGGCAGCGCACGAGGTACAACTGGCATTGGTTTGATCTCGATACCTGGTAATTGCAGGTTAATCAGATCACGAATATTATCGATAGAACCGATCTTCGTTTGGCTAACAAACTGGGTATGTAAGATATCCAGCGTAACATCGGCTTTAACGGCAAGAATAAAGGTCGTAGTATCGATGATCTTGCTGTCTGGGATTGCTGCTGTTCGAATGCCGTAATTCTGATCTTTTAGTGTCAGTGGCATTGCTCGTTGCTCAGACATCACACTTAACGTCATCTTCGCACTATCAAGTGCACGTGATAGACAACTGGTTAAGTCACCATGATTGTATTTAGTAAACTCAATTGGTCGACGCGTTGCTGAACAAAGCGTTGAAAGCTCACCTTCCGCTTGAAGGAGAATTCGATACAGAGATTCTGGGTGGACCCCTTCTGCACTCGCAAAGTGCCAAAATAACGGCTCGTATCGGTTAAGCGCTTGGAGCAGCATAAAATCAGAAACTGAGGATACGCCTTGCTGGTCGACAACACCTAAACGCTGAACGATAGACTCTGCGCGGTGTTTCAACATAGAAGCAAATTCAGTCGCGAACTTGTTCAGTACGGTTGAAGCATGAATATCAATACAAGTCGGAATAAAGCTCTCATCTAAGATAACACTGCCATCTGGCTTTACTTCTGAAATTTTTAGGACCGGAATCGATGTGTATGCGCTCTTGTCTTCATGGTCATACATCAAACAGAAGTTAAGCTTACCAACTACGATGTTTGCCATGTCTTCTGAATCATAACAAGCGTCAACCGCTTCTTGAGATTCCATCGTGTAACGCGCGCCGTCTTTCTTCGTTCCGAACAGTTCAGAACGTTCTGACGGTAATGGGCAACAGAGATAAACCACTTTGTCGGCAATCGAAGGGTCAACGTCTTTCACTTCTGGCAATTCTGCCAACAGTGGCAAATCAAAAGGCGTTCTGTCTTGCAAAATACCTTCTGCCCGAGTGATGCCAATCTTACCCAGCGCAAGTAACTGCGAGTTAATTTCTAAACGCTTAATGCCCCAATGCAGGGGCGAGGCGTTTGAACTCAACATACTAGAAAGTTTACTTTGTGAACGATCAAGCTGTTGAAAGTGCTGCGGCTTCATGAACATTCCATCTTGCCAAACAACTGGATTGTATAAAGACATGCTTTTATTCCTTAAAAGTAAACTTGTTCAATGCCGCGAGTATTATCAGAAATCAACTCACTGCCTTCTAACTTGAGCTTCAGGTAGTACTCGCTCTTCTCTTCAATGACTTCCACTTTTCGCCATGACGATCCATCAATATCACGGAAAGCGACCGAGAAGCCGACAGCGCGTGTAGCTGGATCAAGCGTTAACATCTCATGGATTTTGTCGCCTGGCTGGATTTGATATTCGTAACGCTTGATGTATTCGTCACCTAATGACGCTTTATCGTTCTCAAACAATGCAAAAAAGTCTAGGCTACGGAAAAGTACTGGTGAACTTAGCTCATGAACGCGAAGGATAACTGGCGATGATTGGCCTCCCTCACGTACGTTTAAAACCGACGACGCCTCTATCACTAACTCAATAGAAGAAGTTTCTGGCGTGATGCCTGTTGATTCTTTTAACTGATCCCACATGGAACATCCGGATAGCAATGCAAATCCGAGTAATACAGCGATACTACGCATGGCTTCCCTTAATCGCTTTGTTGTAGTTCTTTTTAATAAGACCTTTCAACGATGTTTCGTTGAACTGACGACGGTTCTTCGCGTAAAACTCCAAATACTCGCCCCAGAGCTTAGATTTAGTTGCAAACATCGATTTGCTTGCTACATCATTTGCAAACGTGACAGGGTCATTCGTTTCTGATTGTTCAATCAACAACTCATTGAGCGCTTTATTAAAAATAATTTGATGATCATTAAGTTCATCAAGCATCTGTTCGACTAGTTCGTTTGGCGCGAGTAAATTCTGGCTATTTAACGTCAACATGAGCTCGGCAAGATTCGACTCTGCTTGGCTAAGCCCTTCCTCTTCTTTCAAAGATTCCACTTCGTGAAGGTCTTTTTGCAAGTTATCGATACACAAGCGTAAGCACGTACCCATTTGCTTAAACAACAAGGCTTCATTACTTATCAAGTCGGGGTTGGTGATACCTAACCCTTCGTAGAATGCTTGGCTAATATCATTATGAGTTTCACTTCCAGCCTCATCGAAAGACGTATTCGATACAAAGCCGACTTTTGTTTCTGACGCTGGCTGCTGAGTTTTATCCGTGATTTGTGAAGAAGGGATAAACGCTTGCGTCACCTCTTCCCATTTTTGTCCAACCGGTTCGCTTTTAGGCGCACTCTGTTGATAGGAAGCATCACCGTTCACCTGATGACTTAGCGAACGGTCACTCATCAATGACTCTTCAGCATTAGACGAAGTCTCTTTACGGTAAAAATCGTCTGGAACTCGCTGCGTGTTTGCTTGGGGCTGTGAATCACTCTTGGTTTGAACAGGCGTTGATTCGTTACTTTTGGTGTCTGCACCCAACCAATCTTCAGGGATCAGGTTAGGCAAATCCAATTCGGAATGAATACTGAAACTGTCGTCTACGATTTGACGCGTGTTTTCGATAGAACTAGGTTGTGGTTCCTGATCTTTTTCTTCGTTTCTGATTAAGTGGTCATCATCGCGTTGCATGGAAAACTTGAGGTGTGCAATAGGGTCGTGGCTATCAACATCATCTTGTTTTGTTTCCATGAACAAGTCTTCTAATGCGCCTACTTTTTCTTCCTCTTCGACTACCGCCTCCCCTAAGTTAACAAGCGGGTCGTTAGAAACACGCTCAGGAGCAATATCGGCAGCAATGTCTTGTGAAGCAGTAACGTGCTCTAGCGACACGCCAATTTCGTATTGACCCAGAGAAACAATGTCACCGTCGACAATCGATACTGGTTGGTTTTTCAGTATCTTGTTGCCATTGACCATGGTTCCATTTGTACTGACATCGCTGATGTAATACGTATCACCGTAAACACTAATCAGACAGTGCGTTCCTGAAATAAAGCGATTGTGATCCGCCAAAGGCAAAGTACAACTGGATGCTCGCCCTACTGAGCCGCCACCTTCCGGCATTTCAATATGCTTCGCACCCGTGTATTCCTCTGGGCATTTCGAAATGAATAGGACTAGCTGATGTAAGCGCATTGCTAAACCTTAAAATAGCAGTGAAACAGAGAGTTCAACGCCACCCAATCCATCATTTACAACAGGAAGAATGTAGGAAGCTTGCGGAATGATTTGAACGTGGGCGTCAGGGTTGCTACCAAGTTTGATTGCGGTACCTAACGTAACGACAGCGCCAAGTTCAAATTGGTCAATGTCTTCGATGGCTTCATAACGGAAACCATCCTGATCGACTTTCCAACGATTTGAATACTGGGAATACCCCAAAGACAGGCCGGCACCAATGTAAGGGGTAAAAATACTCCAAGAGCTCAGTGCATATTGAGGCACAACGCGAAGCTCGTAATTAGTGACTTCTTCGTAGACGCCATTTGCCGGAGCATCAATGTCTTCTGCGAGATAATTTAGGCCTAGCCACCAACGCCAACGGTTGTTATTTTCGTCGATTGGGCGCGTATGCACCAAGCCATAACGTAAAGCCTCTTGATCGCCGCTAGAACCTTCGTCGTAGTCGTGGCTTTCCATCATAAGCATGTTTACTGATCCACCATATCGTTCCCCTTTCGCTATTGCAAAAGTAGAAAACAGACACATGGCTGAAATCAGCCCCACTTGACTTGGTTTTAGCATTTCGTCCCTCTAGGTAAGCCTTGTAATAATACTTAGAGGCGAAAGATATCAACTCTCTTTTCTTTTTCAATAAGGTAAAAAATAGCGCCATCAAATAAGGTAAAAAGCCTATTAATTAGAACACAATGACTACCAATAATTGCAAAGTGCTAGACGGCTAAATTTACTTATAAACATTTAAAATTAAAAATACAGACCAAATATTAAACACCGAAAAGCGAGGCTAGAATTGTTAATAAAATGATAACCAGCACAAAACATTCTCTCACCAAATTATAAGTAAACCCTATTAAAGTCACCTCTAATAAAGGTAATTTTAAATTAGATAATGTCATATTGATTCCGATTCTTACTCAATCCAATCAGAAAAAAATATGGGTCATGCTTAAAATATTCCCCAATAAAGGTTACTATTGCGACGCACATCACTGTTGCTAATACGTTACAACTCAGCACAACCAACAGAATATGTGAACGAAGATCACACATAGTTAATTTATCCGTTTTTAAATATTATTTATTATTCTATTTCTCACTTTTGCCTATAAAATCCCAGCAAAAAATAGATCATAGCACTACTTTTATACTTTTAATTGTAGAAGGCTAAATTTCTTATACATTCAGTTGGAATTAGACATTATGTTTTTCAGCGACTTCACTAGAAGGCCGATCGATGAAAGTAATCCCAGCGGCTCAAACCCTAATGGCTTAGATGATTTTGACGAAATAAAGCGTCAAATAAATAACCTAAATAAGGTCACTGGACGTGTTTCATGGAAGACGGTTCAAACGCTCTCAAAGAAGATTTTAAGTACACAAGGAAAAGACTTTCGCTGTAGTTGCTACTTTACTGTCGCAGCAACGCACAATGAGGGTCTAAAAGGGCTTGTTGAAGGGTTAAACTCTCTACTCGATTTGTGTGTAGTGTATTGGTATACCGCTTATCCAGAGCATTCGAAAGCTAACGCTCGCATGGGCGCTATCGAATGGATGGTTGAAAACACCGAAAGACGCATCAACAAACATAAAGTAAGGCAAGAAGAGTTACCTCTAATTGAGGCTGCTCATCAGCTTTGTTTAAGGATTGAAGAAGAGCTTCGCCTTCACTATGGCATTAAAGCGCCTTCGTTTGGTCGTATTCGTCGTATTTTGAATCAATGGATTGAAGAGCTTAAAGAAAAAAAAGCAAAAGAAACCAAAACGATAGAAGCAAAACAGGCGAAACCCGACAGTACAGGCATAAAGGTTGAAATCGCACCACCAGCAAAACCATCAGTAACCAAAACTCAATCCCAAAAGGGCGAAGAGAAAGACGTTGAGAGCTCTAAGTCAAGCAAGGTGATGGTTTACTCGATAATCGGTTTAATGGTGACGGCTTTTGCGTCGCACTTCATTTACAAGCAGCACCAGTACCAAACACTTAAAGGCCAGATTGAACATGCCTCTTTGAGCGAACTCACCACCTTGGTTGATTCACTAAGCGTTAAAAACAAGGAATATCTTACTTCTTTAAGGTCGCCGACGGTCGATCGTCTCGACGTTCTAATGACAGATTGGACGATTGATCCAGTCAAAGTTAGTAAGGTAAATACGATAGATAAGCTCACCAGTGAGTTAACGATACTTTATCCAGATTCGTCATCTGCACAGCAACTTCGAGAGAATTTTTTAGAGCAACGTTCTCGTTTCGAGGCTGAATTCGATGTCATATACAAACGGTTTGCCTATGCTAGGACCGTATTTGCCAATGTCGCAAAGCAGAACTCAGATAAAGATTCAAAGAAAGCGTATGAGTACAGTAATTCACTTTTTCCGCTTCTTGGTCGAATTGAATACGCAGAAAAGAACACCCAGCAAAAGGAAATTGATCGCTCACTCCTTTTACTGAACACCTACCTATATAAGATAAACCAGTTACAAACTGCGGAAACCGACAACAAATAACAATACAAGTAAAAGAAGTTATAGGCTTATGTTCAAACAAAAAATACTCAGAAACCCGATCGTGGTTTCGACCTTTGTGGCACTGTTATTTGCCGCAATACTGGCTGGGGTGTATTTATTCTGGCTTGAAGACGCAGACAAACTTTATCTCTGGGTTGGTCTTGGTGTTATTGCCACTTTCTACCTTATTTTTCAATTCACTTTGTGGTTTAAGAAAAAGAATAACGCTAAGGCTCAACGCCTAGAAACAGAGGAAGAAGCGCTTTCCATGGTGATTCGCCCTCTCCTTTCTAACGCGGGTAAAAAACCAATCTATCTAATGATTGGTAATAAAGGGTCTGGACGACGTCAATTTTTGTTTAATTCCAGTGCAATTAAACCAATGGACAGGACACGCACGGCCAAAAATGACTTCTTCGAATGGTATGAGTCTGACGGTGCGGTGTACATCAAACCTGATCAACGTTTAGTTTTCCAAGAAGTGTCGAGTAGCGATGCTTCACTGTGGAATACGTTCACTAACGAAGTGATTCGTCATCGTCCTAGAAAACCTTTTGCTGGTTGTCTGTTCTTTATCGACTTTGAGTTCCTGATTGTTTCAGAGCCAGAGCAAAAAGATTACACCATGACAGCATTACTCCAACGTATGACATCAATCAGTGAGAAAACATCCTCTGCACTGCCAGTGTATTTGATGATGTCTAAACTGGATAAACTGGATGGCTTTAAAGAGTACGTTCATTTCAGTTCACTAAAAACGCGTGTTGAGTTCCTTTCTATACCGTTGAAAGAAGCAAAAGGTGTGATCACTGAGTACTACAAAGACGGTTACCGTAACCTTGTTAAAGTGCTGGAAAGTAACGCTCTGGATTCTTCGGCAAACTCAACTGAAATCGACGAAAAACAGGCAATCCTTTCTTTTCCTAAACAGTTTGAACTGGCTCAGTCTGAGGTTAGTTACATCTTAGAGCGCCTCTGTGAATCGAACAGTGGTGTTTACTCGTTAGACATCCGTGAAATCTTTTTCTACTCAAGCTTACAAGGCGGTCGTAAATACAATCTGCTGGCGAAGAGTTGCAGCAACTACTTCAACTTACCGATCATTGCCTCTGAGCATACTCAGCTAACAGAAACTCCTTACTTCTCAAGGTTCCTGATTGATTCTCAGATCCTTCCTGAGAGCGATTTTGCGGGTGAGAACAAAACCTACCTACGTTTGATTCAACGACAAAGTCATCTTGCGATGTTTGTGTCTGTTGTCATTCTTGCTGGCGGTGGCTATTTCTTCGTTAAAACACTCGACAGTAACTTACGAGTGATTAACCAGTTGCTTGGTATCGATGACACCGCGCAAGCAGAGCAAGAAGCAAGTTTTAATCAACTGTTAGTCAATGCGACTCGTGCGATTCAGCCGTCTTACAGTGCTTGGTTAGAAGGCTCAAAAGAGCTAGATAACGAAGTTCTACCACTGAACATCAGCCGTTTAGATAAAAGCACCAAGATTGCTTACGAGGCACTACTAAAAGAAGTGGCTCAACAACTGATGCCCGTTGTAGAAAAAGGTTACCGCCTACAACTAACTCATAACCAAGATGACTTTAGCCGCTCACTGCCTTTGCTAAAAGGCTACTTGATGCTAAATGACCCGTCTAAACGCGACATTCAATTCTTGCGTCATCAAACATTGGCCATGATGAATGAGCTAAGCAGTCAACCTGATGTAGTAAACCAGGCGATGCGCTATCTAGATGCCTACTTCCGTACTCAGTTTGCTCCTGTCGACATCAGCATGGACATCGTTCGCGCAACTCGACGCTCTTTACTTGCAAACTCAAACGTAGACTTGGTTTACGCTGGCATTTTGAATCAAGCGGATGCCATCGACCTCGGTACGCTTGATCTTCAACGAGCGGTAGGCTTTGAGTTTAACAATGTGTTCAACGAGCCATTAGCCGACAACCGTCTTATCATCGACAAAATCTACACGTCTACTGGTTTTAGCACCTTCTACCGTCCTCGTGTAGATCTAATGTCGCAGCAAGTCATCACTGACAACTGGGTACTTGGCCTTTCAAACCATGTTATCCCAACGAAGACAGAGCAAGATGATTTCAAGACGCAAGTACGTAAGAAATACACAGACGATTACATCAACTACTGGCGAAATGCACTGAGTGAACTCAAGGTTCAGCATTACAACAACGTTGGGGATCTGACAAACGCGATTGACCTTATTTCAGGCCCTTCATCACCGATGACAACCGTGTTGAAACAAGTGTATGCCAACACACAGTTCTCACCAGTTGGAGAGAAAAACGCACTGATTTCACAAGTTAACCCTAAGTTGTTAGAAGTTGCTGATTCTGCTTCGGAAGCGGTTGAAGAAGCAGTGAAACCAGATTACTTGCTTATGAAGCGTGTAGAACAAGCGTTCCACCTGCTCAACCAATTGCAAGTCAGTGAAACACCGAACTCCCCTACTCCATGGGATGAGACCATTGCCGCATTGAGCCGCGTTCGTACTTACATGAAAGACATTGCTGACGCGCCAGACCCACAAATGGCCGCACTAGCAGCGGCTCAACACCGCATGAACAGCACGGAAGCCGATCCGCTTATCAAACTTAAGCAGATTGCTCAAAAATCACCAGAGCCTGTACGCAGTTGGTTGTTGGATGTTGTCCAACAAAGTTGGTCAGTGATGATTGCAGAATCTTCAAAAGGCATTCAAACCCAATGGTATAGCGAGATTTACACCAAGTTTAAGGAGCTAGGGCTTGGTAAATATCCATTTGATCTTACCGCAACAGAAGAAATTTCAATCGAAGATTTCGAATTGCTGTTTGCATCAGGTGGTTTGTTAGACACCTTTATTCAGAAAAACTTTGCGCCGTTTTACGACACAAACTTATGGACACCAAAGCAGGTAGATGGTGAAACCATGCCTCTGTCACCTGCCCTACTGGTGCAATTGCGTAATTACAATGTGATCCGAGATACATTGATTAATAAGAGCACAAACCGAGTTTATATTCCGTTTAGCGCCAAAGTATTAGACCTTGATTCTAGTGCGATCAGAGCCAGCTTGAAAATCGCTGACACTGACATTAACTACTATCACGGTCCGAGCCGAATTCGTGAGATGGAGTGGCCACCGCAGAATGGTGACTTCAATATTAGTATCACGATACAAGATGTAACCGACGAGGGTAAGCAGCACGTTCTAAATAAGAGTGGTCAGTGGGCGATATACAGATTGCTAGGTGATTCGACCCTGACAAACACTCATAACGGTAGCTTCGTCAGTGACATAAAAGTGTCAGGAAGGGATTTGAGCCTACGTATCACCCCATTGACACAGAAAAACCCATTCACTCTGGCTGAGCTGTATAACTTTACACTTCCAGAGTCGATTTAATAACAATATAAAAACCAGAATAGGCAGAACACATGATTTCTAACATGACTTTACAAGGCTTAGATAAGTTGGATCGCAAAATCCTTTCCAGTCTGTTATCAAACGGACGCGAATCAATTGCGAACCTATCTAGAAACATCGGTTTGTCACGTACTGCTGTTGCAGAAAGAATTAACAGGTTAGAAAAGACGGGGATCATCAAGGGCTATACCGCTCAGATCCGAGTAGAGAACGAAGGTCGAAAGGCGGCAAGTTACCTGCTCATCTCTTGCGAAAAAGGCAAAAAAAATGAAGTAACAAGTGCCTTAAAAGAGATTCCTGAAGTTCGTTTAACCAGTGTTGTTGGTGGTAGCTTCGACATTATTGCTCTTATCGAAGCGCCAGACCTTCAATCAATCCACCACTTGTGTAACGAGATTGAATCATTCAGTGGGATTCAAAAACTTGATACAACGGTGGTTCTGCACCAGCCAATCAGTCGCTAGGCTGAGTTATTTGCTTAATAAGTAAAATAGCTCTCAAACGAAAAAGCCGCTCAATTGAGCGGCTTTCTTATATGCTTCCAATCACGCGAATCTTGGCGTCTTTATCACTAGGGTTACCAAGCCAAAAGCTTTGTCCCAGGCTGTTCCCTTCACCTTGACCGAGATTGTTTTCTGGTATTGAGTCTAAGTTAACCGTTAGCTTGAGGTCCCAAGACATTGGATCTCGCAAAATAAACCGCATCAGTCCCACCAGTGTATTGTGCAACTCGCCATCATAAGAGAACTTTCTAAACGTCTCAAAATCAATGTTATCGATACAAAGGTTAAACTTACCGTTCAAATCCGAAATGCTTTGCCCTAAGTGCAAACTATGACCTAGCACACAGTTTGCTCGGTTTAGTTTATTACGTTGGCATTCTGCAATCTCTACTCGACGATGAACCCACTCCTCGATACGGACATTAGGCAAAGAAAAGTAGTGGGCAACAATACCGGAGATAAGCTTAGGCGAGCGCGTACGTGTTGAGAGTTGGTTGACGTAAGAGAGAATTTTCGCTCTATCCAACTCCGCAACATCGCAATCTTGCATGACACCAGACAAACCAGCTAAATGTAGAATACGTCCTGAGAACGCATCACTTGCACCGCTCTGGTACTGGACGTGATACCGGTATTTCTTCCAGACGCGGTACAGCAAGCTAGTGTAGCGGTTGTGGAAGAAGTCGAAAAAGTCTTTAACTGGGTTGTCTTCTGGGTCGCGGCCTGCAAGTTTTTCAGTATAAGACGCAGGCAGTGGTGAACTTGAACCATGTAAGCCGAGAAAATTCGTCTCTACGCGCGAGTATTGCTGTCCATTTCTTTCCATGTGAGCGATAAAGTCCATATCGCTCTTGGGAAATGACAAATTTGGTGAAACACTAAACTCAATACGCTCTTGATGAAAATACTTGTTTTCACCCACGGCGACAAAGTCAGTTTCTGGTTGCAGTTGGTAATGCTTCTCCAACAACAAAACCGCTTGGTAGAAGCTAAACTCATTCGACTTATCAGAGAGTTTATTAATCATAGAATCGTCTGCTGTCCAATTAGGCTCGTCCAGTTATAGACTTCACCGCTGGCTTCATCAAAAACTTCCAGCTCTGTAAACGAGTTCACACTGGAATACAGTCGTATGAATTCGTTCAATACGTTCGCCATTAAGAACATATCCCCCTCGTTCACAAAGAACTTCGAATTCGTTACGAGCTTAAACTGATTGCCTCTTACTGATACGCCGCGGAACACACGATCAATCGGTTTCATTTCAGAAGAGATAATGCCGTCGAGTCGGTGAATCGACGCTCGGTGTGCTTGTCGGTCAACACGAGAGTGGAAATCATACGTAGACAAAAGCACTTTAAGTACATCGATATTTGCCAACGACAAATAGTTCAGTGACATATTAGCGATAAGTTGCCATTGAAGCTCACCGTTCACTTGCGGGCTGACTGACTGTGTTGGTTTAGTGATGTTTTTAAACGTCGCATACGTCGGCGATTTATGGGTGGCATAGGTTATATCCCCAACAGACAGGCGCTCAGCTAAGTCTGCATTGCTGCATTGCAGCTTCATCAGGACCGTTTCGGTTCCCAAATCGGCAATGTCGCCATTGTGCGTATGGAATGAGATATAACGCTCAAGGCCACGACCGCTCACTCGTTCGCCTACTTTAGATTTGTAGAACTCACGCTTGTCTCGTTGGTTGATTTGGTGCTCAAACGATTCGAATTCAATTAATGGTTTACGACGACGTTCATCCTTGCTCCAGCTTTCTACCTGTTCAATAGCATACACCTCGTAGTGTTCTTGGCTGTTGCTTTGAGGACGAACTTTGTATTCATTTCGGCGATGCTCTAAACGAATCGGATCACCATCTTTCTCGAACAAGTTAACGGCTGGCGTACAATGCAATCTTAAGTGCTTATCTTTCAAAACCACTTCAGAAGGTAAAGCACGCTTAAAATGGAACTTCACCTTGACTGTACTGCGCTGTGGAATGCCTTTTAGCCACTCTAGACCTTTGATGTCAAAAAACATGAACTTGTCTGGAAGAGAGAAGAATTCTTGCAGTAAGCGATAACCGGCAAACGAGTTTTTGCTGTAAGGCAACAGCGCTTCATCTTCTTCATGCCCAACTGGCACGACATATTCAGGGCCAAGGCGATGTTTGTAGCCACCACCAACATCCAGCTCAACGTAATCTAAATAGCGGAATAACCAAAGAAAAACGGTGCGCGTAATATGAATTTCACCATGAAGGTGAAGACGTAACGTATCTAAACCAATGCGCGAAAGTTCCAAACCATGCTCTGTTGATAACGTTACATCAATCGAAGAGCTTGTGCGGCTGTTGGTTTGTTCAATATTGGTCAGCGTAATCGGGTAAAGGTTGACGTCATAACATGTACGGAATAAACACTGCGTTCCCTCTACCTGCTCGCTCGCCATTTCTGCGCCACGTTTTACCACGGTTTTCTCAGTGACACTACCAGTGTGAGGTTTGAGTTCACTGATGCACAGAGAAGGAATAGAACGCATATAGTGCGGCCACAGCAACGTCATAAGAGATTGCGTCAGCTCTGGCAACTCATCATCAATCTTTTCGCGAATTCGCCCCGTTAAAAAAGCAAAACCTTCCAGTAGCCGCTCAACGTCTGGATCGAAAGTGCCTTCTGAGAGGAAGTGCGTTAACTTGGGGTGATATTTGGCAAACTCACTACCCGATTCGCGCAAATACGTGAGTTCATCTTGGAAGTATTTACTGTTACTCAAGTGGCACCTACTAAACGTTAAATTGGCCGTCAGTTCCCATGTAGACGTCAATAGACATTGGGACTTTACCGCCGTTATGGGAAACCTCACCTCGAATACCAAACCCAAGCTGTAAAGGATTGTGGTGGTCTTCTCGGTAATGAACCTCGACATTCAGCAATCGCGGTTCAAAGCGTTCTATGGTTGAAGTGATGTTGTTTTGAATGTGGCGAACGAGGTTCGTATTGTTGGAGAGTACGTCGTTAAAGTCAGGTAAGCCGTATTCACTATCTATCATCGCATTGCCCGAATGCGTGTTGAGCAAATCCGCCAAATGCGAGTGAATGGATTCGATTAAATGACGATGAGAAACGACTTTCTCGTAGCAGTTTTTAGGCTCACCAAGCTCGATGCGCTCTAAAAGACGATAACCTTTTTCCATATCCGGTCCTACGAAAAAAGCAGCCAGTCTTCACTGGCTGCTTGATATTATCAGCAATGGGTTATTGGTCTAGCTTGCCAACTAGTGACAAGTCAAAGCTTGCGCCCATGTACTTAAAGTGAGGACGTACAGACATTGATACTTTGTACCAACCTGGATCGCCTTCTACGTCTGATACCTCAACCTTCGCAGCACGTAGTGGACGACGACCACGTACTTCTGCTGGCGGGTTTTCCTGATCAGATACGTACTGACGAATCCACTTGTTCAATTCGATTTCTAGGTCAGAACGCTCTTTCCAAGAACCGATTTGCTCACGCTGTAGCACTTTGATGTAGTGTGCTAGACGGTTGATGATGAACATGTAAGGCAACTGTGTGCCCAACTTGTAGTTCATCTCTGCTTGCTTACCTTCTGGCGTATTCGCAAACACTTTTGGTTTTTGAATAGAGTTCGCCGAGAAGAATGCCGCGTTGTCAGAACCTTTACGCATCGTTAGCGCAATAAAGCCCTCTTCTGCCAGTTCATATTCACGACGGTCAGAAACAAGAATCTCAGTTGGGATCTTAGTTTCGATTTGACCCATCGCTTCAAAGTTGTAAACCGGTAGATCTTGAACCGCACCACCACTTTGAGGACCAATGATGTTTGGACACCAGCGGTATTTAGCGAAAGATTCGCTGATCTTAGACGCCATAGCGTACGCTGAGTTACCCCATAGGTAGTTGTCGTGGCTGTCTGTTACTTGCTCGTCGTAATCAAATGCTTTGATTGGGTTATCTTCTACCGAGTAAGGCGTACGAAGCATGAAGCGAGACGTACACAGACCTAGGTAACGTGCGTCTTCGTGCTCGCGCAGGCCACGCCATTTCGTGTATTGTGGGCCTTCAAATACAGACTTAAGGTCTTTTAGGTTTGGTAGCTCTTCGTAGCTGTCTAGGCCGAAGAACTTAGAAGATGCAGACGTGATGAACGGTGCGTGAGACATTGCTCCCACATTCGCCATGTATTCCATCAATTTGATGTCTGGAGATGATGCAGACAGGTCGTAGTCACAGATTACCGCGCCAACAGGTTTACCACCAAATTGACCGTATTCACGAGTGTAGATCTGTTTGTATAGACCAGACTTCACCACTTCTGGTGCGTCTTCGAAATCGTCTAGTACTTCATCTTTCTTCGCAGAGATCAGTTCAATCTGAATGTTCTCACGGAAGTCAGTATGGTCAACTAGGTACTTAAGACCACGCCACGTTGATTCGATGGCTTGCACTTCTTCGTTGTGAAGAATGGCATCAACTTGCTTTGACAATTTTTGGTCGATTTCAGAGATCATCAGGTCAACCAAAGATTGATCGACTTTCTCTGTGGTCGAACTGCTTAGTAGCTCACTGATGAATGCTTCTACGCCGCGTTTTGCAACATCAAAACCTTCATCACTTGGCTTTAAACGAGTTTCGTTAAGAATGCTATCCAGAAGTGACCCTGATTCAACTAAGGCTGCTTCTTGTTCTGGCGCTTGTGCTTCTGCAGACATGATATCCCTTACTCTTCTTTCGCTTCTTGGTCGTTGCCAATGCTTAGTTCATCCAACAGTTTCTTTCTCGCTTCTTCATCTTGAAGAACCGATGCGATCTTCTTACGGAACGCAGGAACGTTACCTAGAGGACCTTTCAATGCAACCAAGGCTTCGCGAAGCTCGAGCAGACTATTTAGCTCTGGTACGCTTTTCGCGATCGCTTCAGGAGAGAAGTCCTTCATGTTTTCAAACGTTAGATCAACACCGATTTGCGCACCTTCTTCATCAGAAAGGCGGTTTTCAACGTTTACTCTAACGTTTGGAGACATGCCTTCTAACACTTCGTTAAAGTTGTCTTTGTCGATATTGATTGGCGTACGTTCTTCGATTGGCGTCTCATCTGCACGTGCAGTAAAGTCACCAACCACCATCATGCTCAGCGGCAGTTCAACGTCGTCTTGCGTATCACCAGTTGCTGGAACATAACGGATATTAATTCGCTCTTTAGGAGCCACCGAGCCGTCACGTGACATAATTAGTTCCTTATCTAACTCTGTAATCAGTCATAAATTGCTTTCCACTGTTCATACTTGGCAGGTAAAAGATCCTTGGTTCGGAATAACGGATGGAGTGTTTTTCGAATTAGGTCTTTTAGTTGCAAAGATAAGTGTGGTTCCCAGCTCTCAAGATTAAATTCCTGATGTACGTCCCAACCCTTCTCAAGATACGGCAAGCACAACGGGTATAATCCAACAGACTGGTAAGCTGTTATCAATTGTAAATACAGCAAAAATTGCCCACGTCCCGAGCTATCCAGTTCGAGTTTGCGAGCAAGTTCTGCAGCACGCTCCCCTAGGTTTTCTAGGGTGATATCCTCCATTAGCGACGAATCGTCCTCGGTAATCACCACGGTCTGAATGACCGCTGGCGAGCCCGATGAACCTGCAACTTGAGTCGATAACCAAGCCAAAGTTGCTTCGTCCGCAAATGGTATAGAATTCTTAAATGAAAGGTGTTCAATGCCTTCCAGTGATTCAACGAAACGTCTCACCTCTTGCTTCACCGCCGTTGCGGCATCGTCAAAGCCCAGATTGGTGAGCATTGAATAGACATAGAAGTGGCCCGTCAGCCAAAAAGGCGCATCGGTTAGTGTGCGCTCTAAACGCTTAATCGTATCGATATCACTTTCTTGGTTGGCCTTGTCACGATATTCCGCTTGTTGATCGGAAGAGACCGCTAAACTGAGCGGTGTTTCGTTGTTTTGATGATCGGGTAAGTCATCAATGTCATCCCAAGTCAGATGACGATAAATTCGATAGGCAAGTGGATCGCTCGCGTTGGAATAAAGCATGACCTCCGCAACCTTCTTCAAGGTGCGTTTAGAAGCAGTTGGTGAGGAGAAATCCGTATCAACATCAACCTCCGGCGCCGCGGCTTTTTTGGCCACTTTCGGTTTAGCTGCAACCGATACGCTTTGACTGCTTGATGGTTGCTCCGCTATTGGCCTAGGGGCTTCTTCTGCGTTTTCCGCTTGCACAGATTGAGCGGGCGCACTTTGTTCCGCTGAAGATGTCGTACGCGCCTCGTGAGAGTCCGCTCCAGCTTGTTGCGATAAGATATTCAGCTGGGTACGAATCTCAAAGAAATCCGCCTCTGAATCTTGGAAAACATCATCAAACTGGCGCTGTACGTCTTCAATCGTACTGATACAACGAGAGACAAGCTCCCAAGGTTGTGTACTTTCCGCTAACTTACCACTTACCAGCTTAAACTGATGGTTTAACCACTCAACGGCGCCATCTCTGCCTCGCTTTCTGGTTGGGTAAAGATTCGCACCAAACTTCGTTAACGCCCCATTAAGCAGCTGCAAGCCCTGTTCAAAACCTTGCAAGTCTGACTCTTCTGTAAGTGCACGAATGAGATAACAAATCGCCTTAAGGTCTTTGCTGTGATGTTCAAGAACCTCGGTAGCATGCGTTTTGACGACACCCCATTCCACTGTTTCCCCAAACAAAGAGCCAAACTTCTTCACTTCGGCTTCCATCATTTCGTAGCAAAACTCGTAACGCGCGTCTTCACCGACTGGATTTGCGTCTGAAATTGGCGTAAGCAAGCGTTCAATATCAATCACTGACATCACTAACCTCGCCCTTCAGATAAAAGATAATCTTTAATGGCTCTTTCCACAGCGATCGCACCACGTGCTGGTTTAGACAGTTGATGACTTTTGTCGATGGAATCTGATGCCATACCGTTAAGTAGCTCGGTAATCTCACTGAATTTTTTGGGTGCGTTACGCTCTAAATCCGCCAGTGAGTCATGCAGTTTTTGCTGATCAAAAATGGACTGTTCTGTCACTGTGCTAAACAAGATGAATTCACTTCTTGCGACAATCAGATCTTTCACTTTTTTACTGAGTTCTGGCGTATTACCAAAGTAAGCTTTTGCGGCTTTCGCTTCGTCAATCGCTTTAGTGTAGTAATGGTCCTTCGCATGTTGCTCAATGGATTCATTAATGCTTTCTAAGACTCGTTTCGGCAGTACCTGGCTGTAGAAATAAGCTTCTGACTGATTGAGCAACCAAGCCGCTTTCATTTCATCATCTGCTTGCTTCGCTTCACCCGATAAAATCAAATTAGCGATTTGCTCATCTTTGCTGCCCGCAACGGCAGACAATTTCATTGAATCAACCGCAGCAACGTTCAAACCTGCCATCACTTTGGTCAGGGTTTTATCAGCATAAGGAAACAGCGCACCATCATCGACAAGCTTCTCACGCAATGTAACCAACTCTTTGCGAATATCGACTAAGGTTTTTGGTAAGTCATCCGCTAAGTCTTGATAAGCGGTCAACTGGCTTTGGTTCTTCTTGTACAACTTAGACAGTTTCATCTGTTGCACTTGGAAAGCTTCACGATATGGCGCAGTAGTCACCACGTTCTTTTCCATATCATTAAGAGCGAATTCAATATCCCAGGGTGGCTGCGCTAAGAAAGAGGCCGTCTGTGCTGGCTTGATCGTACTAACCAAAGGTGTTTCAGTCTGTGAAATCGATGGCTCAGACTTAACAATGGTTTTCCATTCTGGCTGGTTTTGTTGGTACAGGTAGCTGCCAGTAATCGCAATCACGCTGAGCACCAAACTCGCCTCTAAAATTTTGAAACGTCCATAGCCAGACTTATCTTGCGGTTTGCAATGCGTCAGCAATAAATCTGCATTGCGTAAGCTGCTGAAAATTGGCGCGTTTGATTGTGAATCAATCGACTGCGTATCAATACGTGCGAGCTGTTGGGCAAATGAGATGGCTGTATAGCCATGCCCTCTCGGATTATTGATGACTTGCTTCAGCAGCTTCCAAATGTGGTTGGGAATGAGTGCAGGTCGCTTGCGATCTTTTAACTGTTTATGCCAAGCATCACCAAAAATAGCACCTATAAATAGATGTCCGGTTAGTAAAGCTAGAGAATATACGTCGTCTTGTGGCTCGGTTGTGCCTGTCTCTAGATAAAGCGGCGAGGCGTAACTCAGACTGGCTTCGGCATGTGTCTCAGTCTCCCCAATATAACGAGCCGCACCAAAATCAATCAGCTTGACGTAATCGCCCTCACTAACTAGCACATTGGATGGTTTGATATCGAGATGGCAGATGCCTCTGGTGTGCATAAACTCAAGCGCACCAGCCAGTTGATACACGAGCCAAGCAATGTGATCGTGACGAAAGCCCTTAGTCGAGTGACGTTCCATTTTTTCTGCGAGAGATTCGCCTTGAATCCACTCATACATCAAATACGGACGTTCGAACTCGTTGCCGACTTTAATAAAATCAGCAACACTTGGATGCTGGGAAATCTCTAGTCGACTGGCTTCATTAACCAACATTTTGCTGGCAACTTCTGGCGCCTCTTCATTGACGACTTTGCAGCAGATTTGTTTTTCTGGCTGGCCTTTCTTGGCGAGATGGTAAACCGTAGTTCTACCATTTTTTGAAGGCAGCGTGTCTAGTACATCAAATTGCGAAAAAAGAACGTACTCAAGCTTTGGCTTATTTTTTTGCGCCAATCTTTGCTCGTTCTGTTTCTTTTTCTCAATGGCTTTAACAACCAATTGATCAATATATCCTTTGGCTGCTCCCTGCTTATCAGACACTCTGCACTCTTTCATCGAACAAATATTATTAGAGCGAAATAATATTTGCTGAAACATCCTTGTTTCAAGGCTGGTATTTAAAACGAACAGTAAGTCTATTACTTTAGTGATAATTACTAATTTATAAGTCGCTTTGACTTACGCTTTCACTACATTAGTTCCCTTGTTTTGACATCTTAAATACCGATCATAAAAACTTTGCCTATTTCACTATTTATAAGTGTGTGATCCAATTAACAGGCTAATAATTGGAGTAGCCCTTTATCACCATTAAAGTCAAACATCAGCAATGATGTAGGTTGGTTAAAGTGGTGGTTTTTAACAGCATAAGCGACCAAAGCAAGCGAAGATGAGCTTCCCATCGTTCCCCATAACTCATTGATAAGTTGAGGTTGTTCTGGATAAGTAAAGCGTTCCGCCTTTGCACCCAAAGCGAAACCATAATCTTCAGTGTGAGCACGTAAGTTTGACATATCCGAAAAAACCTCACCAAAGGATGCCAGTTTTTTACTTGAACGTTGAACCAACCGAAACATCCCTCTTCTATCTGACGAATTTAATTCCGTATCGATATAGCCTAATTGCGCTTGGGGGTTGAGTTTTAATGTTTCTACTGTATTTCTTCGACACAGAATCAACCCCGCACCACCTTCACTTGGAATAACGCCCCATGGATTATTGGTACTCATAACCATTGCTTCACTTATTAACGAGTCAAGGGAACTCACTAACGAATCGACACTCACACACATCATGGCGTCGTATTTATCGAGTGATTTCATGGCTTGTAGCACAAAGCTAGGCCCGCTTGCATGCACTGCTTGGACCACAGAAAGAAAGTCAGAATAGTCACTTTCACCAAGCCATTCCTGCACCTTTACTAGAGAGACAGAGCTTGGCACGGCGATCAATAATGGAATCGGTTTCAAAGAACGCGGTAACTGCATCAATAAAGAATCGAGTAGATAACTCGTTATCTCACACGTTTTTTCTAACAACTCAGTGTCTTTGGTGTATTCGATTTTCGCGTAGGTAAAGCGCTCAATCCCGTCTTCTCCAACGATTTGTTCAAATCTGGCTAAATCAGCATGAACGACACTACTTGAGATATCGAGGTTCATGCCCATCGGCGTCATCACTTCCATTCCTAAGACATAGCGGCCTGTCGAATTATGCATGCTCACTTACCTCTGCCAGTTTCGTGATGGACGTTGATACCAACAGGTGTTCTTTCCCCTGACAAGGAAATGCGGAGGTATAACTGATTGAAATCGTTTTCTTTTCAGCATCGACAAATAGGGTATACATCGACATATCGGCTTGATAAGTATCTTGTTTGAACGTAGCAATCGCACGGTATTTTTCTTTGGGGATACGAAATGAAATCGTATCGTCATGACAAAAGCCACTCATCATCAAACGTTCACCACCGTGAAGGAAACCTTTACATTGTTGGTCAACAGGTGCGCTTTGGAAAAAGCGTCTATCGAAGTCGACCGGTAACATTGGTTTGCGGTTTTCAATCCAATCGTCATCAAACGTACCCGCCAACTTTTGACGAGATTCAAAGAACGGAGGTATCGGCCCAAAACCGGCCACACGCAGTTTTTTCCCTGTCGCACTCCAATCTTCTTTTGGATAAAACACCGAAGGCACCTTTTGCTCAACTAATTCTTTACTGGAATCGGCAACACCGCCGCCAATACGGTTCCGTAAGTCACCGCCAATGGCACAGGTATAGTCGATGTCTTTTTCGATGAAAGGAATCGGTTTGCTGAGCGTAATACTGCCACCATGCTCTACCCATACACGTTCACCGTGAATAGCAAGTGTCTTGTCGATATGGCCATCAATCAACACGCGGCACTCTTGGTAAGTCACCGGTTTCTTCGCATAGCTGCGCGCCTTTCCGTAGACCAGCACGTCAGTATTAGTTTTGGTATAGGCGAATTCATGGTCCATTTTCATTGCCGAGAAGCCTTCTTCTCCTAAATATTGAGGATCATCAAGAATCTCGCTTTCGCCTAACTCATGCCATACTGCACCATCAAACTGCCAAGTACGCTTCGCGACAACAACCCACACTTCATCGCCGTTTTCATCACGCTGAAAGCGCCCTTTAAGCGATAACTCGGGGTGCGCTTCAATGTCCCATAACTGCATTGCTATTCCTTAAGTTGAATCGTTCGCTCGCAGAAGGTGCTGCTTTTAAGTTGTTGAAGTTCCAATCTTGTTGGTGAATTGGCATCGCCATATCCCAAGGCACATAAGCCCTAGATTGAATACAGAGTTGTCGCCATAGCCAATCACGAAACATCACGTCTATATTGGCATCTTGCATTGCTGCCAAAGTAGATTCGAAACTCAGTGAATACCCCAAACGACTTGGTAAGTTTTGAACGTACTTGTCGTCTTCAAGCCACTCATTGAGTAAATCGACAATCTCTTCCCACTCATAATCAACACCTATTTCTTGAGGAGTAAGAGGAAGGAGCTTTCCGTAGACGACATACAGGGCTTGAATCCAAACCTCGCCTTCATCTTCTTCTAGTCGTTCTAACTGCTCGATGATCTCAGGCACCAATTTCCAATCACCCGTTAGTGCAAAATCAACAGGCGCCAGCGATGAAGATATATCAAAGGATTCAAACTCTTTGAGCTCCAAAAGTTTGGCGAAAGTCAGCACTTGTGCCGAAGGCAATCCACTCGGTTCAATACCAAAACACTGGCGGAACCAAGTGCTTCTATCACGTTTGGTGATCAAGCGTTCGAACAGATACTGCTCACCATTCGCATGCTCATTAATCCACTCAATGCCCTCTTCTACATCTTGTAATGCCAACAGGGGTAATGCGACATTGGAACGAATGATTTCCGCTTTATGCCAGCGCTTGATCAGAGCAACGCTTAATGCTTGCCTTACACGTAAGCATTCAAAATAAAACGCGCTTGTTTTCGAGTTACCTTCAATCAGTTCTGACATCACACTGTCGAGGTGTTCAACGGGCGATTGAGTCACAAACACCATCGCTGTGTTGCTATCTAACTCTTCAAGTACCGATAAGCCAACTAATAGATTATCAATCTCTGAACCAAGTTCATTCTGTAGCGCGAGCCAAACATAAATTTCTGGTTCTTGGTTTTTTAGTTGATGGAACAGCCCTGGGGTAAGTCGATAGAACGAGAGATAAACCTGTTTGAGCTCTTCAATCTGACGTTCTATCAATTTGAGATACTCAATCTCTCGGCTTGGGTAACCACGTTTGTGGATTTGGACACGTTGTTTGAGTAAAAAACCGAGACTCTCGGATGCTATCGATAACTTTTCATTACAGAAACCCAGCCAAGATGCCGGTAATTGGGAAAGCTCGTTGGTCGCCTTCTCTGCTTTTGCTAAAGCGCTTTCGACGAGCTGGTTAGTTATGGGTGCATTTAGGTGTTCAACACCGATTCTTTGTCGCATCTACTTATCCGTTATTAGCCTGCGATAACGCGATTGCAATTAGTTAACACAAAACAGTTAGTTAACTCGAGACAATTAGTTAACTCAAAGTAAGTAGCTAATACGAAGTAATTAGCTAACTCGAGGTAACTAGTTAATTGCGATCGTTCCGCCTTGAATCTTTTGAGCTTTTTCTGCTTGTGAGGTGACGTATTTCGCTTTCGTCGTAATTCGGCCATCACGCCCACTGTAGCGCGTTTCTGTCTCACCACTTTTGACGATCAGTTCTTGCTCGGTTTCTATCACCATCTTTTTCGCTCTCAACACGAATTCGTCAGAGTCATTCAGAATAGAGAAAAAAATGTCCGTCACGAGAGGCAAGCTTAAGTCGTCGTTCATAAATTCGATACGGCAACTCAGTTTATTATCTATTGCCATTTGTAATTCACTGCGACGAAAGCCGCGCCCTAACCTTGCAGTGAGCGGTTGATTGAATGGATTACCATCAAAATCAACACGGACACTGCCCGTTGACTCGTTAATGGCGACTATGGTTCCAAAACGCGAAAAGCAAGCCGGTGATTCGGCTTGCTGTTTCGTGATGGTTTCTGCAATAAGAGGTTGTTTTTCCATCATTAGTTAATCGCTACGTTACCACCTTTCACGACGACTTTATCGCTGCCTTCAATGGTGATTGAAGAACCAGAAAGCTTGATTGAACCGTCACTGTTCATCACTAATGAAGAACCACCGGTTTTCAATACAATCTTGTCACCACTGATGATTTGCGTCGCACCATCGGCTTTGTAAGACGTGTTACCTTTCACCGATACGGTTAAGTTACCACCTACCGTTTGATTATCGTCAGCACCAACATCAGAGCTCTTAGAAGCGCCGACAGTCAGGTTGCTGTTTTCACCCACATCCAAGTCGTCATTCTTGCCGATCTTGGTTGTACGGTTATCACCAATTTCCAAATCAGAATTGTTTTTCACATACTGAGTTTCATTGGCGTTGTAAGTCACAGTGACGTCTTGTTCTACCGTCTCAGTAAACGTGCTGTTTACTTGTGTTGTCTTGTGGCCATCAATAGTTTCTTTATGGTCACCATGCACTTCATTAGTTTGGTGACGCGCGACCTTTAAGAACTCATCCTGACCGATGTCTCGGTAACGGTTGTTGAGTACCTTCGTCGACATGTCTTTTTGAGCGTGAATGTAGACTTCTTCTTGGTTCGCTTCGTCTTCAAAGCTCAGCTCGTTGTAACCAGTGCCTTTGTGCGTTTGAGTACGGAACGTGGTACGCGTTTTGTTTTCTGGCAATGAGTACGGAGGGAAATGTAGGCCATTGTAGACTGCGCCTGTTACAAGCGGTCGGTCTGGGTCTCCCTCAAGGAAGGTAACGACAACTTCATGGCCAATACGGGGCAAGTAAACTGCACCCCACGTTGGAGCAGCCATAGATTGGCTTACGCGAATCCAGCAGCTTGCGTGCTCATCATTATCGCCGTAACGATCCCAGTGGAACTGAACTTTTATTCGTCCTAGTTTATCGGTGTAGATCTCCTCGCCTGCTGGACCAACCACTACTGCCGTTTGAGGGCCGTCTACAAGCGGAGCCGCCAGTTTAGGAGCTTTGAATACCACGTCGCGAGGGATGCAAGAGAACTGGTTGTAGTATGTGGTTGGCATACCACTTGTTTCGTCCTCATGCACTTGTGGGTCTTGTCCGGTGTGCATCACTGATAACATGATGTAATCACGGTTGATCGCCGAACGAGGGTGATCACTGATGTTGAAGCTGTAGCCGGATGCCAAACGCATCACATCACTGCTTGCTTCAACTTGTTGATTATCAACAATGTGCTCAGACATCCATTCAGTTGTTCTCACCTGCCCCATTGCAGGATCAACATAACGACCCGGATAATCAAACTGCTTGAGATCTTGGTCGAGATCACCTGCATGCGTCATCTCTTGTGGAATCTTTGGCTGCTCGTAGTTGTAGTCCGTGTACGTAACCTGACCCGTTCGCACGCGGTTAACAAGCTCAAGATCAGAGATGTGCTCGCGATCAGCAACACCGCCGCCATCAGCGTGATAAACAATCGGTCCAATATAAGAAGCGTTGATAGGAGAGCTCACCAAAGGCGCAATAGCATCGTTGCTATCCACAATCACCATGGTGTGGTTCGCATCAGTGTGATCAAAGTAATACCACATACCGTGTTCTGCCATCATTCGCTGAACGAACTGAAGGTCAGATTCACGATATTGCAGTACGTATTCTTTCGGAGGATAAGTACCCGAGACTTCAAATCGATAGTCGGTAACTGCGCCATCATCAAGCACTTCCGTGATGATGTCTTTCGCAGATTTCTGCTGGAAGATGCGACAGTCTTGACGCTGAGATAAGAACCAAGCTTGAGGAACCAGAACCAATTGATAACGAGAGAAGCGACGACCCGTACCTAGGTAACGAACTTCGTTTACTACACCGTTGAATACGCGTGCAGCACCTACACCCTGTCCATAAAGAGTTAACGTGCCAGCTTTACGAATCAAGGCATCAAAAGAAATATCTGGATCAAGTGAAAGTAATGAGAGACTGATGTGAAAAGGCTTCGAAAGCTCTTCATTCACTTGAAAGCTTTCTACTCGAAAGTCGTGCCCACACCCTGGCACTTCAAATTTAAATTCTACGTCATTCACCATATCTTTTACCTGATACAAATAATCGAATTAGGGCCAACAATTGTTGGCCCTGAATCTTTACGCAAAAAGCAATTATGCTTCGCGTGGAGCACGCCAGTCGTCGTTACCAGCTGTACCACAGTTTTCGTGAGTTACTTCGATTGCACGGTAAGTCAGCTTAAGAACTTCTTCTGTCACGCGGTCTGCTGTTGCAGCGTCTTGACAGTGGTTCATACGAGTTTGGATATCTACAAGTAGCGCATCAATCAGTTTGATTGAGTAGTAGTGCTCTTGCTTACCTTGAACTGAAGTACGGTAGAAACGAATCACACACTCAGGAAGTTTTTCGCCAGAAACTAGTGCGTTGAATAGTAGCGGAGAAGAACGGTCTTGAACTTTAGTTACAACAACTGGGCGGTGTACACGTTGACCAGTTGGCTGACCGCTTTGTGGGTCACGTGGCACTGTTAGTACGTGATCAAGTTCTTGTACTAGGAACTCATCAACATGAGCTTCTTGCCATGTGTTACCTACAGAATCTGCAGAGTAAGTATCTTTAGTGATGTGACCTTGAGTTTCACCTTTAATAGACATATATGCTGGAGTTGGCATCGTTATTTCCTTTTCTAAAATCTGTTTTGTTTAAATCACCAAATCGCTTATCACCGCGACTACTTAGTATAATCAAACTCCATGCCAACTTTTATAAACCTTACAATACAAACACTTAGCTAAAAATGGGCTTTATTTATCAATTTATTAAGTACAATTTATTGGATAAAAAACCAAAAAGTTGGAAATCGATAATAATAAATTGTTTCAAAAATAAAAAGTGAAAATAACCATATATCAAGAACAGAATAAAGTTAATAAAACTATCTATTTAGTCATATTAACTAAGAATTAATTCAGTATGACAAACCAAGATAATCAACCGTAAATATTCCCACTAATTTTGTCATTAAAATCACCAACAAACGCTAGGCAAAATATCTTGATAAAAAAAGAGTGTTATCACTTTTAGTATAATAGCCGCTACCTCTTTTCCTCTAAAGAATAAAATGGCTATGATAAATATAAACCTTTCTTCATTAATTCAGCGTCTCCACCCTATTGCAAAAGTGGCATTAGAAGACGCAGCTGCACTTGCAGTTTCTGAAAAAGCAACCGAAGTTCAAATCGAGCATTATTTACTGAGTCTATTAGAAAGGCCAAATAGTGATTTTGACGTCTTATTAAGTCATTTTGATTGTTCTGAGAACTTGCTAAGACAATCGATTCGATCCACCCTCGACACCAACGCCAAGGGAAATGGCAGCAAACCTGTTTTTTCTGCTTTATTAATCGAATGGTTACAAGAAAGTTGGCTGGTTTCTTCTTTAGATCTATCCGAAACACAAATCCGCTCTGGCGCCCTACTCCTTACTCTTGTTAGCAATCCTCTACGTTACGGCCAACACGGTTACGCCTCTATCCTTGAAGCCGTAAACCCTGACAGCCTTAAGCGTAATTTTGCAGAGCTAACAAGCCACTCTATTGAGGCGCAAGTCGCGACTTCCGAGAAAACGCAAGCTCGTGAAGATGGTTCAGCACTGAGCAAGTTCACGACCGACTTTACGGGTAAAGCACGCAAAGGCGAAATCGATCCTGTCTTCTGCCGTGACCAAGAAATCCGCCAAATCGTAGACATTCTTGCTCGTCGACGTAAAAACAACCCTATTGCTGTTGGTGAGCCCGGCGTTGGTAAAACCGCAGTAGTAGAAGGCTTGGCCCTTAAGATTGTACAAGGTGACGTACCAGACAACCTCAAAGGTGTTGAGCTTTACGGCCTAGACATGGGGCTTCTACAAGCTGGCGCAAGCGTAAAAGGTGAATTCGAAAAACGCCTAAACGCGGTATTGGATGAAGTGAAAAACTCGCCAACCCCTATCATTCTTTTCATCGATGAAGCGCACACCCTTGTTGGTGGTGGTAACCAAGCGGGCGGCAGCGACGCTGCAAACTTGTTAAAACCTGCCCTAGCACGTGGTGAAGTGAAAACCATCGCAGCAACAACCTGGTCGGAATACAAGAAGTACTTCGAGAAAGATCCTGCCCTCGCGCGTCGTTTCCAATTGGTAAAACTCGACGAGCCGTCTCCTGAACAAGCAGCATTGATCATT
The DNA here is from genome assembly GCF_001557775.1 of Vibrio sp. MOR3. Taxonomy (NCBI): domain Bacteria; kingdom Pseudomonadati; phylum Pseudomonadota; class Gammaproteobacteria; order Vibrionales; family Vibrionaceae; genus Vibrio; species Vibrio sp. MOR3. The sequence continues at coordinate 72,896 of NZ_LNRD01000012.1, read as the reverse complement.
CGTGGTCTGCGCCCTGCTTATGAGAAATCACACAACGTTTACGTACGTGACGATGCTATCACTGCTGCGGCATCACTTTCTGCGCGTTATATCTCTGGCCGTCAACTGCCAGACAAAGCGATTGATGTGCTAGATACCGCGTGTGCACGAGTGAACATCAGCCTGAATGCTATTCCTGCTTCTGTTGAGACTCTTCAGCAAGAACTTGCAGCTCAACAGCGCGAGCTAGAAGCACTTGAGCGTGATGCTCTGCAGCAAACTGGCGACAAGCACAGCCTTGCTAACATTCCAGACCTAAAACTGGCAATGGAAACAACGAAAGAAGAGCTAGCAGAACAAGAAGCACAGTGGCACAAAGAAAAAGAGCAGATCCAAGAGATGATTGCTCTACGCTCTCGCTTGCATGAACTGGTCTTTGGTGAAACAAATGAAGAAGAGCTTGTTGCAGACGAAGAATCAGAACAAGAGCAAGACGCTTCTCCATATGCAGAAATGGATGAAGAAGCAGTTCGCATTGCAATTTCAGCCTGCCAAGAGCAGTTAGATGCAATCCGCAATGGCAACCCACTGGTTCACTTTGAAGTGGGTCCAGATGAAGTTAGCCACGTGATCTCGGACTGGACTGGTATTCCAATGGGTAAGATGCTTCAAGACGAAGCAGAAACCACGCTAAAACTGAAAGAAAGCCTAACACAGAGCATCAAAGGGCAAGAATACGCTATCGATGCACTGTCTGAAGGCATTCAAACCGCAAAAGCAGGATTAGGCAACCCAGATGCACCGACAGGCGTATTCCTGCTGGTTGGCCCAAGTGGTGTAGGTAAAACCGAAACTGCTCGTGCGATCGCTGATCAAATGTTTGGTGGCGAGCGCTTTATGACGACCATCAACATGTCTGAGTTCCAAGAGAAGCATACCGTATCTCGCCTAATCGGTTCACCTCCGGGTTACGTAGGTTACGGTGAAGGCGGCATGCTGACAGAAGCGGTACGTCAGCGTCCATATTCTGTTGTCCTGCTTGATGAAGTAGAAAAAGCCGATCCAGAAGTGTTGAACCTGTTCTACCAAGTGTTCGACAAAGGTACGCTGAACGACGGCGAAGGCCGAACCATCGATTTCAAGAACACGCTGATCATCATGACCAGTAACCTTGCGACGCACGAGATTGAATCTTTGGTTCATCAATCCAAAGACATCGATGCAAACATCATCGCAGAAGCTATCCGCCCGACTTTGAACCAACACTTCAAACCGGCGCTGTTGGCGCGTATGTCTGTGCTTCCGTTTGTTCCGCTGTCTGATGAAGCAATGACAGAAATTATTCACCATAAGCTGAACAAAGTCTCTCAGCGTCTACAGAGCCATCACAAGTTATCTCTGAGCTACGAAGAAAGCTTGGTCGAGTTCGTACTAGGTAACTGTCGCCTTGCTGAAACGGGCGCGCGTAACATCGACGCAGTTATCAACCGTCAGTTACTGCCTCAGCTATCGACACAGCTATTGGTGCATGACAAGGATGATTCACATACGCAAATCGAAGTGTCTGTCGATGAGCAAGGAACACTAACCTATGCGTTCAGCTAACCATAGCGAACTTAGCAACGCCCTACTTGCGATCAGCCAGTCTTTGGCTGATCGCAGCCAGCTTACCCAAACCTTGGATGCTGTGTTGACCGCTGCGAGACAAATGACCCTCGCAAAACACGGCATCATTTATGTTTTGGACCAGACTGGTCAAGCGTTGATTCCAAGTACCGCTCACCATAACGATAAAACGATTGTTTCTCACCCCTGGGAAGCATTGCAGATCGATTCCGCCAGTGAGAACGACCCATTTAACTTTGCGATTCGCAATGGTGAAGTGGTGTTGATCAACGAGTTGTATAAGTACAACGGTTACGACTGCGACAGCATTTATCAAAGTGAGCAAATACTTGGACTAAAGAGTGAAAACTTATTGGCTTGGCCACTTATCGACAACGAAAGTAAAACCATCGGCCTATTAGTATTGCTCGATTTAAGCGTTATCGACAACGAAGCCGCACTCACTGAGTTCTGTCGCATGGCCGCGAGCAATATTCGCCAAGCGGTATGGTTAGAGCAATATGGGCAAGTGATCAAAAGCCTGAGTGCCGACAATCAAGCTCTAGTGCGCGAGAACACTCAGCTTAAAAAGCGAACCAAGAAAACCTACCAAGGTCCGATTGCAGAGAGCGAAGAAATGCTCAATGTCTTGAATCGTCTTGATAAGGTGCTATCTCTTCCTGTCGACGTTCTGTTGCGTGGTGAAACTGGTGCAGGTAAAGAAGTGATCGCGAAATACATTCACGAGAACTCCAACCGAGCAGACCAGCCTTTGATCGTTCAAAACTGTGCAGCTATTCCAGAGCAATTATTGGAATCGGAACTTTTTGGGCATAAGAAAGGCTCATTCACGGGCGCAGACAAAGATAAAGTGGGCCTGTTTGAAGCAGCCAACGGCGGCACGCTTTTCCTAGATGAGATTGGTGATATGCCAATGCTACTGCAGGCAAAATTGCTGCGTGTGCTGCAAGAACGTAAGGTTCGCCCTGTCGGTGCCAGTAAAGAGATTGAAGTCGACGTGCGCGTAATCGCCGCAACCCACTGTAATCTTATGCAGCAGATCAAAGATGGCGGGTTCCGTGCTGACTTGTTCTATCGCTTGAATGTATTCCCGATTACGCTGCCTCCCTTGAGAGAACGTGAATCAGATATTATTCCTCTCGCAGAACATTTCGTGCAGCACACGACCAAGACCTTGGGCTTACCGCAAGCGCCGGGGTTAAGTGCCAACGTGCGTAAACAGCTTCTTGCGTACTCTTATCCGGGTAACGTACGTGAGCTGAAAAACATCATCGAGCGCTCAGTACTGCTGTCCGATTTTGAAACCATCACTCACATTGAGTTTGGTGAACAAATCCCAGAAGATACGCCAAGTGTTGAAGTAAAAGCAGCACCACCTACCCCAGAACAACCCGCTTACGAGCCAGCACAAGCGGATTTAGAGGACGCTTCAATAGGCCTTAAGGACGTTGTCAGCCAATACGAGCGCACAGTGATCATCGATTGCTTAAATGCCTGTAATTGGCACACTAAGAAAGCCGCCGAGCAATTGGCACTTCCAATGAGTACCCTCAACCATAAGATGAAGAAATACGATATTTCTGCAGCTGGTTAAGCGAGAAGCGAGAAGCGAGAAGCGAGAAGCGAGAAGCGAGAAAACCTTACTTCAATTTCCATTGATAAGAAAAGAAAAACCGCCCGAAGGCGGTTTTTTTGTATCCGAGTACTAATTCTCTACCCAGCTATCAATCATATCGATCCTCGCTTCGAGCAAGCTATCAAAATGGTCGTTGTAACTCATCCACTTCTGAAGGTTGATATGTGGTTTAAATTTAATTTCCTTAGAATGATCAGCATACTCAAGGTCTGTTTTGAGCTTATTAAGCTGTTTAGCAGCCTCAACTTCGTCTTCTTTGTACTTGAGTTTGATCCAGTTACTTGGAATTCTAGTCACACCACTATCGACCATGTGCATTCCATCACCTTTCTCTAAATCTAGTCCTGCTCCAAACGGAGCATTGACTTGTATACCAAAGTTGATGCCTTTCCTTGAACTGCTTGGTGCAATCATCGGCCTTAAGCCATTTACTTTGTGACCAAATAGATTGATATAAGAAAGCTCTTCCACACTGGCAAACAAAGTGGTTTCTTCCTCCCTTGCACCACTCCATGTCGACAGTGCTATATGTTCTAAACTTTCTGAATTCATCTTAACCAGATCTTCTTGAAGATCAGATAGTGACTTAGGCATTTTTTCGATTTCAGATCTTTCAAAGATAAAAGAGTCGCCCACCTTTTTCACTGTTCCGAGTCGTGCGACTGCTTTAAAATCTGTCACTGGACATAGGTTTGAGCCAGGCCATAAGTTTGGATCATAAGAAAATTGAACGTGAATTGGGATTAGGTTTTTGTCAAAACCTTGCTCCTCTAAATTATAAGGATCACACGGTTTTGAGCGAATCAGAAGAGTTGCCGTCGTTTCTTTATTCCAGTCAAACGCAGTAACTTTACCACTCATGCGCTTATCAGCTTTTAGGAGAGGGTCATCCCCATCTTTCTTAGCAGAGGCGTATTTTAAGCCACTTTGCCCTAAGTAAAGGCTCACTTTTGCCCCATCAAAAACCTGTGGATATCGTACTTTCTTACCCTCAGGTGGCGTTAAAAATGTCTTCTCATAGAAGAGACCATCGCCAAAAATAGCGCCGCTAAAGTTGATAAAGTCTTTTGTTAACTCATATTGACGAGATGGTGACAACGTTACGTTAAATTGGTCGATGGTTCTCTCTTTGCTATCTGTCGAACCAAACGAGCACAGCACATTGACACGCTTTTCTGTCTTACTTTGACCTGGCACTTTTAGCTCAAAAAAGTAGCTCAGGAATTTGAAACCACCCGAGACGGTCGAGCTAGTAGCTGTATCAAAGAGACTCTTCAATGCAACATCATCGTAGTTAGCAACTGGTCGAATACCAAATACACGTGTAGTACCAAAGAAATAACTTGGCTGAATAATGACGCCAAGCTTCTTCGCATTATTGTCATCGCCAAAAATCACTTTTCTCTCTTGTTCAGAAAAGTTCACAGGTGTTAACTCTGATACATATTCTATGTGAGTAGAGGCAACACAATCACTCCACTTCCAGTTTCCTTCATTTGAACTATGTGAGATGACATCAAGACAAATCGGCAGCTGACCAATAACGTTGCTGTTATCTTCGCTCCCAACCCCATCTTTTACCAGCGCTACGACCTTAACATTGTCATAGGGTGTCAGCATTGCACCGTTCTCTCGATAATATTGCTCAAACGGCACCCAATCATCATATTGTGGAACTGAATCATTACTTTTATAAGGACGACGAACAAAGACTTCAACTCTCTCGAAGATACTGTCATCTAATCCTGTTGGTGGTTTATCCCCTAGTAATGCTTCGAAATGGCTGTCGTCTTGACTTGCTCTGTAATGAATTGGGAAGTAATGGTTATATCGCTGAGCTTTCTCAGTCACCAAGTCGGTCAAATCATCGGATGAATAATGTCGATAAACATTAACACCTTGAGCGTATATTTTGGCAACCGAAGCGCTACCAATTTGGTTGTATGATTGACTGTAGCCATTTTTCTCCATCCAAACTTCATCTAAGTGTTCAGCACCCAGCAGTGAGATATCAACACTCCAATCATCATTGAGGATGAACTCATCAATATAGCCCAGCACATCGAGGTCACTGAACTGATTGATTTTAGGACCACTCAGCACATCAGCGTCACTTAATATCCCGCCACCGCTAAAAGCAGGATTCGCATTGACAGCGTGAAAGCTCTTAATCAAGCGAATCAAACCATTCAACGCAATCATTCGCTTCATATACGATTTTAAGTACACTCGTGTCGCATTGGGGATATCTGGCTGTGCTAAAAATTGGTTAAACGCCATAAGATCTTGATGACGGATGGAATCAACCTGCTTAACGCATTTTTGATATTCAGTGTTTGGCTTTAAGAGGTCCATAATGGCAGTAGCAAGCTTTACACCTTCCACCCCTGCGGCAATAACTTTTGCTGGTGGGAAGGCCATGGCCGCCCCACCAATTAATGCATTCAAACCGGATTGGATAAACTCCAGCATCGCCTGATCTTCGTTCATGTCCTTGGCAATTTTTATCTTTGCCGCCTTTTCAACATTCATAAGGCCTGCGCGACACGGCGGATATTCCACAGAACGGCTAAACGCGAGATAGATTTCAACCCGACGGTTTTTTACTCGCTCTTCAATCGTACGGTTGGTATTACCAGGTAACGAAACTGCATACCCTTTTGCAACAATTTTGAACAAAGGGGACCAAACGCTTCGAGCGTCCGGAGACATCGCATCAAGGATTGCCTCTTTGACAGAAACAGCACGCTTTTCCGAAAGAGCCAAGTTGTAGGCTTCTGACCCCATATTACAGGTATGGCCTGTTATGACAATTTCGAAAGGGTTACTGATTAACGCCTGTAACTGCTCAGCGATTCTTTTGTGCACACTACCTTTTTCAGTGACTTGGTAAGAATCGAACTCAAAAAATGTCATGTTCAACCGAAGTAACACGTCTTCTACACGCTGGTCTAGTGAAACACTGCCTTCTTCTACAAACAAATCTGGCATTTCATTTCTTAGTTGATTGACAGCATTTTGATACTTCTCTTCCGTTCCCTGAAAAGCTTGTGCTTTATCTGCCTGTACAGAAGCGGTTGTTGCCATGTATTCCTGTATTTTAGATAGTAAGTCTCCGTGTGCTGAGCCTTGAGCTGCTTGACTTCCGCTCCAATTGGCATAGCTATTGACGGCATCGTAACCCAGCTCCGCAATAGTTAGCGGTTTATCTAACATGTCTAACACGTTCGTTCCGATCCGCCCTGCGCCAGTAAGGTATGGCAAAATGGAAGCGCTCCATAACGGAGAGATTCTATCCATCTGCGCATGAAACTTCTGACTAAACCACACTATTTGCGCATTAATGCGGCCATTCATAAAGTGAGCAGATTGGGTCACTTCGTTCGGATAGTGATCATTTAGGTCCGCCACAGCTTTGATGAAAACTGTAGATGCTTGTGTTACACCCAGACTTTTTTTGAGTGTATCTGCGATATAATCAAGACCTTCATCATCTCCGCTTAAACTAGAAGATGCAGACGCCGCAAATTTACTTAACGTTCCCCAACTGATGCCATCTTTTAACACACCGGAAGTTGACTCCAAACTGCCTTTTACCGTTTGAAACGTCGCCCACGTTGAGTTTGGTAAACTGGTTTTGGTCTCCTTTCGTTCAATCAGTTTTTCCGGACTGTCGTAAGGGAATGCTTCTAAATCGGCATTCAAGTGAGGGAAAAATTGCGGGGCGTGATTAATTAAAGCTTCTTCAACGGAGATAGGATCACCATTCACCACTGCAGTGCGACCAGCTGTTGTATGAATATTTAAATCAAGAGCATTTTCTTTTAGGCTATATGACTCCGGTATCCCGCTAGCTCTTAGAGTCCTTCTGATTTGCTCGGCGTCGCCCCCATTAATTTTCTTTGAAAAATCAATATCAATACGAACAAAGGTTAGTCGGTCATTTAAAACTAAAACACTTTCCGAGTTTAGCCAAAACGTCGCGACATACATGGACTCTTTTTGGATAGCTTTACCGTCTGTAGAATAATCATAACGAACTTCTTTAACCATCGATGTAGGTAAAACACCACTACCCTCTTTTTCAGAGCCTTGGATATTAATACCTTTTGGTAAATCGGCTAATGTCACTTCAGCGCCAATATAATCCTCTGAAGAAAAAACAACCTGAATTGTATAAAACTGCGGAACTTCCACTATATGTATTTGTTTAGAGTGGCTCTTATTGAACCACTCTGCGTAGTTGTTAAAGAAGTCACTGCTTTGGTCAACTTGTCCCGAGGGAGGGGTCATGCAATCTTGCTCGACACTTACACGCTTGACGCTTAAATCAGTAACACAAGCAGGTTGCCCTTTGTCATCTTTTATCTCCTTAAGATCTTTATAAGACAACAAGTTGTAGAGTTTAGTTAACCATGGCTCTTGGTCTTTACTTTCTTGGGCTGCATTCGCCATCTGGCTTAATGGCACCAAATAACTTGGGAAAAACAGCACGTCTTGCACGGCGCCCTTGTTAATCGCGGCTTCCACGCAACCTTTTGCCAAAGGAGCCCTCAGTAACTCAGCGCCTATCTGATCAGCGTTGAATTCGCGAGCCGCTAAAATATTAAGCTTACCCAACTCATCACTAACCGCGATCGGATTTTTACTGCTGGTAGATATCTGTTTGTTAGTAGTACTGTGGTCTGCAACAAACTCCTGTTTAACTTCCAAGCTAGGAATGACCAATGTTTCATGGGCTAATGGGAAAAGGCGGCCAACGGGTTTGCCACCCCTGTCATGCAATCTCCCCATTAGATAAAGGCCCGGAATATCGTAACGTTTTACCATTTCTTAACCCCCATATATTCCCTAACTTGATCCATGTCTTTGAACAGCGCTTTCATATCGTAATACTGAGCACAATTCTGAAACTCTCCTCGACTCCTTGCGCAATCCCAACGTAACTTTTCTGTAACGGCTGGTAAGAGTTCATCAAATTGCGCTTTGGTAGGGATAGCGGGCATAAAAGGATGCAGATCCATACTTTCAAAGTTTTTATACATTTCCGAAGGAATATACAAATACAGCCTGTAGAGTCGGTCATAGTCGAACTCACCGCCCCCCGTTTTTAATGCGTAGTTATAGTTCAAGCCATCAAACATCCCTACTTCTCCGGGCTGTTTCAGGCGAACAACTCTATTGCCATATGCGTCTGCATACCACTTACCTCGCTGCAAAACATACCCTTCTGGTGCTTGTTCAATTTTTTTATGTGGGTCTTCAAGCAAATATAAGTCATAGGGTTTATATTGATTACAGGTTAGATACTTCTGCTGTGCTCCCTTGGTAAAATAGGTTAAGCATTCAGGGGCCAAATAGTCTTTTTTACCAAGTAAAGACATATCTGAAAACCGGAACACTAACTGTTGTTTTGGACCTCGATTCCCTGATTCATCCATTTTTTTTATTTTATAAATAAATCGATCATGAGCTTCATCTATAAAAAAACCATTCCCGTCACGTCGTGGCTCATAGCTTTCTCCATCAATAATGATTGGGCCTGTAAACACATCGCTCGTTGTCCGACTCTCCAACTCAAGTCTTTTGGGATTGCCATCGCGCAAGTTGGTGAAGTAGAAAGCTTTACTATCAGCAGTAAAAGTCGCCGAAGAGCATGCACCCATCTTCGCAATGGTTTCCCTCTCCTTTAAGTCATAAACTAAACAACTATTACCAGCGTAGTAATACAAAAAAGATAAATAGCGCCCATCAGGAGATCGTTGAGTTCTTCCATCTGATGGTAGTTCACCTAATTCATCACGATGAAGTAACAACCGGACATCCGTGCCATCTAGGTTCATGGTGTAGATAGTAGAATCCGGTCCATGGTGAAACATCACTTGGGGTTGAGTGTGCGTTGCATTCCACTCTTCTACAGGTGCCCCTTCTAGAGGATCTATTACTATCCGCCACCCCCTAATTTTAGCAATCTCTCCCGTGTGCTTACCAAAAGACAGGTTTTCAATTATGTAGCTAAGATTAGTTTTATAATTCTTATCCATTTGAGGCTTGCTTTGCCAATGCAAAACACCAGCCCCAGCCAATAAGGCAGCAACAATGGTACTGCCTATTATGATTTTTTTCATATTTCGCTTGTTCTCTTCATGATTTGATAAACCGAGGTCTAAGTCAAATTCCCCGTATTATCTCTTTAATTGGCGTTGATAAGCTCTAGCATCATGTCTAATGTTTTCTTTTGACGCTCTCTTTCTTCATTAACTTCATCAGGCACTCGCTGTTCTTCGTGCTTAGAAATCATCGGTAATTCTGGTGGTTCTGCGATAATCTCTTGGTACGTCAGCTCTTCAAACATCATCACCGCGCTGTCCTCCCCGCCAAGGTGCGAAAGCACAAGTGTAAACTTTCCTTTGGGAGGCATACCTGTCACTAAGGCACTGATATAACCGTCTTTACTGGTTAACTCAAAGGGCTCGGTAACTCGCCAGTCACTTTCAGAATCTTCCATAATGGCAACTAAGCCGTCATACGAAGCCAACGAGTAAGGGTCTAGTTGTTCTGCCAATGGGCCATCTGCTAAGCCAACTTCCAAGCGGACAAGAAAACCACTGTTTTTTCCATCCACATAAGCAATGACCGTGTTGCTCTGGTCATAGCTGCGAACGATGGCTTGTTGGTCGCTAAACCATGGCATGTCGTCTTCGGTGACTTTATGGATGGCTGCGCTGTCTACATCGGAGGTGAATTCTTGTGCACTGAATGATTGTGCATCACTGTAACTGCTTAATTCATCTAATGGTGTGCTGGATTTCTCAAGCAAAGCAGCATCCGATTCTAGTGCTTCAATTTGTGCAAAGCGCTTTTGCTTTGGTGAGAAAATGATCTTGAGTCCATTTTCTCCCTGTTGGACTTCACCCGATATTTTGTAAGGTGCCCAGAAATGCGCCATGGCAAAACCGCTTGCGCTTCTTTGTATTACCTGAGGTGTGTCTTTTTTCTTTTCTTCTTGCTCTAGCGTACGGTAATACTCGACGTCAACATCTTGGTAGTAACCTTTCTCGTTTATGGCCATCTCACGCCAAAGCTTCCCTTTCCAAAACACATAAAGGAAACCACCGCGGAGGTCAGAAGCTTTTGCTTTGTCGTTGCTGCCATCTAAGTAAGCCAAAGGTCTCACAGGCACCAACACGTTATCCCACTCATCCATCTGAGTTTCTTTATCAACGGGTTGTAGGTCTTCGGCGAGTTTAAGCAAGATTGGCTGAGGCTGGTCAGAACAAGGGATTTTGATATAGAGCGTTTTGCCCTCCGCTTCGAGATCTTTAAACGTCGCGAGGCTGCGGTGTTTGTTTTCTGTATCGGCCTTGCCCACAGTCACTTTTTCTTTTTGAGCGTCGGTTTTTCCCAACATCAAACATGCTGCATTGCTAGACCACTGCCCTGCAAACTCAACAACGATTTTTTGATCTGGGCTCGGCTCAGAAGGTACATGCGTGTAACTACGAACTAAAGCAACATCGTCAGTAACCTGCTTGTAACCCGCTTTAAAAACTTTGCTTTCATTCGAAGCTGATACAGAGTCAACAAGCGATTTAAGTCTAGGGAAGCTTTGTAACTGAGAGTCCGTTAATGGCGACCTACGAGCAAAGGAAGATAATGAGACCCAACTGCCTTTCCCAAGTTCGGATCTAATCGCTGCTAGCAATCCGCTGGTCGTTTTTTTAGAAGAAAGAGAAATCTTTTGTGCAAACTCTTTAGGGAGGTTCCTAAGGATGTCATCTGAATTTCGCAAACGCGAAAGCTGCCCTATACACTCGTCTGGTGTAAGAACATAAGATAGCTCGCTGGAAGATAGCTTCGAGCTAGGTATAAATTTGCAAACTAAATGCATTTGAATTCTCCACAACCAACATCGTAAATATGGTTGCGGTGACATTTAAGCTGATAAGGCTTACAAGTACGATTTGGTGTGCTAATGCTACTAATTTAATTTATAACATTCAATCACATAGAAAAATCAACAAATAAGCGAAAAGCCACCCAAAAGACACATTCGCTGGCAAATAAGTCATTTAAACTACAAATAAAGACAAAATAACTAGATATTAAAATCAAAAAGAAGGATTAGAATAAAAGGAATTATTTTATTTTTGGGCAGAAGTTAACAGTTTCTATTGGGCAAATGACACCTCTGAGAGAGGCTCTGAAGGAATGACCTTCCTCAGCAACAACAGATAATGAATTGCTACTGAGGAAGTATGAATAAAAAGGTGAGCGCGTGTCACACTCACAAAAAAGCGCAACTACTTTGAAGCAATGCTAGGCTGGTGTCGCTTCATCACAGTCACAAAACGTCAGGTAGTTCACACTACCTAATGCAGAACTCTATACTTGGGGTATAGCATTGCGTGTAACTATATAATATTAAGACATATTCTCAACGTGGCATATTCACCACAGCATCTTTCAAATAACCATCACAATCACACTAACCGCTCCCAAAAACAAAATTGGCATAGGCATTCTAGATGTTTCACCTTGTATAAAGCCCGCTAAGTCATTTGTCGCAATTATTAGAAAAAGCCAATCGTTTGACTTAGATCACTTAATACCAAGTAAAAAGAAAGCGAGCTTAATGCTCGCTTTCTTTTAGGCTGCTTTCTGGGAGGGAAACTCCGCGGAATAACTTTCCCAATAATCTGGAACAACAAGCGCTGTAGTACTAGAGTAATTGAATGTCGTATTCACCTCATCAGCGGTCGCAGAGAGTGAATTGGTACCATTTGCATAAACGGTTATTTCTCCTTCTTTCAAAGTAGACAAATCAAGATCAACGGTCCATGTACCATCGTCTAGCACTGTTGCACTGCCTAGAACCTCCAAGCTATCGGTATCAACCGCTTTGAGTGCTATTGTGTCCCCCGTCTCGAAACGAGTACTGCTACCATTGACGGTTACTGTTGTTAGGCCTGTGACATCGTTTACTGTTTCAAAAGCGATAGTAGGAGTCATCGCTAGCACTTTGCTAGAAGTGAATGCCTCACCGGCATTGCCCGTTGCATCACTAAAGCCTTGCAACGTTAACGCCACACTCTTCACCGAATCCGCAACCGACGCGACTTCTGCTGTACCCACCCATTGGGCTTGAGTACCCGATTGCGCGGTCCAGTTGATCGCCGCTGTACCCAGCGTTGACCCCGTCGGTGTGGTGACGCCTTTGTCGAACGTGGCGGTAACGGCCACGCTCTCACCAGCCGCTGCGTACGTTGGGTTAATCGACGTTTGACCGTCGTCCACCGTCGGCTTGGTTTGCGTCAACGTAAATGTCGTTCCCACTTCTTTTGCTGGTGCGCCCAAGTCGTTAGTCCCGTTCACCGTCACCGTAATGGTGCCGTCTTTAAGACCCGAGACATCGAGCGTCGTGTTCCATTTACCCAATGCAGCCGCTGTCGTGGTTTGCGTGACTTCTTTATTGTCCGTATCGACCGCTTTGATGGTCAATGTGTCTGTGGTTTCGAAGCGTGTGCTATTACCACTGGCGGCAACGCTTGCAGCGCCCGTTTCGTTAACATCACTGATATTTTCAACGGTTAAGGTTGGGGTCATCGCTAGCGCTTTGCTAGAAGTGAATGCCTCACCGGTATTGCCCGCTGCATCCTCAAAGCCTTGCAGCGTTAACGCCACACTCTTCACCGAATCCGCAACCGACGCGACTTCTGCTGTACCCACCCATTGGGTTTGAGTACCCGATTGTGCTGTCCAGCTGATCGCCGCAGTACCCAGCGTTGACCCCGTCGGTGTGGTGACGCCTTTGTCGAACGTGGCGGTAACGGTCACGCTCTCACCAGCCGCTGCATGCTCTGGGTTAATCGACGTTTGACCGTCGTCCACCGTTGGCTTGGTTTGCGTCAACGTAAATGTCGTTCCCACTTCTTTTGCTGGTGCGCCCAAGTCGTTAGTCCCGTTCACCGTCACCGTAATGGTGCCGTCTTTAAGACCCGAGACATCGAGGGTTGAACTCCAAGTACCGCCAGAATTTGGGTTTACGTTTGCGCTCGCCTCGGTCCCTTCGCTGTCCGTTGCCTTGATAGTCAACCTATCCGTGCTTTCGAAGCGTGTGCTATCGCCACTGACGGCAACGTTTGCAGCGCCCGTTTCGTTAACATCACCGATATTTTCAACGGTTAAAGTTGGGGTCATCGCTAGCACTTTGCTAGAAGTGAATGCCTCACCGGCATTGCCCGTTGCATCACTAAAGCCTTGCAACGTTAACGCCACACTCTTCACCGAATCCGCAACTGACGCTACTTCTGCAGTACCCACCCATTGGGTCTGAGTACCCGATTTTGCTGTCCAGTTGATCGACGCGGTCCCCAGCGTTGAACCCGTCGGCGTGGTGACGCCTTTGTCGAACGTGGCGGTAACGGTTACGCTCTCACCCGCCGCTGCGTACGTTGGGTTAATCGACGTTTGACCGTCGTCCACCGTCGGCTTGGTTTGCGTCAACGTAAATGTCGTCCCCGCTTCTTTTGCTGGTGCACCCAAGTCGTTAGTACCATTTACGGTTACTGTAATGGTGCCGTCTTTAAGACCCGAGACATCGAGGGTTGAACTCCAAGCACCGCCAGAATTTGGGTTTACGTTTGCGCTCGCCTCGGTCCCTTCGCTGTCCGTTGCCTTGATAGTCAACCTATCCGTACTTTCGAAGCGTGTGCTATCGCCACTGACGGCAACGCTTGCAGCGCCCGCTTCGTTAACATCACCGATATTTTCAACGGTTAAGGTTGGGGGCATCGCTAGCGCTTTGCTAGAAGTGAATGCCTCACCGGCATTGCCCGTTGCATCTTCAAAGCCTTGCAGCGTTAACGCCACACTCTTCACCGAATCCGCAACTGACGCTACTTCTGCAGTACCCACCCATTGGGTCTGAGTACCCGATTTTGCTGTCCAGTTGATCGACGCGGTCCCCAGCGTTGAACCCGTCGGCGTGGTGACGCCTTTGTCGAACGTGGCGGTAACGGTCCCGCTCTCACCCGCCGCTGCGTACGTTGGGTTAATCGACGTTTGACCGTCGTCCACCGTCGGCTTGGTTTGCGTCAACGTAAATGTCGTCCCCACTTCTTTTGCTGGTGCGCCCAAATCGTTAGTACCGTTCACCGTCACCGTAATGGTGCCGTCTTTAAGACCCGAAACGTCTAGCGTCGTGTTCCATTTACCCAATGCAGCCGCTGTCGTGGTTTGCGTGACTTCTTTATTGTCCGTATCGACCGCTTTGATGGTCAGTTCGTCAGAAGTTTCAAAGCGTGTGCTATCGCCACTGACGGCAACGCTTGCAGCACCCGTTTCGTTAACATCACCGATATTTTCAACGGTTAAGGTTGGCGTGATTGGCAATTCATACGACGTATTGTCCTCACCCACATTACCTACTAGGTCTTTATATTGACTCACCACTAGGCCAACACCGAGTTCTGGTACGTCTGGGACATTAACGGTACCGGTCCAAACTTTCTTATCAGCAGGATCAGACGTTAGCGAAGTAACATTGTTCGTTCCCAATGTTGCCGTGGCCTCTTGCAACTCTTTGTCAAACTCTAGCTTAACGTCTACTGCCTTTCCGATTTCTTGATGCAGAGGATCAAACGTTACTTTAGTAAGCGTAGGTAACACACCTTCTACCCCCAGAATCAAACTATCCCCTTTTCCGGGGATATTGTTGATGCTCTTATAGCTTCCATCATCGACCCGTATGGTTATGTCTTTATTTTCTCTTTCTGGTGTTATGTATGTGACTGTCCAAGTTATGTTGTCAGTGGTACTCCAAGATAAAGGTTTTAACTCACCGCCATTATTCTCATCTAACTTTACGTCTGAAATATCGAATTCTGTGACTTCTTCAGTAAAAGTAAACGTAAGCGGGACTTCGACGCCACCAGCCAAAGGTGTGCTTGCAGTCGTCGATATTGTTAGCTCAGGGACTGTTGCTGCTTCTACTTTGTATGTTGTCGTTTTTTCCGTTTGATTGCTGACTGCATCAGACGCGATTACTTTTATCGTGTAATCTCCTGGCGATAACAAGTAGTGGAACACATAAGGGTCGCCATCGTTAGTAGGTTCCGTGATTGACTGTGGCCCTACTGCTAGACCTGAGCCGTTGTCAGCCGTTGATGTTACCGAACTTAAGTTTTTATCAGTCACATCAGCAGTTACATCCAACTTATATTTATCATCCGTCGGCGTCATAGAAACTTGATCCGCAGTGATACCAGTGATGACCGGTAACTCATGATCAACAACGGATTCGATACCTTTGGCATCATAGGTCTTATTAAAAAGCTTAAAGTCTGTAACAGCACGTCCCATTGAGTCAGTGACTGTCAGTTTGTACATGTATTCAGCTTGGTCATCAATTGCAAAATCCATGGTACCAGTCGCGCTTGACGACACAATATTGCCGTTGAAGTTAAGCGGGTCTCCGGTAGTTGGAATCATATCAATGGAATAATGAGTAGCCTTGACATGCTCCCCCTCTGTAGACGTAATCGTGAACGATTGACTTTCTTTAGTGAATGCTAGCTTGCCTCCCAGCAAGCTAGTCATGTCATTAAATGAGAGAGTAATAGTCGGCACAGTCAGATCGATAGTCTTGTCTTCACTACTCTGGTTATCCACCGCATCTTTCGCGATTACCTCAACCGTAATTTTATCAAGACCTGAAAGCTCACCTTTGGATAGCTCGAAATAAGTTATGTATTCCTTATCGTTTTCCTTGTTCGTTTTTTCTTCTTCAAAGTCAAGCGCTCGCACCGTGTACTTAACCTTAGCTAAACCACTGACGTCATCTTTCATCTCGACAAAAGTGAACCTAACTTTGTCACCTGGTTGCTCAGTAACCGTGATCAAATCTCCAATGACAGGAGCAGTATTATCAAATCGAATATCTTCAACTAAATCTAACCCACGGTTTTCCCAAACGTCAGTGACCAGAACCTCGATTGTTAACGCTTTATTTTCTAATCCCGCATCCAACTCATCACTATGAAAGCTTGAACAGCGATACGTGTCATCATCACTACAAGTGGTGAAGTTTCTGAAGTTATCAGCGTTATTTTTTAAGTCGTAAGACTCACCACCAAAGGTAACACTGACATTTTCTATGTCCGAGTATTCGGCAAGCTTAACTCTAAAGTCTACATTGAGGATTTTACCATTTAATACATCACTACCTTCAGGGCTTGTAATTTCAACTACCGGCTTTTCAGTTGGTAATATGAATTCAAACTCATGCTCTGCTGCTAAGTTGCCTGCATTATCAGTAATGTTGGAAATTTTGTAGGCATGCGTAACCGCCGTCTTTTGAATAATATCGGCATACTTTTCTTTGTAACGGCAAACAGCTTCACCATTGGCATTCAAAACACAACTCTCAGCACTAAACGGAATACCTCCAGCCATTCTAATTAACTTAGGGAAATCCGCGTTGTCGGTAATATTTACTCCTGACAACTCATCTTTAAATATAAGGTCAAATGCAAGGTACTTAGTTGGATCATCTAAGTCATAGGTCACCTCATAGCCCTGAAATACGTATTGATCCGTTTCAGGTGAAACTGTCTTTGGAGACTCTGCATCCATCATTTTAAAGTCAAACTTCCGCACTGCTACGGCCCCATTCGTGCCCGTAGTTTGGACGATCAAAACAGCAGGTGAATACGAAACATTTTCCGAGTCAACGCTACAACTAGGCTCTTGCCCCAAAGAAATATTCTTCACGCCAGAAGTAGGCTTTTCTCCACTAGGGGGGGCATCGTCACCATTGTGTTCCCGACGAACCCAACACTCTATGCTTTTTGCTTTTACTTCACTTTTAGTTACGAATTTGACGTCTAACACCCCGTCAGACACATAGTTCTGAAAATCTATAGGCTCATCAATATCAATAGCTACACCATTACGCTGGACGCTTAACGTACGGTTAATGTTGCTAACTAGTGGAGTACCGTTATGTTGGACATTATTTTCAACACTAATACTCAGCTCATAGTTCCCATCAGTTCCTAGTTGCAGCTGGGTTAACGTCGCTTCCCAAGTGTCCTCTGAACCGTCGACTTTATAAAACTGAAAGTCTGTAGCTTTACTTTCACCCGAGTATTTATAAGTAGATTTAATTTCTTTAACACCACTCACATCGGTTACTTTTAAAGTTAGCTTAATGTCACCTTCGTTATATACAACTCGGTCAATTGATTCACCACTATCTGCGTAAGCGATCGTAAGGTCCAATTGGGGAAGCTTACTGCTCACGTTAACCAAAAAGTCACTTGTCGATGAGTTGCCACGAGTATCTGAACCTTTAACTCTAATTGTATGCTCACCATCACTTTGCCCACCTAAAGGGATTTTAAGAGCGTCAGCATTAACTATTTTTGTTCCCGGAGTACCCGGAGTTGGTTCAACATCTTCAAATATCCAGTACTCTAAGTTTTCTCGATCTACCCCCTCAGTAGAAACGTTGCCATTCGGGCCTAAATCTGTAGCTCTCAGTTCAAAGACATAATCACTATTGTAATAACTATTAACATCGTGCCCCATCAAGCTAAATTCTGGGCCTTGATTATCAAAAACTACGCTATTTGTATTCGATTGACTTTCAAAACCATGAACATCTTTTGCTTTAACATAGAGACGGATGCGATTTCCTTCATTCAGGTCAATATTCTTAGTCTCATCTTCCAAAAGTGGCATTTCGAACTTTTGACTTGGGTTCTCAGGCTTAAACGTTTTTAACACTGTAGGGTTATCTACCTGGAACAAAGACACTTCCTCAATACCAGAATCATCTGTCACAGATTCAAAAAGCACATTGAACTTACGTCCTACTACGGTGTTTTCTTTATTCAAAGCGTCTTCAATCCAAGGGGTAGAAAGTAGAATTACTGGTCCCTTATTATCAACTTGAAAGCTGAACGTCCCCTTCCTACTCTCGTTTGCTGGATAGGCTTTATCCGTTGCCGTTACATAAAATTCATTTTTGGAATCGTAATTAAAGGCTTCTGCAACCAATTGAACTTTAACATCCGGCTGCTCGCCAATGAGGTATGGTTGATCACAAACGCTTGTTTCAGGATCACAAGCTTCTAAAGTTTGGGACTGACCTGAGCCTTTCCTTAGTTCGACTTTTACATTGCTACCTTGACTAAGATCACCCCAATCGATCACCGGAGTCCAAACATCGTTGCCACCCAATCGCTCTGTAATTTCCGCATCATTAACAACCGGTGACTCAGAGTCGATATAAATACGAAACCTTGGGGCCCCATTGTCGGCATCTGATACCGCGTTCCCCAAGTTATCTTCGGCACTAACTACCGCTAACCAGTCACCATCTCCTGGGTTAATTGTTGTTCCTTGAGTCGAGCAATCTTCCTGACTGCATAAGCGTACGACGAACCGATCGCTTTGGTTGGTATAAAACTGCTCATATGAAACTGGGTATCTTTCCCCAGATGTCTTATAGAAAAGTAAGCTACGTTTCTCGAGTTTGTCATCAACCACATCATCCAACTCAAAAGTTAGATCGTGGATGTTATTTCTAATACTCAGATAAACATCTTCCCCTATAGGGTTATTATCTGGACCTATAGGAGGGATGTAACTCGCCTCCGGATAGTCATTATCCACATACAAACGCTCTATAAGAGGGTCGGCCTCAGTATATCCATTACCTTTGGTATCGAATGCCGTTGTCTCCAACGCAAACTCGATGATATCGGTGAGATCTGCTGACTCTGTATTTAGGGTAAAGAAGTACTCTTTTCTAAATTTATTACTATCGCCAGATTCTTGTGGTTTAAGTTCCAATGAAATTTCAGTATTAGGGTCACCCATGGCATACCACATGCTTTGGAATTTCGGGGCTTGGTCGCCTTCCTCTACAACCCCAGATGGATCTTCTAACACTACTCTAGATACCACTTCACCCGCGACATATAGCTTGTCGCCAACCATTGTTGTGCGGCCAGTCTCTATTGTTAACGTTTGTTTCGGCGGATAAATATCAATACTGCCGCCACCACTATCAAAGATATTATCTTCGCCAAGTTTAGGATTAGCCGTAGAAATATCATCGGCATAAAGCTGAGCAATATTATCTGGGATACCGTATTTTTCAGTCATGATATCGTAGTAGGACTGAGCAAGATCTTTACGGTAGGTATCAGGTTTAAATACATAACCATCTAGTTGGATTTGGTTCCCACCAGCTCCAATCCCGTTTGCTTTACCATCGTAGCTAAGATCGTCATAAATAGCGGAGGCGAAATCAGAAGAGTTATTACGAGGTGTGTCCTGAGATAAGTCATCAATTGCTTCAACAAGGAAACGGTGCAGGTAGTCGTTAGAGAGATCGCTAGGAATTGTCTCCTCAAGCATCTCATTTGTAGCGTACGCCGTAATGGTTGGATCGAATCCAAAGAACGATTCGTTACCGCCAGCTAGCGCGTATTTCACATCCGTAAGAATTTGCGAGGCGCGTTCTGATGTTTTGTCACCGGCTTCTACCTGATTCCAACGATAATCGAACAAACCTGTCTGGTAAGTGGCAAGCTCGGTCACGTAATACGTATTCGAACCATCAAGTTCAAAATATGCGCCGATATTGGCATTGTTTAGATTAACGCTCGCTTTGGCACCTGCATCATCTTTCCATTGGTAGTAGTGAGGGTCTGTCCCTTCTACACCAATTAAACGTACTCGCATAAATTCATAATTGACAACGTCCGTCGTGGCTTCACAGGAAGCAACATCAAGCGCGGTAGTTTGATCACTTTCTGGCTGCTGAATGGTGGTACAACTTGCTAGAGAGGTAAATTCACCATTTGGGTTCAAACCTTCTAATTGCACACGTGCACCAATGAAAGGGGTCACAACCGTCATCGTAGGTAGGTCAAAACTGCTTCGGAAATAAACTTCCTGGGTCGCACTTTCATTGTCGGACTCGTCGATGGTTTGAATCACCAGTTTTTGGCTAGCGTTTTCTGAAACGTTTTTAAAACCATCACCAAGTACCTCTTTTACGAAAGGAACGTAGTAAATAACCTCATCGACTCTGCCTTCGCTATCTAAAATAGTTTCGTGAGGGATACTCGCGGTGATAGTGTCCGTCGAGGCCACGGTTTGTGTTGTGTTTTGAAATGCGTAGTTGTTGTCGTTGTTTTGGCTTACGTAGTACTTCACGACTAGTTTAAGTTTGTCAGCACTTGAGCCTAAAACCGTATCGGAGTTCACATCAGAAACTCGAACTCGCACGTAAGGGATCTTATTCTCTTTCAATACGTTGACGTGAAAATCGGCGAAATCAACGCCATCAATTGATTTCAAGCCGGAAGCAGCATAGACATAATCGATCTTCAAGTAGTCTCTACTCGACTGCACGTTGTCTGAAGTATAAGTATCTTGCGTGTAAACCCCTTCGTACGTAGACCTTTCTCCATCGACGGTCACATTAACGTAGTTCATCGATGTCCCTTCAGGGTATGTAATGATCTGAGCAGGCGCTTGATCGTCACGGCTTACTGCATGCTGGTATTCACCGACGTTGTCTTTGGTATCGGTCGCCTTGATATCGAACGTAGTCGTAGATAAGAAATCGTCTGTCGAATACGGTTCGTTAAACTCACAAGCACTGCCCGACTCTGCCGTCACAGGAGAACAAGACACATCTTTCGGTAGCCCGCTTTTAAATGAAACGCTGACCGACTTAATGTCTTGAGACGCTTCTTTTACTATGCCTTTTAATACGTACTCTTTAACTACGTTGTTAATAGCGCTTGCCGAAGTAACAGAAATGACAGGTGCATCATTATCCCACTCAAAATTAACGTAATGACCTGAATTGCTACCAGGAACAAGTTCATTGCCTAAAACGTCCGCCGTGTAAAACACCAAACGCGCTGCAGTTACATTAGAAAGGCCGGTATCTGGGTTGACCTCAACTGCATCAATGGCTTTTGTATCGACACTTACTTTGATGTTTGTTTCTCGAACACCGACTTCAAATCCGCTTGCATCAACCGAACAAAACTTACTGCCAGAAGTCTGTTGATCGTTACATTTGAATTCGCCTGACCAAGCACCATGTAATTGATATTCCACATAAGCAGAAACAGATTGAACACCGATATCGTCATTGAGTCTGATATCTACGTTATCTGTTCTTGCTAATACATCACTATCGGTGCGAGTTATGGTTGGTGGTGTTGTATCGATTTCGGTTTCATCGCGTGGTGGAATAACACCATCGGTCGTACCATGACTTCCCAAGTCATTAATTTTTTGACTAAAAGCAACGTAATCATCAGCATCCGTCCCTGAGATATTAAGCTCTGGGTCGTTCACTACAATCAAAACGTGTTGAGAAAGATCTTGAGTGTAAACGTCGCTGGTAATTCTCTGCTGACCAAACGTAAGCGGCGTCACTGCACCTGTCGAGTCACTTATTTCTAAGCCGTCTAGAAGACCATCAGCGATGACATCACGAAATTGAATGTCAGCAAAATGCATTGAAGTATAGACGTTGTCCTCAGACTGGCCGTATCTTTGAATCAGGTCATAAGAATATGAAGAGTATGCTGTTAACAAAGCTCCGTACTGGTGACCAGGTGTAGCAAAGCTACTTTGGCCTCCTTTCGTTATATCAATCGGAGTGGTTTCATTGACATTGAACCCGTACATCCCATTGATACTATCTAAGGCTTCAGACACCGCATCTGAGCCAGATTCCCCACCAGAAATCTTATACTTAGCTAAACCAGAAACAATATTAGTCAGTGGTGTGAGCATTAATTTCTGATCGCTACCTTCACTAAAATTCACTACCCCTTCTAAGCGCAAAGTCTTGCCCGCGCTCGATGACACAATTTCTTTTGTGAGAGGATCGGTGTAGCTACCTTGCTGCGCGACGACATACAAAGGCATCGAAGAGGATTCGAATTCAAGCTTGTAATCACCAAAGGCATCAGAAGTCGTACCCGCAAGCAATCTGCCGACTTTTCCATCCTTGTATTCAAACACCTCGATCTTGGCGCCGTTGACTGGAGCGTCAAAAACGTTACCTGAGATGCTTCCTGTATTCCTAGCTGGCGGGGTGTTATCACCACCATCCCCACCACCACATGCACTCAATAAAAGTGAAGCAGCCATGAGACCTAACGTTGGTTTTAGTGTATTTTTAGTGTACATAGTAATTTGGCAGAGTCTATTTTGCCGAGATTATATTATTGTCTGGAATTTTCTCAACGTGACAAAATAACCATTGAATCAAACATAAACGCTAAGAAAATAGGTAGTTTTAAACCTCTTTAGCAGCGCTACTTCACATCTATCGTTATTTAATTAGTAAAAACACAGGAATTAGCTATAACGGCGTGTAAGATTTTATTTTAAATATTATACTCCCCTCAATTTTTCGGCTCTAAGCACAGTTTTATTTTAATGACAAGTTTAATATTAAGACAACATGCGCAAAACTTTGCTCTACCCCTTATTATCATTGCGCTAGCGATCGTTACGGGTGTGTCAGTTACCCATCAATTACTCTCCCCCAGGAATGAGATTCAAGCTATTGTTCCTAAAGTAGTAATTCACGGCAACATTCGCCAAATATACAAAACTAACTTTCGTCGCACGACCATTAAAACAGGCCGCATTGATTACTCGTTTGTAACATCTCTGATAAACGCTGGATTATCTAAAAAAGAAATAAAATCACTACTGAAATTAATTGAAAACGAATTTGACATTATTGGCTCCGTTCGAAAAGGCGATAAATTTTCAATAAAAACCCGAACTAATAGGCATAACGAAAAATACATTAGTTCTTTTTACTATTCCGGTAGTAAAAGAGATTTTTTCGTTATTAGTGATGGCAAAAACAACGCATACGATGAATATGGCAATAAGCTAATTCGCAAGCCATATTACTCATTTCCACTAGCAAAAAAGCACAAAGTTAGCTCTGGTTTCAATTTAAAACGAAAACACCCAGTCACTGGATTGATTGCCCCACACTTGGGCACCGATTACGCAGTCCCAATTGGTACACCGATACAGAGTATTGCGGACGGTGTTGTTGTTAAATCACGGTATAACCGCTTTGCGGGCAACTACATTAATATTCGTCACACCAACGGCTCAATGTCTCGTTATCTACATCTATCTAGTAGCGACGTTCGTGTGGGTGACAATGTCACTAAAGGACAAACCATTGGCCGAACAGGTAATACGGGAAGAACAACCGGTCCACACCTGCATTTAGAGCTGATCGTTGATGGTGTTCCTGTTGATTATGCTCGTCGAATCAGAACCAACCCTGCTCCCCCCGTAAACATGCAAATGATGTTGGCGGCAAGAAAAGAGCGTGTAGAGCTCATTAAAGAGTTACATAAATACGCCTCTTAATATCGTTTTGGTTTCTTTTTTCAGTTCATCGCAACACAGAACTTGGCTAGTGAATACCTAAAATCTCGTCACTGTCTGTGAGCTTCGATTCGAAAGTGACCAAATCGGAGCGCCAGCAGTGCTTAAGTCGTTAAATATCTTCCTGTCACTCTTGCTCTAACATTTCCGCTCCCCCAATAAAGTGTTAAGATCATCACATGCTCGCTGTAGTGGTAACGAGTGGTGATAATTAGCCCCACTCCCTTAACATCTTCATACGTGATGTAAATAAGACGAATAACCCACCAGCATAACCATGAAACAGTAAGGCGATTTTTCAGATGGTTAACAACTCTATCCAGTGGTTTCCGGGCCACATGCATAAAGCCCAAAAAGAGATTGCAGAAGCAATCCCTCAAATAGATGTCATTATTGAAGTGCTTGATGCTCGTATCCCTTTTAGTAGTGAAAACCCTATGATCGCGGAGCTCAAGGGAGATAAGCCAGTAGTAAAAGTGCTGAACAAACGTGATCTCGCGGATCCAGAGTTAACCCAAGTTTGGATTGACCATTTCGAGAAAGAACACAACGTAAAAGCGATTGCCATTACTACCTCTCAACAGCCCGAAGTCCAAAAAATTATGGAGTTAGTACGTAAGCTTGCTCCACATCGCGAAGAAATCGGCAAAAACATCCGCACCATGATCATGGGTATCCCCAACGTTGGGAAGTCGACCATTATCAATGCTTTGGCGGGTCGAACTATCGCAGTAACAGGCAACCAACCGGCGGTTACACGTCGTCAGCAACGTATTAACCTTCAAAATGGTATCGTTCTTTCTGACACCCCGGGGATCCTGTGGCCAAAAGTAGAAAACCCACACAGTGGTTTCCGTCTGGCAGCAACTGGCGCAGTAAAAGACACGGCAATGGAATATGATGAAGTCGCCTTCTATACCGTTGAATACTTAGCCGCTCATTACCCTGAACGACTAAAAGAGCGCTACCAAATTGAAGAGCTTCCTGAATCTGATATCGAAATAATGGAAGAGATTGGGCGTCGTCGCGGTGCTTTACGTGCGGGTGGACGTGTAGACCTTCACAAAGTATCTGAAATCCTTCTTCACGAGCTGCGTCAAGGCACTTTAGGTCAAATCACTCTAGAGCTTCCAGAAATGATCACTCAAGAGCTAATCGAAGTAGAAATCGAAACCGCGCGTAAAGAAGAAGAAAAAGCCAAGCGTAAAGAAGAGCGTCGCAAGCGTTACCTTCGTAACAAACGCTAACCAACACTTGTTCAATACTCATCGTTTTGAAGGCGCGTATTTATCGCGCCTTTTTTGCATCAAAAATATATTCTTCTTTTCGTAAAAGTCAGACATTCGTTCTCACATTTTGTGGAACTAAGACCTCTAAAAGCCCCCCCCTTTCTCTCTTTGTAATTTGCTTTCGTCGTTAAGTTTTGTAGGAAATATCAAACAAAATCATTAATTTTTATTACGTAAATTAACGGTTATTTTTCAAGCACGATCTTAGTTAGACCCCCGAATGGTAAGGAGTTACAAACCTCACCCAACCCTTAAATGCCGAGTTTGCAAGGACACGCAAAGTTATGCAACTTGACTAATGACAGTTCATTCATATTCGTCAAACTATATAGCTGTCAGCGCTGGCGTTTTTCTGTATTACGAAGAGAACTTATTATGAGTGATAAATCGAAAACGAAACCACTTCCTTCTTTTGTTGAGGAACGCCTGGATTTTTACCTTCAAGATTTGATTGAACAAAACGAGAACCAAAAGCACTTGGTTCTTGGTAAACGTCCAAAAAGCAACGCGGTAATCATGCAAAGTAATGACTACCTAGCGTTGTCTCATAACGAACAAATCCAGAAAACACATCGGGATGCGATCGTTGAACACGACGATAACGTGGTGATGTCAGCAATCTTCTTACAAGACGATTCCTCCAAGCCTGCTTTCGAAGCATTGTTAGCCGACTATGTTGGTATGGGCAGTTGTTTACTTTCCCAATCGGGATGGGCTGCTAACATTGGTTTGCTGCAGACCATTTGTCCGCCTGAAACACCGGTCTATATCGACTTCTTTGCGCATATGTCATTGTGGGAAGGTATTCGGGCAGCAGGAGCGCAAGCGCAACCATTCATGCACAACAACATGAGCCACTTGCGTAAGCAGATCCAGCGTCATGGCTCAGGCGTCATCGTGGTAGATTCGGTCTATAGCACGATTGGTACGATCGCCCCACTCCACGACATCTACGAAATGGCGCGTGAGTTTGATTGTGCTTTAGTGGTGGATGAATCCCACTCATTAGGAACACACGGGCCTAACGGCTCTGGCTTGGTAAAAGCGCTGGAACTCACTGATAAAGTCGATTTCATTACTGTCAGTCTGGCAAAAACCTTTGCTTATCGAGCAGGAGCGATTCTCGGCCCAGAAAAACTCGCGAAAACACTTCCTTTTGTTGCTTATCCAGCGATTTTTAGCTCGACGGTATTGCCTCAAGAAGTGATTCGCTTGGAGAAAACGTTGGACGTCATTAAAGGGTCCGATCATAAACGTAAAGACCTTTTTCAGCGCGCCAAAGAGCTCAGAACTGGATTAAAACAGATTGGGTTTAATATTCGGAGCGAATCTCAAATTGTTGCCTTAGAGTGCGGTAGCGAACGAAATACTGAACGTGTGCGTGACTTTCTCGAAGACCGTGATGTTTTTGGCGCAGTATTCTGTCGCCCTGCAACAGGAAAGAACAAAAACATCATACGTTTCTCGATCAACGCCGATATGACACCACGAGACATTGACCACGTGCTTACGGTATGCCAGGAGGCGTTTAACCATCCAGAATTAGAGTTCGTATAATAAGAAAAGACAACGGCCCTTTTGAATGGAAGTTGTATATTGCCGCTAAAATAAAAGAGCTCAGCGTGTTGCTGAGCTCTACTCGTTATTGATTTCAGTTAGATCCAGTTTGCAATCTTATCGAAGAGTCGGTTCTTATCTGCTGGCTTAACAATAAAATCAGACATCCCAGAAGAACCAATCTTATCTAATGTTACCGGAGAACTATCACCAGTATGTGCAATAATAGGTACAGCCGAATACGCTTTATTTGCCCCACGAATACGTCGTGACGCCTCTACGCCATCCATTACTGGCATCTCAATGTCCATCAAGATAAGGTCGATGCTATCGGTATCCAACGCATCTAAAGCCTGTTGTCCATCTTCTTTTTGAATAACATCAAAACCTTGCTTTTCTAACAACATTGCGGTGAATTTTCGTAAAGATTCATTGTCATCAACTACCATTATTGTGCGCTTATTTGTCGCGTCTAAAGGGCGCACTGGCAGTGCTGTGACAACATAGCTCGCATCATAGAGCAAACGGTCAATAGTGGCTTTGGTGTTCAAGAGCCACGCTTGAGTTTCGACCCAAATCGCGTCAAAACTCACATTACGAACTCGTTCTATTGGATGGTGCTCAAACAAATAGACGATACGAGCTTCTGTGAACGATAGCAAAGACTCAATTTTATCGAGGTGACTTCCTCTAGAATCCAAGCTTTCCATATCAACAAAAATAAGGTCAAACTCGAACTCATATTCTTTCTTCTTGAGGGCTGACGCAATATCCAAAACGGTCAATTCAAACCCCATAAAGCGCGCAATATCAGTAACTTTTGCAACCAATATATTTTGTTCCGTAACCATTAAAACGGTCTTCAGCTTGGTCAGCTCATTTTTAATTTCTTTAACCGAGTTTGAGGTAATCAGTGGAAACGTCATGGTGAACTGAGACCATTCACCAACTTCTGATTGGCACTTGATGTCGCCGCCGAATGAACGCATGACCTTCTTACAAAATGGCAATCCTAATCCATAATTACCTGATTTACCGGTCGTGTAAAAATCTCTAAAGATGCTGCGAATCACCTCGCTCGGAATACCTGAACCGTTATCCGTAACAACAATTTGGTTCACGACCTCATCACTGTACATGGTGACGTGAATATGAAAATCTTCGGAACTGCGATGATGAAAGGCATTCTTGAATAGGTTGTACATCACATACTTCAACAACGTATCACTACCTAAGAAATCAAATTCACTTCTTACATCCAAAGAGATAGCAAAACGGTCTGTCGAACGTTTATAGCTGAAGCTCTCGATAGCACTCTCCACGACACTTTGTGCCGAGTGTTTCTTGAATGTTGAGCGAGAGACACGATTTTCATCAATCGAGGTAAGCAACAAATCAATCGTCTCGTTTCCAGAGTGAATGATGTTCATTGCGTCATCGCTCACTTCCCGTAACAGTGTCACATCTTCATCACTTAAAACATATTGTTCTTTCCTCCCCTGTTTAGGGTTGGGCAGCACGGATTGAATAACATCAATCGACGTTAGTAAGCCGCTAAGAGGGTTGCGCATTTCATGGGCGATACCAGCCCCAAAAGACTTAGCCAAAGAAACCTTTGCTTCGTGCTCGACCTGATTACGGAAGTAAAACAAGTTGCCAAACAGGTAAATAAACAAAAAGATTGGCACGTGAGTCCAATCCATCGTGAGTTCTAAATGGAAACCTTGAGCAACCCAAGCAAAAAACGTCGCTAGTCCAATCCCGGTAAATGTTTGAGCAAACATTACTCGCGTAATATGTACCAACAAAATATGCAGAAATATCGCCGACATAAAGGACATGACCCACACGTTGGACCAATTATTCATCAACAACATGTAGAAAAAGAAGCAAGGTAAACAAAGTGTGACCGCAACTTGGTAGTAAGCAGGTAAATATCGGCGCCATTGAAAAGGCATACGATTACGAGCAATGATGCCGAAGAACAAAACGGAACACAGTAAACGTAGCGGTAGATTTTCATAGGGTTGCGGGAACATAAACTCCCACACCACGTAATAGATTGGGAATCCAACAAAGCCCATCCATCCTACTAGCGTTAGGTTTGGTTCTGCGTACTGATAAACTTTGCGAATCGCGTCCATATTGAATACTTTATTAACTAAGCCTTAACGTTGTTGACTAATTTTATGGTTTGCTTTGTTTTCATTCTATTTGCCCTTCAATTATATATTACTTAAGGAGCATAAGCAGTGAGACTTCAATCAAATATTTCGCGACGCTCTACTTTAAATTCAGCTCGTTATATTCACAAAATTAATAATTAAGCAAATTCGAATATTAAATAAACAAAAACGCGAACTCGCGCAATGTCTCATGCAGGAAAGCCGTGCAACATCAATTTCTAGAGAGAACACGCTCTCACCGGCTCAACTTATCAAACAAGGAAGCCTATGCAACCAATAGCAATCAAAAATGTCGTATTCGATGTTGGAAATGTACTCGTTAGATGGTCGCCAATCGAAATTGTTAGACTCACTTTTGGCAATGATGCCGATGTGGAATGGCTCGTCAAAGATCTGTTCACAAGCTCAATTTGGACGGATTTAAATAAAGGCCTGATTAGTGAGTCGCAAGCCAAACAGCGTTATCAACAAGAGAAGCAACTTTCAGCAACAGATTGTGAACGACTCTTTTATTATGTAAAACAAACACAATTGCTGATTTACGGCAGTGTCGATTTACTGAAACGTTTAAAAGCTGCGGGTTATGGCGTCTATGCGTTAACCGACAACGTGGTAGAAATTGTTGAGTATCTCAAATCAACGTATCAATTCTGGCCGCTGTTCGATGGCACGACGGTTTCTGCCGAATTGGGGTTATTGAAACCTCAACCAGAAATCTATCAGAACCTTCTTGAGGCTCACCAACTTGTTGCTTCAGAAACGGTGTTTCTTGATGATATGCCTTATAACGTAGAGGGGGCAAAAGCGGTTGGTATGGCTGCAATTCAGTTTGAAAATGCTCAACAATGCGAAACTGCCTTGAAACAGCTTGGATTAATATTCTAATTTTCTGCTTTCCTGTGAGCCATAAAAAAGAGCAGCGAATTCGCTGCTCGTTCATGTTTGATACGTGAGTAATGTCTAAGAATAAATTACGTTTTCTTCAATCCCGCTCACTAAGGATTGAGCACTGGACCAACGGAATACTTTTTCCATGACCTCATTTCCACTAGGCGCTTTCCAACTGCGCTCTTGACACTCTTGCCCGCCGATATGCTGATAAAATTCTACCGCTGGTTCATTTTGTGAAACTACCTCAAGATATAAACCACTGTCTTTGAAATATTGTTGGTGCCACTCCGCAACCGCAAGTAAAAGCTGTTTGCCGATCCCACGCCCTTGATAACCACCATCAACATGTAGCGCTTCAATGAAGCTGCCACGTTCAAAGTCATGATTACCGAACACACAAACAAAACCAAGAAGAAGACCACCCTCTTCTGCTAATACGATGTGTTGGTTAAATGGAGGGTTTGTCAGACGCGTTTGCCAAATCAGTAATTTGTCGTCACTCGCTTCGCTATCCAAATAGCCGTCACTCAGAATGCCACGGTAATGTCGCTTCCAACTGTCCACGTGTAACTGCGCGATGCGTTCATAATCCTTATATTCCGCTAATCGTAATTCCATTACGTATTCCTATTTTCTTACATTTCTTTGCTTCTCTATCGAGCTTTGGCATTTTCCACCTCATTCCGGTCTTATTATTGGCAGATTTTACAAATCTAACGCCATAGCTCATTGATTAATACTACTCATTATTCGTTTAAAAGCAAAATATCCCACCAATAAGCGCGATAAATCATAAACATTGTGCAGCGATAGAGCAGTCACAACTCGATACAAAGTCGTCTAACTTTAGTTTGACTTACACGTGTACGCTGATATTCTAGCGAACAGTTGTTAGCTCAAAGTTAGGGACACATCGTGACGCATAATAAACCGCCCATTATCTGGTTGAATCTATTGATATTTTCTGCCAGTTTCATTCTGACTTTTGTTGTATTGCCTTGGTATGCATACCACAACGGATTAGGTTGGGAACATCTGATCTGGGGTATCATCGCCTTTAGTTTTACCAATCTCTCCATTACCGCGGGTTATCACCGTCTGTGGAGCCACAAAACCTATGAAGCTCACCCAGTTTTACGATTCATCTTTGCCATCGGTGGTGCTTTCTCTCTTCAAAACAGTGCAATGCATTGGTCTTCTGATCATCGTGTTCACCACAAACATGTAGATGACAATGACAAAGACCCGTATTCAGCGAAACGCGGATTTTGGTATTCGCATATTGGTTGGATGCTACGCGACTATAATAAATCGAAAGAAAACGAGTACACCAACTGTCGTGATTTGAAACGCGATAAGGTCGTCGTGTGGCAGCATAAATATTATGTTCCACTCGCAATCCTGACCAATATTGGCTTTCCTCTCGCATTGGGTTTGATATATGGCGATGTATTGGGAATGTTTTTAATCGTTGGAGCAGCTCGCCTCTTCCTAAGCCATCACACTACCTTCTTTATTAACTCATTGGCGCACGTTTGGGGCAAGCAAACCTTCACAGACAAAAACACGGCTCGTGATAACGGTATTTTGGCTTTCTTTACCTTTGGTGAGGGATACCATAATTTCCACCATATCTTTGAGAACGATTACCGAAATGGTGTGTACTGGTGGCATTACGACCCAACGAAATGGTTGATAAAATCATGCTCTTGGCTGGGGTTAACAACCAAACTTCGTACGACATCGACTTTCCGTATCGAAAAAGCGCGCGCAACTCAGTTGCTGAAAAAGGCAAAAGAAAAGTTAGAAACGAAACCGAATAGCCAATCGATTCGAGACCAACTTCAACAGGAATTCGATGCACTTGTACACCACATGCAAGAATATTATGAAGCGCGAAAAGAAGTGCTTGGTGAGAAAACAGCAACGGTAGTGAAAAAGTACGAACGTTCCGTATCAAAGCTGAAATACGAACAAATTAAGGAAGAATTTGAACGTCAACAACGCAGTTGGAACCTCCTAGTGCGACGCTACGCATAACGTGTAACTCGCGCTTCAATATAAAGACGTCAAAACAAAAGCTCCGTTCATTCGGAGCATTTTTGTTCAATCAAGCCCCTTTAATGTGATCTAGCTCGAACTATCGCTTTTCCTACTTTTTAATCATTTCGTACGATTTTTATTCGACAAATCGTTCATATTTTCCTTTCTTTAAAATCAATAAAACCAGTGCATAACACCTACAAAACGTAATTTAAACAATATAATCCAGCGCAATTATTTATTAATCTATTATTTGTTTTAGATCATGCTAGCTCTAATTTAGTCTCGTGCCACAAGAAAGAATTCTGTAAATTTCCTTGTCATAAACTGAAACAGTTTCTTTCTTTTTTTCATAATATCTGGAGACAACCCTATGTTAGAGCTCTTAATTGGCTTGGCAGTGACCATTGCTGTGGGTTATTTCATTGTCAAAGGCTACAAAGCCGCTGGCGTGTTATTAACCGCAGGTATCAGTTTGCTTCTTATGACAGGTCTGCTTGGCCATGACGTTCTGCCATCAAAAATAACCTCAACGGGTAATATGGTGACGGACTCACTAGAGTACGTAAAATACATGCTTCAATACCGTGGTGGTGGCCTAGGTATGCAAATCATGCTACTTTGTGGTTTTGCGTCTTACATGACACACATCGGCGCAAACAATGTTGTAGTAAAACAGTTCTCTAAACCGCTTTCTGTTATCAAGTCTCCTTACGTCCTTTTGGTAGCGGCTTACATCGTGGCATGTTTGATGTCTCTTGCAGTGAGTTCAGCAACTGGCCTAGGCGTTTTGTTGATGGCAACCCTGTTCCCGATGATGACGGCTATGGGTATCTCTCGCCCTGCAGCGGTTGCAGTATGTGCTTCACCTGCGGCAATCATTCTTTCACCAACATCTGGGGACGTGGTCATCGCTGCGGAAAAATCAGGCCTAGCGCTTGACGTGTTCGCGGTTCAAACCGTACTGCCTGTGTCTATTTGTGCAATCATCGTAATGGCTGCAGCAGCTTTCTACTGGAATAAATACCTAGATAAGAAAGACAACACACCAATGGAAAAAATTGACGTATCAGAAATCAAAGCTGATGCGCCAGCGTTCTACGCAGTTCTTCCTTTCCTTCCAATCATCGGTGTATTCCTATTCAACGGTCGTACGATTCCTGGACTGACTCTAGACATCTACACTATCGTGGTAGGTTCTATCTTCTTAGGTGCAGTGATTCACTATGTGGTGAACAAGTTCGACGGTAAGAAGTCACTTGAAGATCTCGATTCATGCTATGCCGGTATGGCAGACGCGTTCAAAGGTGTAGTCATGCTGTTGGTTGCGGCGGGCGTATTCGCACAAGGTCTAATGTCTATTGGCGCTATCGATAACCTACTACACCTTGCAGACAACGCGGGTGCGGGCGGCATTGCGCTCATGCTTATCCTAACGGGTTTAACTGTTGCCGCTGCGATTGCGACGGGTTCTGGTAACGCTCCATTCTACGCGTTCGTAGAGCTTGCTCCTTCACTGGCTGCGAAGATGGGTCTTAACCCTGCGTTCCTAATCATTCCAATGCTACAAGCATCTAACTTAGGTCGTACTATCTCGCCAGTATCTGGTGTAATCGTTGCGACTTCTGGTATGGCAAACATCAGCCCATTCGAGGTGGTGAAACGTACATCAGTACCAGTTCTAGCTGGTCTGCTTACGGTTATCATCGGTACGATGGTTCTTGTACCAATGACGGCATAAGCACCGACTGTATAACAGCGATTTACAAAGGCTCGGCTTCTATGTCGAGCCTTTTTGCATCGATTCAACACACCTCGTCAACACTTTTCCTCCCCCTGATACTCCGTATTGAATACGCAATGTGTCTCTTATTTACAAAACACAGCACATTATAAGCCAGACTAATTTGCTTAATATCTCAGCTACTTATATAACGTTCCAATACATTCAAAAAATGGAACTTACTATGACTTCACTTATTGTTTTTATCGTCATCATTTTGCTTATCGCGGTGTTTGCGGTCAGCATTTACAACAAGCTAGTGACGCTACGTAACCGCTTTAAAAACAGCTTTGCTCAAATTGAGGTTCAGTTAAAACGTCGCTACGACCTGATCCCAAACCTTGTTAGTACAGCAAAGGGCTACATGGAGCATGAGAAAGAAACGTTTGAGCGAGTGATTCAAGCTCGAAACCAAGCCATATCCGGTTTGAAAGCAGCCAGTAACGCACCAGACAGCGACGCAGCCATTAGCCAATTAGCACAAGCAGAAGGCATGTTACAAAATGCACTAGGCAAGTTAAATGTGGTTGTAGAAGCGTACCCAGAACTGAAAGCCAACGAATCCATGAGCCAACTGCAAGAAGAGCTGACAAGCACAGAGAATAAAGTCGCTTTTGCTCGCCAAGCGTTTAACGATGCAGTGACCAGCTACAACACCTACAAGCAAACTTTCCCACCCGTTCTGTTTGCCAATATGTTTGGCTTCCAAGACGGTAAGCTGCTGGAGTTTGCAGACAGCGAAGCAATCCAAGAAGCGCCAAAGGTTGAGTTCTAATGGATTTCTTTGACCATCAAGATACCGCACGTCAACGTACCGGGCTTTTGGTGTTTCTGTTTTCCTTAGCGGTATTTGTCATTACAGGTTTGGTCAGTGTCCTATCGATTGGTATTTACTATGGGGTGACGGGTGAGCCATTTGATCAAAACACAGCCATTAGCTACGTCTTATTGTGCTTTGCGGGTGTCGTGTTGATCGTAGCAATAAGTTCGATGATTCGCCTATCTGACTTATCTTCAAACGGTGGCCGAGGCGTTGCAGAAAGCATCGGTGGCAAGCTGATTTCCTCCAACACAACAGACGCCAAACACAGGCGACTTCTTAACGTGGTAGAAGAAATGGCGATCGCGTCAGGGATTCCCGTTCCTCCTGTTTATGTGATGCAGGAAGAACGAGGCATCAACGCGTTTGCCGCTGGCATGAGTATTGATGATGCTGTAATCGGTGTCACACAAGGCGCACTAGACACCTTCACACGTGATGAATTACAAGGCGTGATTGCGCATGAGTTCAGCCACATCTTAAACGGCGACATGCGCCTGAACACACGTTTAATCGGGGTTCTGTTTGGCATCACTTGCATTGCCCATTTCGGCCATCTAGTGTTAGACAACACATACCACACCAGTCGCGTCTCAAGAAGCTCTTCCGATTCAGATAAAGGCTTTGCCGTCATTATGTTGATAGCGATTGTATGCTTGATTCTAGGCTGGGTTGGCACTTTGTTTGGTTCAATGATCAAAGCGGCAATCTCAAGACAAAGGGAGTTCTTAGCCGATGCGAGTGCGGTTCAGTTTACTCGTAATGACCAAGGCATTTCAGGTGCTCTAAAGAAGATTGGCGGTCACGCATCTGGATCTAGCTTAAATGCACAAGCGAGCAGCCAAATGAGCCACATGATGTTTGGGCAAAGCAGTTTGTCTGGCTTCACCGGCTTCTTCGCTACTCACCCACCTCTGGAAGAGCGAATCCGTCGCATCGAACCTAACTGGGACGGCAGCTTTTTACACAGAAGTCAGAACCACGCTTCAGCGTTTGGAAATGAACAAGTCAGTGGGTTTTCGTCCGATGCCGACTTTGGTTCTACGCACCTTGAAACTCAAGTTGAAACAAAAACTTCTTCAGAGCTAAGTGAAACGGGTAAACTGCTTATCAGCCAATTGCCCCAAGGCTTGGTAGACATTGCGCGTGAACCCTACAGTTCGCGCTTTATTGCATTGCTTCTGATCTTTAATGGTAGTGATGTGCAACGTGAGATGATTAAAGGTCATATTCCAATGGTCTCGCACGCAAAGCTGTTACCGTGGCTGGATTACGATTTGCCCCTACATTTGAGGCTTCCTCTACTAGAGCTCGCTCTCCCTGCGCTTAAATCGATAAGTGAAGGTCAGAAAAGTAGACTTTGCCAAGTGTTGCGTGAATTGTCTCAAACCGATAATCATTACTCACTAGGTGAATGGTGCGTCATTAACTTGTTAGAAAAGCAGCTTATTGCGCCATTTGGTTCTACTCGCCAGAACAAAACCTTTAAGCAGCTCAAAGAAAGCGTTCACTGGTTACTACGTGAATTGGCATGGGTCACCCATTCAGAGCACGAAGGCGCGCAGCGAGCATTCAACGCTTCGCTCAAATCGCTAGGGTTTGCAGAAACCACGCTAGTAGAACCAAATAACGACTGGCGCTTAAGTCGCGCAGCACTGGAGTTGTTGCTGCAACTTAAGCCACTTCAACGACGCCAGTTTGTTGAGGCGTGTCGTTTGGCTATTGAGTCTGACGGCAAGATTACCGTCGCAGAAGGCGAATTGTATCGAGTGATAGCATGCTTCTTAGAAGTGCCAGAACCGCCACTGACTGTGACGCTTTAACTGCACAAAGTAAAACGCCAGCAATGAATGCTGGCGTTTTATATTCGTAAACGGTTTTACGCTGTCGCGACTCTAAAGCGCTCTGGAATCTTAGTAATGCTTTGACGGTAGCTGAACCACAAGTAGGTTACCGCTAACGAGAAGAACAAGTAAGACAAAGCAAACACGATTGGAGAAGTAATCAACTCAGCTGACATCCCCCACATTACACCAACTACGGTAATCGTCAGCTTAGACAACATGCCACAGATCAATAAGAACAAAGCAAGCTGTGGGAAGCGGGAGCTACGGAATGCGAAGAAGTAGCAACTGCCAACGGCAAGTGTTGCAATAGACAAACCTAGCATGAATGAATGGATGTGATCTGCTGATGCAACACCTGCAGAAACAGAAGCCATAAGTAATAAGAACAATTTCATAAGTCACCTCACTACAAGTAGAGAAAAGCATCCTTTCATTAATGAAAACTCATTTTGCGCCCTATTTTGCTTATCTATTTAGCAATTACAAGCACAATTTTTGTTCAATTTATGTTCACTCCATCCTTCCGAATTAAGTTATTACAAGCAGTTAACATTCTCTAATTTATAAACCCTTTAGTTCCTGCACTTACAGAAAACAGTCTCTATTTTGCCCACTTTTGTTACAGAACATTAACACTAAAATATTTTGAAACTTTTTGCTTAAACTGTGAACCAAACACTCAGCTTCACGCTATCCACCTTGTTTCACTTAGGATCTCACTACCAAACCAGCGATTCTTTACGTTAGATCAACATTTTCTTCATATATAAAACCATCCCATTACAAACATTTTTAATGCTTCAAATTATTTTTAGTGACAGGGGTAAAAAGAGATTCCAATCACACATTTATTGGTTATAATCCGCGCTCATTACGTTATGTGTTGAAAAACGCAAACTTATTTTGAGCAAACCTTATCTTTAAACCGACCCCTCTTTGCTATTTGCCTAGGGGTATTACTGAGAACAAAAATGAGCAAGATTGATAAAGCTATGCGCATCCTGTTAGCAGGATTCTGTATCAACCTTTGTCTTGGCATCCTGTATGCTTGGAGTGTATTCAACAAAGCACTAGTGACAGAGTCAGGCTGGAGCGCAGCAGAAGCATCTGCACCTTACGC
The DNA here is from genome assembly GCF_001557775.1 of Vibrio sp. MOR3. Lineage (NCBI taxonomy): Bacteria > Pseudomonadati > Pseudomonadota > Gammaproteobacteria > Vibrionales > Vibrionaceae > Vibrio > Vibrio sp. MOR3. The sequence continues at coordinate 35,644 of NZ_LNRD01000012.1, read as the reverse complement.
GACTGCAACTATTACTTTCTCTATCTGTCTTCTTGTTGCAGGTATTCTTCAAGACCGTATGGGCCCACGTTTGATCCTTATCCTAGGTACTGTTCTTACAGGTCTAGGCATGATTGCGTCTGGTTTTGTTAACTCGCCTCTAATGCTGAACATCACTTTCGGTGTGATCACTGGTGCAGGTATCGGTTTTGGTTACGCGTGTCTTTCTCCTTCAGCAATGAAGTGGTTCCACGCATCTAAGAAAGGTATGGTTAACGGCATCATCGCAGCAGGTTTCGGTCTAGCAGCTATCTACCTAGCTCCTGTGACTTCTGCGCTGATCGACAGCATGGGCATTCAAACAAGCTTCCTAGTTCTTGGTGTTGGTATCCTTGCTATCGCTGTTCCTCTAGCAGCAACAATCAACAACCCACCAGCGGATTACACGCCAGCAGAGCCTAAAGTAAAAGAAGGTCAAGCACCGAAGGTTGTTAAGAAGTCTGACGACCTAACGTGGAAAGCAATGCTTAAAACGCCACAGTTCTACTCTCTATGGATCATGTACGCGTTCGCAGCTTCTGTTGGTCTAATGATCATCGGTAACATCACGACTATCGCAAGTGTTCAAGCGAACCTACCAAACGCAGTTTACCTAGCGTCTATCCTTGCGGTATTTAACTCAGGCGGTCGTGTAGCAGCAGGTATGCTTGCAGACAAGATCGGCGGCGTACGCACTCTTCTTCTAGCGTTCGTTCTACAGGGCATCAACATGGTTCTGTTCGCAACGTTCAAGACTGAGTTCACGCTGATCATCGGTACAGCAATCGCGGCAGTAGGTTACGGTACGCTTCTAGCAGTATTCCCTACTCTAACGGCTGAATTCTACGGTCTGAAGAACTACGGCACTAACTACGGCGTGCTATACACAGCATGGGGTATCGGTGGTGCAATCGGTGCTGCTGTTGTTGGTTTCTCAATGACTAACGGTGACGGTTACACGCTTGCTTACACGATCTCAGCGGCAATGATGGCGGTATGTATCGTACTGGCGTTCATCACTAAGCCACTGACTGAAGCGAAAGTAGCACAACTGAAAAACGCTTAATTGCCAGTCCAGTTCTATTTATCTAGTAGATCTGCAGAAATTGATTCGAAAAAGGCTTAACCTATGGGTTAAGCCTTTTTTATTGTTAGTTGGTTATGGAAAACACCGTCGAACTCGCGCCAGATTACTATCTCGATAACTTCTTTAAGCTCACACAGCACGCTACCGAGTGGTACAGCGACTTACTTTGCTCAGATGAGCACCAATGGCTATCCGCGTTTGAAAGCTTAAACAAACCCGCACAGTGTCTTCTTGTTCGTCTATACAGCCGTAAAGGGTGCTGGTTTCGCAGCGACAAACTCAACTATCAAGAAATCGAGAATATCCAGTCTACTTTGGATGAATTGGCAGCTCATGATTTTGTCTCGCTCTCCCCTGACCTAACAACGCAAGAATTAGCAGCGAATCTACTGACCAAGCCAGAGATCGCCACACTCTATCCTGAGCATCCTAAATCCCTCAAGAAAGAGGCGTTAGTGGCATGCCTAAGTGAAGAGCGTTTCGAGCTATTTGAGGCTCTGGATTTCACGGTGATTAAGCTGAACTCCGCACACATGATTGATGTTTTGCTGACGCTGTTTTTTGCTAATACCCATCAAGACCTCAGCCAGTTCGTGCTCGATGATTTAGGCTTACACCAATTCGAACAATACCAGTTAAGTAAAGCGCGTCGATTTTTCGAGAGCAGAGAGCAAATCGACCGTCTTATTGAGCTCAGCCAGCTCTCCAACCTTTATTGGCAATGCGACAGAAAACAAAAAGCGAATCTCGATGTTCTTATCGAAGCGATGCCAGAACGGGTTGAACATCGCTACGTCGACCGTAAACGTGAACACATGATTAACGACATTGCCCGCGATTACGAGCGCATAAACGAACTTGAAATTGCAATCGCACTGTTTGAGACGACCACACTCGCGCCAAGCCGAGAACGTCGTGCTCGCATCTACGACAAGCTAGAACAAAACGATTTATTTAGTGACATTGTCACGGATATGCTCGCTGACCCTATTGATATCTCTGAGTTTGAGGTGGCACAGAAGCTCGAACAACGCGTTAAACGTAAACAAGGCTTGAAAGTCCCGAGAGCCACCAACCCAAAATGCAGCGAATACCACATCGAATTGGATCTATCTCAGCAACGGGTGGAGCTCGCAACCAAAGCGCATTTCGAAAGTTTAGGTTGGACCGTTTTCTATTCCGAGAATACTCTACTTAACAGCCTGTTGGGCTTAACCTTATGGGATGCGATTTTTGCACCGATAGAAGGCGCATTCATTAACGCTTATCAACATCGACCATTGGATTTGTATCACGCCGATTTTGCCGATAAAAGAAAGCAGCTTATCGACAATGCGCTTGAGCAAGTTCAACAAGGGAATACACAGGCTTTGTTTGATACATACCGAGATAAAATTGGTATCAGTAATCCCTTCGTCAGTTGGGCATATGTGAACGAAGAGTTGTTATCCCTTGCTCTTGAACACATCCCTAATGTCCTGTTGGTCGAACTGTTTAACGTGCAGTTAAGCGACCTAAAACTCTATCGAAACGGTATGCCGGATTTGATTGCATTTAAAGATGGGAAGTTTGAATGGATAGAAGTGAAAGGTCCGGGCGATAAACTCCAAGATAACCAATGGCGTTGGATCAAGGAGTTCAATCGCCTCAATGTGCCGTTCTCAGTCTGTTATGTATACCCAAGTGACTTCAAGATGCAGGATTCAGAGCGTTGTCATTGATTCGAGGTCAAGGAAAACGACGCCGCGTAATAGCCAGCTCTTTCCAAGTTGTTTGACGCAGAGATCGGGGCAATGACACGCTCCCGAAGGGCGAGCTGTCTTGGCTTGTATACTTTGTTGTCGATTCTTGATTTAGAGTGACTAGATCTTTAAATCGCCGCCGCGTCTACAAACCAAGTCATTCTCGCTGAACCTAGCATCTCGAGGTTACTTGGGTATAACAGCACAAGGTTAAGAAAAGAGCCAGAATGGTCTTAGCTACTTACTTTGGCGTTCTTCTGCCCTTTCTTCTCTTTCAATTGATCAATCACGTAGCTTGGTGCGACTTTCTCTAGTTCGCCCAAGCACTCATCTGTTTTCGGGTTGTCGTAACGAACATAAATGTCACAAACCGCATAAAGCTGTTCCGGCGCACCAGAGATCAAATACGCTTGCTCAAAAGACTTCACCGATTTGTCTAGGTTGTAGTCTTCTTGCAGTACGCCATTGAGATACCAGTAGTAGCTGTTATCTTTCGCCATGTTGGCCGCTTTTTCGATTTCTGTCGCTGCATTCTTCTTCTCATCCAAACGCACCAGCGTCAGCGCTTTCGAGTAATGCAAAGACGCATTATCAGGATGAAGTTTGATCGCAGAATCCAACGTCTTGACCGCATCGGCATCGCGTTGCTGCGCTCGGTAGTTGTCGGCCAAGCTTAACCAAATTTGTGGATTTTCAGGCTGATTGGTTACCAAAGCTTGATAGATTTTATCTGCTTTATCCCATTCATGATGCCAACGATACACATCCGCTAATAACAGTTTGGAGCCGTCGTCTTTCTTGTGCTCTAAGTAGCTGATCAGTTCAGCAACCGGCGCTTCAAGCGTTTGCTGCTGCTCGCTGCTCACGTTAGAAAAATCACGCACTAAATTGGTCGCAGCAGTAATACGAACCATCGCCTCTGGATCACTCAACAGTGGCTCAATCATACGCCAACGATGCTCAATCGTGTAAGGTTCAGCGCCAACGATAGCCGCTTCACGAATCGCAGCGTCTTGGTCTTGTAAGCTGCGTGCAACTGCCACCAGCGCGTTTTGACTTGGGTATTTCGCGAGCTCATGCAACGCTTCAATACGCTTTTCTACTGGCTGTTTCACGTCTTGAGCTTGATAAGACCACTTCGCAACCACTTGCTGTGGCGACATCTGTGCTGAATGGGTTTCCTCAGCACTTGTTACGCTCGCAGAAGAAACTTGGTCCGGTGCTAACAAGGTTTCATCCTGCGCTGCAACAGATTGGCTTACGGTGACGCCTAGAGCGATGGCTAATAACGTTTTTGAGAATGTCATATCAATCCCCTTAAAATTTGGTTTCGAATACAGGACGCTTCGCCGCTTGTTGGCGTAAAACGGCATCACTGTATTTGCCATGTGCCACAGGGTTACCCGTTGCACGAAGAATGTATGCCATTGCCTTATCAGCATGAGAGAAGAACTTTTTCCAACCTGCACACAGGTAGTTCAACCCAGGTTCACCGTCTTTGGTGCGAATGAAACGGTTTTTCGGACACTCGCCGTAGCAAGCGAATTGGTAATCACACTGTTGGCACTGCTTGGTTAGCGAGCGAGTCTTGGCAAAGCCAAACTTTTGCTGCTCAGGACCATACGCCAACGTGTCTAATTTTTCGTGGTGGATGTTGCCAATCTTGTATTCTGGGTAAACGTAATGGTCACAAGCAAAAACATCGCCGTTTGGTTCAATTGCCAAGCCTTTACCGCAGATTTCACCGAGTGTACAAAGCGGGTTTCTGCGACCCATCCACGCCTCGACACTCGCTTCAAAGTATTGAACGAAGACTTTACCAATGTCGTTTTGTACCCACTCATCGAAAATAGCGATAAGGAAGTTACCCCAAGCCTCGTCCGCGACACACCAAGATTCAACGACCGAGTCTTTGTGACCAGGAATAAGACGCTTGTCGCCTTGTCTCAACTGCTCTTGCGGCTCCCATGTTTGAGGTGCGGTAGTACGGAACGTTTTTTGCTCAACAATCGGGATAAACTGCATTTGAGGAGAGCGAACTTCATCACGTAGGAATCGGTACACTTCAAGTGGGTTACGGCTCGTTAGGTTATTCACACAAGTCAGTGTCGCGAACTTTACTTCATGAGCGTGCAAGAGCTCCACAGCATTCATCACTTGCTTGAACGTGCCTCGCCCTGCTCGGTTGGTACGGTAAGCATTGTGTAACATCTCTGGTCCGTCGATACTCAAGCCGACCAAAAAATTATTCGCTTTTAGAAATGCACACCAGTCATCGTTCAGCAACGTACCGTTGGTTTGCAAATCGTTGGAAATTATCACACCTTCAGGCTTGTACTTCGCTTGAAACTCAACAATTTTCTTGAAGTAATCCAAACCCAACATCGTTGGTTCACCACCCTGCCAAGAGAAGATGATTTCTGGTGTGTTTTGCCCTTCAATGTATTGGCGAATGTAAGTTTCAAGTGTTGCTTCATCCATTACTGGCGTGCAGCCTTTTTTATACTCAAGTAAGTCCTGCTTGCTGAGATAGTAACAGTACGTACAGTCTATGTTACATGCCGCACCAATTGGCTTTGCCATCACATGTAAACGCTTAGACGCTTTACCATTGAACTGAGGACCTTGAGTAATATGCATGAGTCACCTTTAGCGGAATGAAAGTTAAGATGATAAGACCATAACAACGCCATTCTCACCTTGATGACCTAATCATAAATCCCATTAATACAAGAGGCTTGTTATACCGTTTATAACCTTTTTTCATAGCGTTTATTGCTAATATTTATCGTGACTTTTTTGGCGAGAAACTATTGATGAAATCATTTAAAAGCAAATCGTTAACCGCACTTTCCATTCTATCATTCAGCGTATTAATGAGTGGTTGTGCGACTCAATCACCGCACCCTATCGCGCTCAACATTGATCAAGACATGGTGTTGGTTGAAGGCGGTTCATTTGTCATGGGATCGGACAGCGACTCCGCCAAGAAGGCAGAAACCCCAGCACGCGAAGTAAAGGTAGACGGCTTCTACATTTCCAAATTCGAGGTCACTCAAGAATTGTTTGAATCTGTCATGGGTTCTTCAATGAGTTACTTCCAAGGTGCAGACATCCCGGTTAACAACTTGAGCTGGCAGCAGGCGAATTACTTCATCGAGAAGTTGAACGAGCTGACCGGTGAAAACTACCGCTTACCGACAGAAGCGGAATGGGAGTTTGCCGCAAAAGGGGGTAACAAGAGCCAAGGTTTCACTTACGCAGGTTCAAACAACATTGCTGATGTGGCGTGGTATGCCGACAACTCCAAAAACCAAGCTCATCCCGTTGGTCAAAAACAACCTAATGAACTTGGTCTGTATGACATGACAGGTAACGTTGGTGAGTTCGTGATCGACGCGTATGACGATACTTTCTACCGCTATGGCACAACCGAGAATCCAAACAACGCTAAAGATGAAAAAGCCGGCCTAGCACACAAGTCCGTGCGAGGCGGCAGCTTTGCTTATGATTCTGATGAATCAGAGAATTTCCGTCGTGATTTCGCTAGCCAGTCTATAATTATGTCGGACATGGGACTTCGCCTTGCTAAAGATGCTGATTAAGCACGATTACGCATGAGAAGCGACGTTACTGCCCCTTTGCGAGTTCTTAACAAGTAATTACGTCTATGGTTAGGGAAAGAGGCTAAACCCGCGTTGTTCTTCTCTATACCCAAGTAACCTCGAGATGCAAAGTTCAGCGAAAGTAACTTGGGTAGATATTTCACCTCGAATGTACTCGAACAATACATACAAACTTAGGTAAATAATAATATGAACAAGAAACACATCTGCGCCCTAGCTGTCTTATCTGGCTTATCTTTTTCTGCGATGGCACTAGACTGCGATCCAAACTTATTACCATCATGGAAAGATGGCGACAGCAAAACGGCTATTGTGAACTATGTTGACCAATCGATGGATACAACCAAGTCGACGTTCATTCCTGAACAAGACCGTATCGCGGTATTCGACAATGACGGTACCTTATGGTCGGAAAAACCATTCTACTTCCAACTGGCTTATGCGCTAGACGAAGTGAAACTCATGGCAAAAGACCACCCAGAATGGAAGACAAAAGAGCCGTTCAAATCCGTATTGAATGATGACATCGAAAGCGTCTTTAAGGGTGGTGAAAAAGCGCTACTTGAGATCGTAAAAGTCACCCACAGTGGCATGACAGTAGAAGAATACCAACAGAAAGTTTCTGAGTGGTTGAAAGCCGCAAAAGATCCGCGTTTCGGCAAAGCTTACACAGAGCTGACTTATAAGCCGATGCGTGAAATGGTGACCTACCTGCAAGAACACGGCTTTAAAACTTACATTGTCTCCGGCGGTGGCGTGGACTTTATGCGTGTTTGGGCACCAGAGGTTTACGGCATTCCAGAACAACAAATCATTGGTAGTGCACTGAAATACAAGTACGACTACAACGACGGTAAGCCAACCGTCACTAAGCTAGATGAGATCCTGACCATTGATGACAAAGCGGGCAAAGTTGAAAATATTCAACAAATCATTGGTAAGAAACCAGTACTCGCTATTGGTAACTCAGATGGTGACCACGCAATGATGCAATGGGCAACAAGCCAACCAAACTCTATGGCAATGATCGTTCATCACACTGATGAAGATCGCGAGTGGAAGTACGACCGTAAATCGAGTGTGGGGCACTTAGACAAAGCGATGGATGAGGCCAACCAACGTGATAACTGGCACCTGATCGACATGAAAAATGAGTGGTGTACGGTTTACTAAATACGCCTTTGTAGATGAGAGACTCCCCTTCATGGGGAGTTTTTTATTTATTTTCAAACGTTAGGCTTTTCTTCACGATCACTTCACGACTCTTCACACACAATGCCTCTCATCAAAACGAAGAGGTAAAACAAAAATGACAAGAACACTCCTGACAATCCTAGCGGCAAGCTCTTTCTCTGTTGCAGCAGCGCCCTATGTAGGTTTGGAATATGGATTCGGCACGACTGACCACGATTTTGAGACATCTTTTGACGCTGACGGTGTGAATCTAAACCCTGAATTGGAAGACGGTATTTTTGGTGGCTTTGTTGGCTACTCTATTAACGACTCTTGGGCAGTAGAACTGGGTTACAACCAATTTGAACTAGAAGATAGCCGCTCAAAGAACCTAGGCATCCAGAATATTGATGGGAAAGACTACCACCGCGAAATGGAATGGGATTCATCCATCAAGGCAAAACAAATCACGCTTGCACCTGTGTTTAGTTATGCATTAAACGATAAATGGACCACCAAAGTAAAAGCGGGTCTGAGCTACACACAATACGAATCGAAAGCCGGTAAGTACGAAGAGCACGAACTGGTTTCAAATGACGATGTGGAAATGAGCAAAACCCTTTTCCACAGCACAGAAAAGAATAACGAGTTGGGTGCCGTCTTCTCTGTTGGTGCGGAATACAAAATCTTCCCTCAATTGACCATCGGCGCAAACGCGAAGTACCAACTTGATAGCTACGCAAACACAGCATCGATTAACGTAGGTTCAACCTACTACTTTTAATATAGGAAGCCTCTAGCATGAAGAAACTGATCTTAGCTACCACACTCGCTCTTTTATCAGGCTCTGCGTTGGCCGCTTTTACTGGCCCAACGACATCAGCCATTAATACCGTCAAAGAAGCGCAGAATGCCGCTGACGATAGTTTTGTTCTGTTAACGGGGAACATTGTCCAAGCCTTAGGTGACGAGACTTACTTGTTTAAGGATGAGACGGGCGAAATCCAAGTTGAAATCGACAACGAAGATTGGATGGGCCAAGACGTATCACCACAAGATAAGGTCGCGATTCGTGGTGAAGTTGATTCAGAGTGGACAACAATGCAAATCGACGTTGATACTATCCAAAAAATCTAAGCTCTCCGCGCTAAAAACGACAAAGCCACCTCACTTAGGTGGCTTTTGTGTATAAGTTTAAATTTATTATGAATCGACACATAAGCAAGGGCAATTCGGTGGAAGTACCAAGTTGATGCTTCTAGCTTGAACATCAAAACGAATTTTACTCGAGCGGTAAGGCTCACCATCTAAGTTGAGCGGCAACAACTTAGGAAAATCGATTTCTAACCAACTTGCCTGAGTGTGTTTAACGAATTGCCCTAGTTCGGTTGGATTTTGAATTTCCTGAATGACTTGCGGCAATTCATGAGGCAGAAATGGGTGAACGAGAGTGATGTCCATAACACCGTCGTCAATGAATGCATTTGGGGCGAGCTCTTGCCCTCCGCCAGCCAAACGACTGTTACAGAATGCACCAACTAGGATTTCCCCATTATAGCTGCCTTGTTTTATCGTGACCGTCCCATCGTAGGGTTTAAAACCGAGCGCTTTTACCAATCCCGTCAATGTGTATGCACCGCCCCCAAGAAAGTTCTTCAGCTCTACGGGCGTCTCTGCGGTAATTTCTGCACCAAACCCTGCAGCCGCAACATTCATAAAATAACGATCATTGGCTTTTACGCTATCGACTGCCACAGCATCACCGTTTATCGCCAGCGCTAATGATTCGCGAATCGTCGTGGGAATTTGCGTCGCCGTCGCAAAGTCATTCGCGGTTCCCATCGGAATAATCGCCAGCTCAGGTCGGCGATCTACTTCGATTTGGTTTAATGCCGTTACCGCTTCATTAACAGTGCCATCGCCACCAGCCACAACAATACGCTTAACGCCTTCATTGACCGCTTCTCGGACCAAACGCGCCATATCTTGAGATTCCCATGTCACGCGAACTTGAACATCTACGCCCTGCTCCCGCATGCGGAAGATCTCGTTACGCAACTCTGGAGTACCCGCTTTTTTACCATTTAAAATGGCACGTATTGCCTTCATACTTACTCCTCGTTATCGAATCGCTTTACCCGCTTGTTTGATTTGCGTTCTTAACCATTGGTGGGCGCTTTCATTGCTACGACTCGAATGCCAAATTGCACAAAGATCATGCTCACTGTCACTAAATGGCAGCGGAACCGCTTTGATATTATAGGTTTTAGAAAAATGGTTGATGGTCGAAAACGGTAACATTCCGATGTACTCACTCCCATCGATCACTGGCAACATTTCCATTGCCCCTGCGGCGCGATAAACAATATTGCGACTCGCCAAGTCTTCAATGTCTTCTCCCGTCAACAAACTGTTTCTAGCATGCCAACGAGACACCACAACGTGCTCTTCTGCCAAAAATTGCTTCACCGTACATGTATCTTGAATTCTAGGGTGCTCAGCATTGCATACCACCATCAAACGCTCGGAAAAAATCGGTTCCATTTTCAGTACGGTGCGCCCACGCGGCGGAAGATCAATGATCAAGTCATAGCGCTGTAGGCGCAGGTCACTCTCATAATCTTCAGTAAAAAGTGGGTGAACTTCGAGCGTAATTTTTGGGGCATGCTCTCGAATCTGGCGCATTAATTGTGGCATCAACTCATAACTGGCTACCGAAACACAAGCGATCGAGAAAATACGATTAGAAACTTTAGGATCGAAACTACTTGAGGCGGAGAGTGTAGAAGTGAAGTTTTTTAGCGCCGCTACCATGGCTGGATAAATATCCATCGCGAAGCTGGTCGGCTCAACGCCAGAATTACTGCGGTGGAACAACGGCTCATCATAGATATCACGCAAGCGTGCAAGGGCCTTGCTCACAGCGGGTTGGCTTATATCTAATCGGGCAGCAGCCTTAGATAGGTTCTGCTCTTCATAGATTGCCACAAAAATGGGGATGAGATTTAAATCAGTACTTTTCATTTCGCCAACATAAAACGGGGAGTTAGTTTTATTTTAGCTAACAGTCTGATCTGAAACGAGCCAAAGCACTGGATTTGAGCGTTTATGCATGTTTTCGACAGTTTTGACCCTCCACTGACGAAGACAATTCTGAAAACCGCTCAAGATTTTCCTAGATACGGCGTGAGAAACTCGCTGGCCGCTTCGCCACACAAACCGACCTCGACGTCGACACCACCAGCTTTGAGCATATCGATACCGCGACCTGCATTGCGAGGGTCAGGGTCTAACATGGCAACCACAACTTTCTGGATACCACAATTAACGAGTGTCGCAGCACAAGCTGGCGTTCGCCCAACAAAAGAACAAGGCTCTAATGTCACATATGCCGTTACTTCGCTCAAGTCACCTTGATAAGCCTTTAACGCTTCAACTTCAGCATGGTTACCACCAATCGCTTGAGTGTACCCCTCTGACACAATCTGACCGTCTTTCACGAGTACACAGCCGACAGGTGGGTTTGGTTGACAAGCAGGCAACGCGTTGCGAGACACTTCCAACGCGCGAAGCATAAATTGTTGGCTCATTTGATGTTGATTCTCAATATTCAAAATTTGGGTGATGGATTCTAACGCCAGCATGCTTTCCTCGCTATATAAAAGTGTTTGCAATATTGATACGTTTTGTCCCATCAAACAATTCACTCTCCTCCCTTTTTCCATAAAAAACGGGGCGAACCGAAGTTGCCCCGCTTTAATTAGACCCAATGAAGTCAACCTCCTGAACGACGAGTTGACTTGGGTACTCACTCTTCAGACCGCATTCCGAAGTGTTGGCTAACGAATTCTCATCGTCAGTTCAACTGCACGAAGTTGTGCCAATGCCTTGTTCAACTCCATGTGTGCCTGTGCAAAGCTAATGTCGTCCATGTGCGCACGAATATTTTCTTCCGCCGCTCTGCGGGCTTCTTCCGCCCTAGCTTTATCAATATCCTTACCGTGTAACGCGGTGTCAGCAAGCAGCGTAACGACATCCGGTTGAACTTCAACTAACCCACCAGAAACGTATAAGATCTCTTCTGGTTTCGATAAATCCCCCACAATGCGAGCAACGCCTGGCTTGATTTTACTGATCAATGGAGAATGGCCCGGACGAATACCGAGTTCACCATCCGCACCAGCGACAGCAAGTGCATGGGCCGGACCAGAGTAGAGAGTACCTTCTGCACTCACCACATTCAGTTGAAACGTACTTTGGGTAACCGCAATGGCCATAGTGCCTCCCGCGCTTTACAGTTTGTTCGCTTTTTCAAGCACTTCATCAATGCTGCCGCAATACATAAACGCTTGCTCAGGTATATCGTCGTATTCACCCGCTAACAACCCCTTAAAGCCGCGAATTGTATCGGCAAGAGAAACGTAAACACCTGGGTCGCCAGTAAATACCTCTGCTACGTGGTATGGCTGAGTAAGGAAACGTTCAATCTTACGAGCACGTGATACCACTTGTTTGTCGTCTTCAGACAATTCATCCATGCCTAAAATGGCGATGATGTCTTTCAATTCTTTGTAGCGTTGTAATGTCTGCTGCACACCACGAGCGATGTCGTAATGCTCTTGACCTACTACTAATGGGTCCAATTGACGAGACGTCGAATCTAACGGGTCAATAGCTGGGTATAAGCCCATTGCCGCGATGTTTCGGTTAAGTACCACTGTCGCATCCAAGTGCGCAAATGTGGTTGCAGGAGACGGGTCAGTCAAGTCATCCGCAGGCACATAAACCGCTTGGATAGACGTGATAGAACCATTTTTAGTCGACGTGATACGCTCTTGAAGCACACCCATCTCTTCTGCCAGTGTCGGTTGATAACCTACCGCAGATGGCATACGACCAAGCAACGCCGATACCTCAGTACCTGCCAATGTGTAACGGTAAATGTTATCCACGAATAACAGTACGTCACGACCTTCATCACGGAAACGTTCTGCGATGGTCAAACCTGTTAGCGCAACGCGTAGACGGTTACCCGGTGGCTCGTTCATCTGACCATAAACCATGGCTACTTTGTCCAGAACACCCGCTTCCTTCATTTCATAGTAGAAGTCATTACCCTCACGAGTTCGCTCACCAACCCCGGTAAAAACCGACAAACCTGAGTGAGCTTTTGCAATGTTATTGATAAGCTCCATCATGTTTACAGTCTTACCAACACCTGCACCACCAAACAGACCGATTTTACCGCCTTTCGCGAACGGGCAAATCAAATCGATAACTTTAACACCCGTTTCGAGCAACTCAGTGCTACTTGATTGTTCTTCATAGCTCGGTGCTTCACGGTGAATCTCGTAAGACACTTGCTCGCCAATAGGACCACACTCATCGATTGGATGACCCAACACGTTCATGATACGACCTAGGGTTTCTTCACCAACAGGAACCGTGATCGGATGGCCTGTTGATTCGACTTCCAGCCCACGTTTAAGGCCGTCAGAAGACCCCATTGCGATACAGCGAACCACACCGCCGCCCAACTGTTGCTGAACTTCCAGCATCAGTGAGCCATCGCTGCCATCGTTTACTTTCAGTGCATCGTAGACTTTCGGGCCTTCACCTTGTTCGAACTCGACATCTACCACCGCACCGATGACTTTGACGATTTTGCCAATACTCATAATCTAAACCTCAAATTCTCTCTCTAAACCGCTTGCGCGCCGGATACAATTTCACTCAACTCTTGAGTAATCGCCGCTTGGCGCGCTTTGTTGTAAACCAGTTGTAGGTCTTCAATAAGTTGCGCTGCGTTATCAGTCGCGGCTGACATTGCCATCATCCGCGCGGCTTGCTCACAAGCGATGCTCTCAACCACACCCTGATAAACCAGCGATTCGACATAACGTTGAATCAAGTGGTCGAGAATGTCTTGAGGAGACTGCTCGTAGAGGTAATCCCAACGAGCTTCTTTATCACGTGAAATGTCTTCTTTCGGGAACGGCAGCATTTGCAGTACCGTTGGCTTTTGCACCATGGTGTTTACAAACTGGTTGTAAACGAGGAACAAGCGGTCGATTTTGCCTTCGGAGTAGTGCTCCATCATGGCGTTAACCGCGCCCAACATGTCTTCTAGTTTTGGTGCATCACCAAGGCCAGAAGTTTGCGCCATTACTTTCCCGAGGGACTGGAAAAAGCTGATTGCTTTCGAACCAATGAGCGTCGTATCTACTTCAACGCCCTTCTCTTGCCAGCCTTGCATTTCTGCCAATACTTTTTTGAACAAGTTACTGTTCAGGCCACCACACAACCCCCGATCGGATGAGATGATGATGTAAGCCACTCGCTTCACTTCGCGTTCTTGAAGGAAAGGATGGCTGTACTCCAGCGTACCGGACGAGACGTGACCGATAACCTTACGCATGTTTTCCGCGTAAGGACGGGACGCCTGCATGTTCTCCTGCACTTTGCGCATCTTGCTGGCGGCGACCATTTGCATCGCACTCGTAATCTTTTGCGTGCTACTCACGCTAGCAATTTTGGTGCGAATCTCTTTGGTATTTGCCATAACGGACTCCTGTTAGTGGTCCTACGATTGCAGCGCAGTGAACTCTTTCAGCAAGCTGTGTAGCTCACTCTCGATCTCGTCGTTGTAATCACCGGATTGGTTGATCTTGTCCAGTAGCGGCTGCGCGTTTGTACGACCAAATGCCATCAACTCTTCTTCAAAACGAGAGATTTGGTTTAATGCCACATCAGTGAGGTAACCTTTCTCTGCTGCAAAGATCGCCAGTGCTTGCTCAGCAACCGTCATTGGTGCGTACTGTTTCTGCTTCATGAGTTCCGTTACTTTCTCACCGTGATCAAGCTGACGACGTGTAGCTTCATCTAGGTCAGAAGAGAACTGAGCAAATGCGGCCAATTCACGGTATTGCGCCAACGCAGTACGAATACCACCAGACAGTTTCTTGATCACTTTGGTTTGCGCTGCACCACCTACACGAGATACCGAAATACCTGGGTCAACCGCTGGACGTAAGCCTGAGTTGAATAGCTGAGTTTGTAGGAAGATTTGACCATCGGTAATCGAGATTACGTTGGTTGGTACGAACGCCGATACGTCACCCGCTTGGGTTTCGATGATTGGCAGTGCGGTTAGAGAACCTGTTTTGCCTTTTACTTCACCGTTAGTGAATCGCTCTACGTATTCTTCGTTAACACGTGCTGCACGTTCTAGTAGGCGTGAGTGGAGGTAGAAAACATCACCCGGGAAGGCTTCACGACCTGGTGGACGTTTTAGAAGTAGTGAGATTTGACGGTAAGCCACCGCTTGTTTTGATAGGTCATCATAAACAATCAGCGCATCTTCACCACGGTCACGGAAGTATTCGCCCATGGTACAACCTGCGTATGGCGCTAGGTATTGCAACGCTGCTGCTTCTGATGCTGACGCAACCACAACGATGGTGTTTTCTAGTGCGCCGTGCTCTTCTAGCTTGCGAACCACGTTGGCAATGGTCGATGCTTTTTGACCAATTGCGACGTAAATACATTTAACGCCCAGTTCTTTTTGATTGATGATGGCATCAATCGCCATCGCGGTTTTACCTGTCTGACGGTCACCGATGATCAACTCACGTTGACCACGGCCGATTGGCACCATGGAGTCTACTGCTTTGTAACCGGTTTGGATTGGTTGGTCGACAGACTTACGGTCGATAACACCAGGGGCAATCACCTCAACTGGGTCCATACGATCGAATGACACTGCGCCTTTACCATCGATTGGTTGACCTAGCGTGTTCACTACACGACCTAGCAAACCGTTACCGACTGGCACTTCAAGAATACGACCTGTGCCTTTTACCTTCATCCCTTCTGATAAGTCCGCATATGGGCCCATCACAACGGCGCCGACGGAATGACGCTCTAAGTTCAGTGCCAACGCAAAGCGGTTATCTGGCAGTTCTAGCATCTCGCCTTGCATAACATCTGCAAGACCGTGAATTGTGATGATGCCGTCACTCACAGAGACGATAGTGCCTTCATTTCTCGCTTCACTTTCGAGGTTGAAGTTATCAATTCGCTCTCTGATTAATTCACTAATTTCATTTGAATTTAATTGCATTTCTATACCCCGTTACACATGTAGGTTGGTCGCCAATCGACTGAGATTGGTAAGAACACTGCCGTCATACACGGTCTGTCCTGCTGTGATTACCACACCACCTACAAGGGATGGATCCAGTTGTGTTTCTAACGTAATGGCTTTACCGTATTTTTCGGTTAATGCTTGTTTAAGCCTTGCCATTTGTTCCTCATCCAGAGGTTCTGAAGCACGCACTGTTACTGTCATGGTTCGCTCGTATTCGGCTTTCATTTCAAAGAACTGAATCGCCACTTCTCCCAGCGCTTTTAAACGCTTGCTCTCTTCCATAATGCGAAGAAAGTTCTCGAAACTTTGATTTAACCATTCGCCACCAGCGTGAAGAATCAAATCCAGTAATGGCTGTTCCGAGCCTTCTTCACTGAGATCATCCAGAATCAGAAGTGTGTTTGGTTGTTCCATGATGACTTGAGTAATGGCAAACATCTGTTGCCAGTCATCCAAGCACTCTGCGTCACGAGCGTAATCAAACGCCGCTTTCGCGTAGGGTTGAGCCACTATTGTCAAATCGGACATGTGCCCTCCTACATTTCGTTGATGAAGCGGTTCACCAAGTCGCGGTTAGCCGAGCTATCCAGATTGCGATTTATCAGCTTACTGGCACTTTCAATCACCAGATCCGCCATTTCATCTTTCAACTCTTGGCGAACTTTGCTGCGCTCGCTTTCCACTTCTGCTTTGCCTTCTGCGACAATGCGCGCTTTCTCTTGCTTTGCCAGTTCAACGGCGTCTGCAACCATTTGATCTTGACGTTGCTTACCTTGGTTGATGATGGCCTGAGCTTTAGAGCGAGCTTCTGTCAGTAGCGCTTCACCATTCGCTTTTGCCAGTTCCAACTCTTTTGCTGCTTTTTCAGTTTGTTCAAGACCTTGAGCAATTTCAGCACGACGCTCATCAATCAGTTTTACAAGTGGTGGCCAGACATATTTCATGCAAAGCCAAACGAAAATCACGAAGGAGATCGCCTGACCAAACATTGAGGCATTTAAGTTCATAGCACCCTCTCTTCTATAACGTTATGAAATTGATTAATTCGAATTACGCTACAGCGAAGATGATGTACAAACCGATACCCACACCAATCATTGGCACCGCGTCCACAAGACCCATCATGATGAAGAACTGAGTACGAAGCATTGGGGTTAAATCAGGTTGACGAGCGACCCCTTCAAGGTATTTACCTGCAAGGTTACCGATACCCGATGCGGCACCCGCTGCACCAAGACCAATCAGCAATGCACCCGCCACGTAAAGAACTGCGCTAACGATATCCATAACAACTCCTAGAATTGAATTTTTTAATTAAGAAATAAATTTTTTGATTTAGTGCTCTTCAACAGCCATTCCGAGGTAAACCACGGTCAGAACCATAAAAATAAATGCTTGAAGCACAACAATTAGTATGTGGAATAGTGCCCAAGGAACACTAAGTGCCCATTGCATCCACCATGGCATTAACGCAATTAGTATGAATATCATTTCACCTGCGTACATATTGCCAAATAATCGAAGACCTAAAGATATTGGTTTAGAAATTAATGTTACCAATTCAAGAACTAAGTTCACTGGGTATAACAGAGGATGAGAAAATGGTTGAGTAGTTAACTCTTTAATAAACCCTTTCACACCTTTGTTTTTAAACGTATAACCTAAAACCAAAATAAATACGCCTAATGCCATCGACATCGTAATATTGACGTCGGCTGAAGGTAAGTCACGGAAGTGCTCGACACCTACTGAACGAGTCAGCGCTGGAATCAAATCAACCGGCAACAAATCAACGGCATTCATTAATAATACCCAAACAAATATTGTCAGAGCTAAAGGGCCTATAATCTTGTCTTTAGCTAGAAATATTTCTTTTACGATATTATCGACGAACTCAAATACCATCTCGATCAAACACTGGAATCGCCCCGGAACTCCTTTCGTTCCTTTCGTCACCGCAAAGCGGAATGAAAGGATGAAAACAAGTCCCGTCAACCAAACCATGATCATGGAATCAAGGTTAATTCCAAACCATCCGTTTCCGGTGGTGAGAAAGGTCAGGTGGTGCTCAATATACTCATGAGCGGACTGGACAGTATCCATTTATGCCTTCCTTTCGAAGCGGTCTCTGAACAGCGGCGTTAAGAAGTGACCAAACATCGTCACACAAAAGCCTATCAGGACCACGATGTTGCGAAGAGCCATAAATCGAAACGTCAAAACAAACATTACAATGGTGTAGATGACTTTGATATTTCGACTCAGATGCATGAGGTCACGCAAACTCTCTTCTGGTTTCACCCTAGATTTAATGGACGCGAATACCATGCCGAACAGAGATGGTAGAATCGCGATGAGCACCCCAGTAATCGCTGACTCAGCACTTAGAGATCCACTTCGCATGTATTCATACGCGATGAATACCAGACCCAAAGTTGCTTGAGCAATAAGAATCCTTTTACCAGCTACCAATATTGGATCGTCGTGAATATTAGCTTCCATAAATCACCCTTTAAAATAATTTCGAATTAAACTTCTGATAATTAAACTTCACAAAATACATCAGCCAAGTGACGACAAATTATATTCTGATAAAACCTACTCACAGAATTAATTTAACCTGATAATTATTGTTCACATATTAATAAATCAAAACGGAACCACTCCGTATTTCCGTTTCCCAAGAAATATACACCGATAATTTTAATAATCTGAATCGAAAAACTTGCAAATTATCATTCCATTTTTGAAGTGTTATTTTATTTGAACATTCCAAAAATGAAATATACATTGATTAAGCCGTCTTTATCAGGGTTAAGACGAAAAGCTTGTCACATGGAAGTGACACTCCATCACGAAAGGAGTTAAAGTGATTTATAGGTTATATAATTTTAAAATATACCGACATTAATATATAGCCTACTAATAAACCTGTTTAATATTGCAATGAAATAGCTTTTAAATAGAAACTTAAAAGATAAGAATTAAATATATGTGAAATATATTATTTCTTTGCGTCATTTGTAGCACGTTAAAATAGATATTTCATGTACTTATTGCGATTAAAAAGAACAAAAAAAGGACGCTGATTCAGCGTCCTTTTTCGTTTTATTTCTTATTACTTGCCTGCTTATCGAGTTGCGGCAAGGCTTTGGGTATTGCCCACTTCTGGCGTTTTGGCTTCAGTGCTTGTATCCCTTTCCAAAGCGCATTCATCAAGCTTGCGTCCTCTTGCCCCTCATGTAGGCGCTGTGAACGCTTCTGCCAAACGTCAGAGTCATTGGCTTTACTCATTTCAAGACCACCCGTGTTGCTTCTCAGCTGCTTATACAAGCTTGCTCGAGCAGCGCCCCATCGATTCGCTTTCACCATTCGTCTGAACACTAACCATGGCGGCGTAGGACAAGAACGATAATAACGGTGAATGCTCAAGGCGGCGATAACGAGAACAAATAGCGTCACTGCGCTGCCAATCAACCAGCCCGAATAAGCTCTAACAAACGATTTGAATGTATGCTTGGCTTTGAAGGTCTTACCCTCAATCACCACCGTTTCCAGCTCTTTACTCTTACTATTCCACCATTGGAACTTGTGTTCAGGCAAAGTGAACTCACCGCCCTGTTGGATCACATACACGCTTTCTTCTATTCGACTCGATTGGTAATCGCCACGCGTTTGCTTATCGTCTAAGCGGTTTGGTTGAGGGTATGCTTGATAACTGGCAGTAGAATCATTGGATAACAAGTCTGGAAGCAACACTGACAAACTGTCTTGTGCATTAATCGTAATAGTGCGAGTGATTGCATCACCGACTTTCAATTCATCGTTAGACGTTGTCCATTTCTGATCCACACTCACCTTAGTCGCGGTAAACCATGCAGACTCATCACTGAGCAAACCAGAAGGCATAGACGCTTCGAACTTAATTGGCTGCGTATAAAGCGTACCAGCCACTTTCGAACCATCAGGCGCAGAGACTTGCACACCAACGGCGACCGGTGGAATCACAAATTGTCCCGAGGCTTGCGGATACAAGGTTATTTCCCAACGCTGACGAGACCACGTTTGCCCCCCTTTACGCTCGGTATAGTTAGTTGCTAATTGGTTACGCTGCTTCGCAATCACGTTAGGGATTTCTACGCTGCCAATGCGTGTACCACCGGTGAACCAGCGAGGCGTTGCTACTTCGATGTACAAGATCACCTGCTCATTCACACTGAACTTAGGTGCTTCCTTCGTATCGGCCCCTGCTCCCTGCTTACCAACCCATGCTAACAATTCAACATCATTGCTGCGCTGCAAGTCTTGAATGTCTTGCGCGTTCGCCAAACCAGTAAAATGCAAAGTAAACACCATCAAGATAGTGGTTAGACGCCCAACCACGGAGTCAGCGCCAAGTTTGAATTCATTCATCATTGTGCTTGCTCCTCTTCTTGTTGCGGTTCTGACTTCGGTTCCGTTTTCAAGGGTTCACGCAGTTGAATTTGGAATTTAGCGCGCAAGAAGTACTTAGGATCGGCCTCTACGCGTTTTAACCACTTATCCGCCAGTTCTTGGCTGCCAAGGATTTCGTTCGCATTGAGTTTCTCTTTCAGCATTAATTCAGCCGCGGTTTTTTCGTCTGCCCCATCTGCCGTTTGCGGGTTGTCACCCAGTTCAAACGACTCTTCGGGTCCGTCTGTTGTCCCCGCTTGGCTTTCACTGGTACGGTTAATCTCTTCGACAATGCCACCAATGACTTTTAGGTTGTGCTCGACGTCTGGTCGTAATTGCTCACTCAAGGTGTCTTTGTCTGCCAGTGTTTGCAACAAATTACGTGCGGCCAAATACTCACGTTGACGCGCCAACGCACTCGCAGCGTTGTATAAGCCATAGTCTTTTACCGCATCTGATGGGTCGTTTTGCATCTCCAAGAAAGCGGTATGAGCCAGTTTGTATTCGCCTGCGTAATAATAAGCTGTCCCTTTACGCAACGGATCCGTAAAGTGCTTTGCTGCCTCAAGGTATTCGTTTTTGTTGAACAAACGCTGTCCTTGTTGATTTGGCGTGAGCCATAAATCCCACCACCATTGAGACGCTTTATCCCAGACGGTTACCTCTTGCACCACTTCAGGCTTATCCGCTTTGAGCGAGACGGTTTCCGCCATTGCTTTTGGCGTCATAAACAAAGACGTTGATACCATAGCCACCACACACCATTGCACTAGCCAGCCTTTGCGGAACCAAAGCATCATAATGAGAGCAATTGGGAACAGCAGTTGATAGCCCATATCTTTCCAAGGCATGGATGATTCGCCATTGAGTTGCATGTTTCGCTCAACAAAACGATTCAGCTTCTCTATGTCGCTGTTGTCGACCGTCACTTCCACAAGGCGTCCACCCGTCGCACTGGCAAGATTATTTAACGAGTCCAAATCGACCGGGTTGTTAGAAACAATGTCCGAGTTGCCCGCAGCCAAGATAAGCAATTGATAAGGCTTGTCTGCAAAGTAGTTTTTGTAAGCGGTAATGGTTGCCGGATTGACGCCATCCGTAACCAACAGGACCGTAGAACCCGGTTGGCCTTGTAATTGTTGGTCAATCAAAGGCAACGCCGTTTCAGCAAGTTTACCTTCAACTGGCATGATTTCTGGCGTTATCGCCGCTAGAAACGGTTCGAATACTTTGCTGTCCTGCGTCACAGGCATCGCGACATGAGCAGAGCCCGCATACACAACCAACCCAGTGCTGCCACCTTTTCTTGCTGCCAATAGGTCACGGATCTTTTGCTTTGAGCGTTCCAAACGGCTTGGAGGAAGGTCTTTTTGCAACATTGAATCGTTGTTGTCTAATACCACCAGCATGGAGGCTTTATCCTCGCCAAATGGAGAAGCTTGGCGCTCCCAAGAAGGTCCGGCACAGATGATGATGGCAATCGCTACTATCACCATAAGCAGCTTGAGTGGCAGTTGTTTTCGCCAACCATAGTCGCCAATCGTTAGTGCTTTACGTAAATGCTCAGGAAGAATGTCTTTCCAGCTTGGTTTGGATTCTTCTCGCCATCTTAACCAAAGCAAAAGAAACATTGGGATGAACGCCAATAGCCACATTGGACGAATGAAATGGAACTGTGTGACAAACTGCTCTAGTCCCATGCTAGAGAAAGGAGAATCAAACATGGCGCTCTCCTTCTATGTTGTCTGCTTGTGCAGAACCTTCACTGTTAACGGATAGTCGACGACGCTTAAATGTAGCCAACGAGAACGCGGTTAAATACATCGCAACCACCAAAGCCATTAAGTAATGATGCAAACTTTGCTTAGGACGGTAAGTGGTACTTTCATAAAGCTGGGGCTCTAACTTACCAATATCATCATAGGCTTTAGCAAGTTCGTCACGGTTGAGCGCTTCAAACGCCTCACCACCGGACTCTTTCGCAATACGTTTGATCGTATTCATATCTAGTGCAGTTTCACCCACGGTTTGTGGATCACCCATTGCAATCACGTGGATGCGTACATCTTTGGCTTTCGCGACTTTCGCCGCATCAATCGGTTCAACGAAGCTTCCGGTATCATTACCATCCGTTAGAACAATGGCGACTTTCTCTTTGCTCTCTTCTACGTCGGTACGCGACTTTTCACTTTGCTCAAACACCTTAATCGCCAAACCAATTGCATCACCTAAGTGAGTGCTTTGCCCTGCCATCGCCACATCCGTTTGGTTAAGCAGCTCTAACCACACTTTTTGATCGGGCGTGAAAGGGGTTTGAACAAATGCCGCATCGCCAAACAAGATTAACCCTAAGCGGTCGCCTTTGCGCGTTTTGGCAAAGTCACTCAATACTTCTTTGGCTGCATCGAGACGAGAGATCTTTTCACCGGTTGTGGATGTGAAGTCTTGCTCTGCCATTGAGCCAGACAAATCGACGACGACCATAACATCGCGGCCTAAGCTTTCACGCACCTGTGGCTCGCCAAGTACTGTCGGCTTTGCCATTGCGGTCACGACCAAAAGCCAAGAGATGATGAGCGTTGCGCGCTGCCACCAGCTAGGAGTGAGTTGGCTTGCGCCTTCTGACGGCGTTTCACCAATCGCATCAACAAGCTGACTAAAGAACGGCACTTTGATGGCCATTTGTTTGGTGCGGTAAGCTGGGACGAGGAAATACACTACCAAAGGCAGCGGCAAGATGATGAACCAAAGCGGATGCTCAAACTCAAAACTGCTCATGCCAAGCCATGAAGCAAGAAGATCACCCATGGCGACCTCCTTTTAATGCACGCGCTTTGTAGGCAAGCGTGCGCTTTTCAATGTTGTGAGCGTTCTCATCGTGCTCTTTCACCCACTCAGTTGCACGTTCAAAAAGTTGTAAACGCTCTGTTTTTTCCAGTTCAACACTTGGGTCAACGATACTTTGCAGCCATCGCTTAGATACTTCATCATCAAACAATTTGTGCTTGGGGTTAAGCTCATCTAACTTGCGCAGGAACGCGGTATCAAACAAGCGAGCATGAGAGCTATCAAGATGGATTAAGACGATTTTCAGAATCGAGAACAGCGTTTTCGGCATGCTGGCGTCATCTGGTGTTAAACGAGAAATCGCTTCAATAGCTTCTTTACGGTAACGGTTATCCCACCAGTGGTGTGCCAGTCGGTAGCCGACATACATGAGTACAATCGCACCCACAATTGCAAGGATCTTCCAACCAATGGTTTGTGGCACCCAGCTTACGCTTTCTGGCACCGCGACGTCATGCAGCTCACGCAGAATATACGTGCTTGGAGGCGTGTGTAAGTCTGTCATTTATCGGCCTCCAACGAGTTTTTGGAATTGAGTAATGTGGTCACCTGTTGTGTCGATTTCGATATGAGGCAGCTTTTTGATTGCCATGAGTTGCGCCAGTGATTGACGTTTTAACTGCGCTTTCTCAACCAAACTGGCACTGGCGGCATCGACTTTGGCTTTGCTGTCTAAGTTGAGCTGGTAACGACCATCACCAATAACCCATTTCACTTTCGCCAAATTTTGCGGAAGCGACTGCTCTAGAGGATCGCTTACCATCACCGCTAACACGTCATTATGCTGTTGAAGCTGCTTAAGGTGATCAAGGTGGTGCTCTTCGCAATCGCGCCAATCACTGATGAAAATCAGCGTGGATTGTTTTAGCTTCATCCGTTTAATGAGCTCAATCCATTTACTGAACGTCACTTTGTCTGAATCTAACGAGTCCACATTTAAGCGCTGGTTGGCCTGAGAGAGTCGCTTCAGTTGAGCGAGCAAATCGTTTTGCGAACGCTGGGCTTTGCTGTGGTATAGAGCAGAGTCAGAGGCGATAACAAATCCGACTCGGTCACCGTCTTTCAATACTCGCCAACCACACATAGCCGCGACCTCAGCAGCGACTACAGATTTCATGACCTCGGTAGAGGCAAAAAACATCGCACTGCGCTGATCAACACAAACAATCACATTGCGGTCTTTTTCTTCGGTGTAACTGCGCACATGAGGCTTGCCCGTGCGCATAGTGACTTTCCAATCTAGGTTTCGGATGTCGTCCCCTAGCTGGTAGTGACGCAGTTCTTCAAAGTTCAAACCACGTCCGCGGAATAATGAGTTATGACGACCAGAAAGCACACTGCCCGCTTTCAAGTGAGGCAGCAGGCTGAAGGATTCGGCTTGCGCTTGTAAACGTACTAAGCGTGAGTAATCGCAATACAAGCGAGGATCGAGCCCTTGGGATTGAGGAGCAAGCGTTGGCTTTGCCATAGTCCCTCCTGCTTATCCGATTTCTACACAATCAAGCAACTCTTGCACCACTCGCTGGTGATCGACACCATCGGCAAGTGCATCGTAAGAAAGTGAGAAGCGATGTCCCAGCACCGATGGCACCATTGCACGCACGTCATCAGGCGTGACGTGGTCACGGCCTTGCAACCAAGCATAAGCTCGCGCACATTTGTCTAACGAGATAGATGCACGAGGACTCGCACCGATTTCGATCCATTTTTGTAGTTGGGAATCGGCGTAACGCTCTGGTTTACGTGTCGCCATTACCAACGCTACGATGTAGCTTTCGACTAATTCAGACACGGCTATAGAAGGAAGTTGGCGACGCGCTTCAATCACTAATTCAGGCTCGATGTGTTTTGGCGTCACTAGCTCATTACTGGTTTCTGAACCCAGCTCTTCACTGCGTACCAGACGAATGATATCGCGCTCGGCTTCATCTTCTGGGTAATCAACAGTCACTTTCATGATAAAACGGTCCATCTGCGCTTCTGGCAATGGATACGTCCCCTCTTGCTCCACAGGGTTTTGCGTTGCAAGCACCATGAACAACTCAGGCAAGACGTGCGTCTTATCACCCACCGTAATCGTACCTTCTGCCATTGCTTCTAGCAGTGCGGCTTGTACTTTTGCTGGCGCACGGTTTACCTCATCCGCCAACACAATGCTGTTGAAGATTGGTCCCGGTTGGAAGTGCAACTGAGGCTTACCATCCAGCTCTTGATACACTTCGGTACCTGTTACGTCAGAAGGTAATAAGTCGGGGGTAAACTGAATACGACCAAAGCTGGTGTTAAGAAGGTTGGCAAGTGACTTCACCGAGCGCGTTTTTGCCGTTCCCGGTAAACCCTCTAAAAGTACGTGACCATTGGTCAGTAACCCTATCACCAAAGCCTGAACCACATGGCTTTGTCCAATGACGCTTTTTTCAGTTTGTTCGATTAATTCATTAATGGCTTGTTGTGCGTGGTTCATAGTCTACCTATTGAGTTTACGGGAGCCTGAGCGTTAAAAGTTGAGTATAAGACTGAAAGTAATAACTAAAGGTTATATTCGCTATATTCACCTGAGTTGTAAGACTTTATTAACCTTGATATGCCAACCAGAATTGGCAGCGAATGGTCAAAGAACATTTTTATTCCCGGACACAAGTAGTTTAGACCAGCCTCACCATTCGGCGCGTTAAGTAGCCGATTTTTTGGGCATTCTCCCCAGCAATACTGCAAATATGGGCAATCAAGGCAGTATTGCGGCAAAGAAGACTTTTTCGCCATGCCAAAGCTATATTGACGAGTTGAGATTGCAATTTCATTCAGAGATCGGTCATGAATGTTAGCCAGTTGGTATTCCGGATAAACGTAGTGATCACAGCTAAACACATCCCCATTGTGTTCAATCGCTAGGCCTTTGCCGCAGAACTCTGCGCTAACACACAACTGCGAAGGCATCCCCATTACTTGCGCGACAGCGGTTTCGAAAAGGTTGACCAAGACTCTGCCAAGATCGTTGTTCACCCATTCTTCAAATACAGCAATCAAAAACTCGCCCCACTCTTCTGCATCGACCGACCAGCCCGTAACCACTGACATCAAATGTCCCGGCTTTGCTAATTCGCTGCCAAGTTTTGGAGACATGTTTTCTTTCCAGAAATGGGGAGCGGTTAGAGTGAAAGACCGAGGTTCAACACAAGGTGTGAATTGGATATAAGTGACGCTGAGTTCTTGAGTGAGGAAGCGATACACTTCGAGCGGATATTTGGCGTTAAAGCGGTTTACTGTCACCAACGCATTGAATGACACATTATAACGCTTCATCAGATCAACGGCTTGCATGACGCGTTGAAAGGTCGGTTTTCCACTTCGGGTTTTGCGGTATTTATCGTGGATAAATTCAGGACCATCTATCGATAAACCAACTAGAAACCCGTGGTCATGCAGAAACTGACACCAAGCCTCGTTTAACAATAGGCCATTGGTTTGAAGGTCGTTTTCGATGCGAACACCTTGTTTAGCGTATTTGTTTTGCAGTTCGACAACCTTCTTGAAGTAATCCAACCCCAACAGTGTTGGTTCACCACCCTGCCAAGAAAACACAACCTCCTCACCATCTTGGCTTTCGATATAGCTCTTTATGAATGCCTCAAGTGTTGCATCGTCCATTTTTGGTTGAGTGCCTTGATTGAGTAATTCATCTTTGTGCAGATAAAAACAGTACTGACAATCGATATTGCATTTTGCCCCGCCCGGTTTCGCCATCACGTGAAAACGTCGTTCGACTTTATCACTATTAGATACAAACGCCGTTTTTAGGGGAGTTAATGCCATTTGAGTAGTATGAATGTGAGTTTGTTTTTTCATAAAGAACGATCTCGAAAGCAGAAGAAAGTCAGCGCCCAAGTTGGGCGCTGTATTTAAGGACAATAACTAGGGTCTATAGACCTATGGACAAAACGTTATTTCGGAACAAATGAGCCCGGAGCCATACGAGGCGGGTATTCGTTGAAGGTTTCCATGACCTCTTTTACTTTTTCAACTGCAGGCATCATCAAGAATGAACGTTCGTACATCCAACGGTCGTAACCCATACCAGTATCGCCACGCTCAAATGGGTCGATACTCAAATCATAGATTTGTGGTACACGGAGTTTGGTAAATGGTTTCTTCCAGATATCCAAACCGGTTTCGTTTTCTTGGATCATAAAGTGGTATTTGTATTTACCGTAGCGCAGAGCCAGTAAATCGCCGTCATCACTCCAGTAAACAAACTCGTTACGAGCAGACTTGTCTGTTTTACCCGTTAGGTATGGCAGTTGGTTGTAACCGTCTAAGTGAACGTTGTAGTTCATATCGCCCACTTTCTTGCCTTTCAACAGCTCTTCTTTGACGTTGCTGTTGCCCGCAGCTGCCACCAATGTTGGTAAGAAATCTTCCAAAGACATGATGCCGTTAAACGTCGTGCCCGCTTGGATATGACCTGGCCACTTAATTACCGCAGGAACGCGGAAGCCACCTTCCCAGCCAGTGTTTTTCTCACTACGGAATGGCGTCATACCCGCGTCAGGCCACAAGTTGATCATTGGGCCATTATCTGTGGTGTAAACAATGATGGTGTTGTCATCGACGCCAAGCTCTTTAATCTTATTGAGCAAGTGACCAATTTGATCATCGTGCTGCTTCACACCATCGGCGTAGAAACCTGCGCCTGTTTTACCTTTGTACTCGTCTGGAACGTGCGTGAAGTTGTGCATACGCGTGGTGTTAAACCACGTAAAGAATGGCTTGTCGGCTTTGACTTGTTTCTCGATAAACTTCTCAGCTTCATCTAGGAACTCGTCATCAACCGTTTCCATGCGTTTGCGCGTCAATGGACCCGTGTCTTCAATCTTGCCATCCGCATAAGAATGGATCACACCACGAGGTCCGAACTTCTTCTTGAATTCAGGATCTTGTGGGTAGTCTACGTTCTCCGGCTCTTCTTCCGCATTTAAGTGGTAAAGATTACCAAAGAACTCGTCGAAACCGTGGTTGGTCGGCAAGTGTTCATCGCGGTCGCCAAGGTGGTTTTTACCAAATTGGCCCGTTGCGTAACCAAGGTCACGTAGCAATGTCGCAATAGTTGGATCTTTCTCAGAAATCCCTTCTTTCGCTCCTGGCAAACCTACCTTAGACAAGCCCGTACGTTTTGGCATTTGTCCCGTGATGAACGCAGAGCGACCTGCGGTTGAGCTTTGCTGAGCGTAGAAGTTGGTAAACTTAGCACCGTCTCTTGCAATGCTATCAATATTTGGTGTGCTGTAAGCCAGCATGCCACCGTTGTATGCACTCAAGTTCCAGTAACCGACATCGTCACCAAAGATAACGAGAATGTTAGGCTGTTCTGCCGAGTAAGCGGTCGCTGATGCCGCTCCGATCGCAAGCGTACAAGCGTTTAATACCAGCTTCTTGACGCGTTTTTTATCGTGGTTTGCCATAAAAGGGCTCCATAAATCCGTTGCTGCGAATCTTGGTAGAAATCAGATACCAAGATTTGATTAAGATAAAACTTGTTATTTGACGGATAAATAGAGTTCAGATACGTTGATATATAAATTTAGTTTATGGGTAACAAGATGGACTTAAACTTGATTCAAACTTTTTTGGTGGTCGCTGAGTATCAGTCCTACACCAAAGCGGCCGACTATTTAGGCCTTACGCAACCTGCGGTGAGCGCTTCGATTAAACGGCTCGAACAAGTGGTAGGAAAACAGCTTTTCGTCAAACAAGGACGAGGGATCGCACCCACTTCAACCGCGTATCAACTCATGCCGCAGTTTCGTCAGGCAGTGAGCATCGTAGACAACGCCATTTCAGAAAGAACCACTTTTCAAGTCTGCTGCTCAGAAACCTTACTCCACAGTTTAAATCCGATTGAAAACGTTGTTTTCCACGAGTCTCCACCGGAAAAGTACTTGTTGTTTGAACAAATTCGACAGCAAAAAATGGATTTAGTGATTGATACCATTATCACCAAAGACTCCTCTTTCGTGATAGAAAACGCCTACGATGAACCCGCAATGATCATCTGTCGTCAAAGTCATCCAAGAATCCAAGGGACACTGAGCCGAGATGATTTTTATCGTGAAACTCACTGTATATTTTCAGGCAAGTGGAACAACACTTCTGGCTTCGAGCAACTGGCAAAAGAGCCGATTCAGGAGCGAAATGTAGAGATCGTAACGTCATCTTTGGCGGGGATGGCAATGTATGTTGCACAACGAGATTGTCTAGGCGTTGTTTCTCGATCGTTTGCGATGAAATGGAGTAAGGCACTCAAGTTACAGATCCTTGAATGCCCGATTGAAATCGACCGTATCCCCTATAAATTCGTTTATCATAAGCGTGATGAGCACAATCCCGCTCATCAGCGCTTAAGGGAACAGGTCAAGCAACAACTTGAGTTTGCCCATGCCGCTCCTATTGATTTATAGAGGCTCTTAAACGCTGAATCACATCAGCTGGCGCAAACTCTCCTAGTTGCTTCAAACACTGCTCAAAAGCAAATGCAACAGAGCCATCTTTGTAGTTTCTAGCCAGCACCTCACATTCCGCAAACAAGTGCTGTGGGTTGCCTCCCACTTTGTAAGCGGTGTTCAACGCTTTACTGGCCGCAAGCACGTCTGATTTCTCCAGAGCGAGCCCATAAACATACCAATACTGTGGGTTTCGCTCTGCGGTTTCCGCCGCTTGTTTTAAGTATTGGTTGGCTTTCACACTGTCACCCACTCGCAACCAAGCTAAACCCGCACTGTATGGCAAAGCACTCGATTTCGGCTGAGCTTCAATCCCTGCCATCAAGGTTTCTAATGCTTTTTTGTCGTTGCCCTGTGCACGATACAAATCGGCTAAGTTTGCATAGCTGTTCTCGAAATAAGGTTCTATTTCAATCGCCTTTTGGTAAGACGCAATGGCTTTGTCTGTTTCGCCAAGGTCTCGATAGACATTCGCTAGGTTCGTTCGCCCAAAGCCTCGGTCAGCATTAAAGCGTTGGATTGCCATGTAGTCTTCCAATGGCTGTTTAATCTTGTCACGTTGCAGAGGATTCATTTCCGGATAATGGCGAACCAGTGCGCCTGCGGCTTCTGCACGTACAGATAAGACTGGGTCGTTCAATAATGGTTCGAGGATTTGCCAGCGGTCACTGAACTCATAACTAGAAGACCCAGCAACAGCCCCGAGGCGAATCATGTCACTTTCATGCTTCACCGCGCGAGCTAGAGATACCAAGGTATTTTGACCGGTATTGCCCCCCATACGCTCCAGCGCGGAGGCACGAATAATGTCACTCAACGATGAGTCTTGAGCAGAATACGCTAACGCATCAGGCGCACCACGATGACCAATAGAATCGGCGTAGAATGCCACGGCAAAGTGTTGTTGATTGCGGTATTTCGAATTCGGGAACCACTCACCTATTTTCTGATCTGCCCACTGATTGGTTGCGTCTTCATGACATGATGTACAGACGTTTGGCGTATTGATGTGTTGGCTTAGATCCGGACGTGGCACATGCCAACTGTGGTCACGACGCGGGTCGACTTGCATGTAAGTCGTTTCAGGCATGTGGCAAGTGGTGCATTTGGACGCCTCGGTATTTGCCTCATGGAAGGTGTGATTCTCCGGCATGTAGTCAGACGCAATATGGCACTGAGCACAAACCGCTTCCTCAGGGATTTTTAACTCTGCGGTATGAGGATCGTGACAGTTGGTACAGGTTACGCCTTTCTCTGCCATGGTTGACTGTAAAAATGAGCCATAAACGTAATCTTCATCGTAGATTTGACCATCGTGATAATAGAGCTCCGGTGTAATTAAGCTGAGGCGGTATTTATCTAGGAAGGAGCCTTTAACGTGGTCTGCGCTTTCATTTAACTGTGTACGACGGCTATGGCACTGCGCACAGGTTTGTACTTGATGAGTCATCGCGATTTCTTTTGGTTGGAGCGTGCTGTGCCCTTCTTCGTAGACCCACTCTTTTACTGCCATACCTAAATCTCGATCAAAGCCATAATGGTTCGCTGAGGTGATGGTATTCCCTGATTTTTCCGCTTGTTTGGCAAGTTCTACGTGTTCACTGGCTGGGCCATGACATGCTTCGCAACCGACATTGATTTCTGACCATGTTGTTGAATACGTATTGGCAGTTGCATCGTAGTTTTTTTCTAGATTGGTTGAATGGCAATCAGCACACATGAAGTTCCAATTCTGACCCGTGTTCGTCCAGTAAAACTCATCTTTGGGGGTGGTGTCGGGATAAAGATGGAACCAGCGCTGTCCGCCTTCTTGCTTGGCTCTCGAATCCCAAGCGAAAGGAATTAACTGCACACGCCCGTCTTCAAATTCCACCATGTATTGTTGAAGCGGCTCCCACGCAAAGGTGTAGCTGATTTTGTAATCATGCCACTCACCATCAGGCCCTTGGATATTGACCCAATATTCACTCCCTTTTCGATAGAAGCGATTTGGCTTACCTTCAAAAGTGAATGTGTGGTCATCGAAATCACCGAGAACAGATTCCGCATCGGCATGACGCATCGCCATATCGTGATGAGAACCTTGCCACGCTTCGGTTTCTTTCTTGTGGCAATCAATACACGCTTCGCTGCCTACGTAAGTTTGCGTTGAAGAATTGATTGATTGTGGTGCGACCGACACGGTTTCTTGTGCAGAAGCTGGCCGTTTAGATACTGTTTCCTGTGCAAACAGAGAAAAACTGACGAGCGCTGCTAGGCCGATCAAAGCCTGCTTCCAACTTGCCCACTGAGTCATAACTGTCCTTGTGTGTGATTCTTTTTATTCTCTAATCAAAGATAGAAGTGTTTTTCCTTTTTAGACAAGCAATTACATGCGTTTTAAGAAAAAATTAAACACAGTGCAAAAAAAGAGGCTCCGAAGAGCCCCACATTTGGTTGCAATCAATTTATTTGTTGTGACTTTCCTGCAACTTCTCCATCACTTGATCAAGTGAGAAGCTTGCTGCTTTTTGTCGCGGTGGAAATTCTTCGAACGTTGCCAAGAATTTACCTACATAAGCCTGTGCTGGAACCAGCATGTATGCGTGGTCAATCAGCCAGTCGTAATAAGTGTTAGACGTAATGTCCGCCACTTCGTATGGGTCCATGCGTAGGTTGAAGATCTTAGGCACACGTAATGGCGTAAACGGTTCAGCCCAGATACGTAGTGTGCCTTTTGCGCGCTGCTCTAGGAATACGATCTTCCAGTTGCGGAAGCGAAGTGAACTCAAATCACCATCATCAGTGAAGTAGAAGATCTCTTCACGTGGGCCTTTCTCTTCTTTACCAGTTAGGTAAGGCAAGAAGTTGTAACCATCGAGATGATTCTTAAATGTCTTATCACCCGCCGTGTAGCCTTTCAGCAGCTTCTCTTTGATTTGGTCATCACCAGCCGCCGCCACCAAGGTTGGCATCCAGTCCATGTGGTGCATAATTTCGTTAGAAACGCTGCCCGCTTCAATCTTACCCGGCCAACGTACCATTGCAGGAACACGGAACGCACCTTCCCAGTTGGTGTTCTTCTCACCACGGAATGGGGTTGTACCCGCATCTGGCCAAGAGTTCATGTGCGGGCCGTTATCGGTTGAGTAAAATACGATGGTGTTGTCTTTGATGCCCAAGTCATCCACTTTTTTCAGCAGCTCGCCTACTTGGTTATCGTGTTCTACCATACCGTCGGCATAAAAACTGATGCCAGTTTTGCCCAAGTTTTCTTCTTTCACGTGTGTGCGGAAGTGCATGCGTGTTGCGTTCCACCAGACAAAGAAAGGCTTGTCAGCCTTCACTGCTCGATCCATAAAATCAAGCGCCGCATCTAACGTTTCTCCATCCACCGTTTCCATACGCTTGCGCGTTAGAGGACCGGTATCTTCGATTTTGCCGTCAGCAAAGGACTTAATAACCCCACGAGGACCGAATTTCTTACGGAATTCTGGATCTTTCGGGTAGTCCACATTCTCAGGTTCTTCCTCGGCGTTCAAATGGTAAAGGTTGCCAAAAAATTCGTCGAAGCCGTGATTGGTTGGAAGGTGTTCGTCTTTATCGCCAAGGTGGTTTTTACCAAACTGACCTGTCATATAGCCCAGTGGTTTAAGCATTTCTGCAATCGTTGCATCTTCTGCCTGAAGACCCAAATCAGCCCCCGGAAGGCCAACCTTACTCAAGCCCGTTCTCAATACCGTTTGTCCGGTAATGAAGGTAGAACGGCCTGCAGTACAAGATTGCTCGCCATAGTAGTCGGTGAACATCATGCCTTCTTTCGCAATGCTATCGATGTTCGGTGTTTTGTATCCCATTAAGCCAAATGTGTAAGCACTGATATTAGATTGACCGATATCATCGCCCCAAATGACCAGAATATTCGGTTTCTCTGCTGCGATACTGCTACTTGTCACGCCGATAAAAGCAGCGGCAAGAATCGCTAATCGGCGTTTCACGCCATAATTCGCTGTCATATAAACCTCTGTATGTAATAGAAAAGTGCATCCTGCACACAAACGTATAGCTCACAAAACAGACTAATGCGAATCAAATAGCATAATTATACTTTGGTTAAAACTAAGGTCTTATATCCCTATTTAGAAAGCGGATTAACGTGACCTAAGTCTCGCTTCAGTTTTCCCCACAAATTCTAAGGTCGAAACAATCAACAGATAAAACAACAAGTTATTTCTCTACATAACTTATGGTTATAAACACTATAAAGCGACATTCTTCAATTGCATCATTAACTTATTAGCCAACGAAGCATGGGCGGTACCTAGGCTTCTTTTCCAACTTACAACCAATTTGGAGTTTTTATGGCTAACCAAATGAGCAAGCTGGCTGTCGGTCTCGGCGTACTGGCAACCTCAAGCGCAGCAGTGGCAGCAGACAAACCAAACATCCTAGCGATCTTTGGTGATGATGTTGGTTACTGGAACATCAGTGCATACAACCAAGGTATGATGGGTTACGAAACCCCGAATATCGACCGTATTGCAAACGAGGGTGCACTATTTACTGATCACTACGGTCAGCAATCTTGTACTGCAGGCCGTGCAGCATTTATCACAGGCCAAGAACCGTTCCGTACAGGCTTGCTTACAATCGGTATGCCAGGCTCTACTCACGGTATCCCTGATTGGGCACCGACCATTGCAGACCTGCTTAAAGGTCAAGGCTACATGACGGCTCAGTTTGGTAAGAACCACTTAGGTGACCAAGACCAACACTTGCCGACTAACCACGGTTTCGACGAGTTCTTCGGTAACCTTTATCACCTCAATGCTGAAGAAGAACCAGAAACCTACTACTACCCGAAAGATCCAGAGTTCCGTAAAAACTACGGCCCTCGTGGTGTAATCAAGTCTTTTGCTGACGGTAAGATTGAAGATACAGGCCCAATGACGCGTAAGCGTATGGAGCACGCGGATGAAGAATTCCTAGAAACATCACTGGCGTTCATGGAAAAAGCCGTGAAAGCAGACAAGCCATTCTTTATCTGGCACAACACCACTCGTATGCACGTTTGGACTCGCCTTCAGGAAAAATACCAAGGAAAATCTGGCATCAGTATCTACGCCGACGGCATGTTAGAGCATGATGATCAAGTGGGTATTCTACTGGATAAACTGGATGAGCTAGGTGTCGCAGACAACACCATCGTTATCTACTCAACCGATAACGGTGCAGAGACTGTATCGTGGCCTGACGGCGGTGCAACACCATTCCATGGTGAAAAAGGTACCACTTGGGAAGGCGGTATGCGCGTACCTCAACTTGTTCGTTGGCCTGGCGTAATCGAACCGGGTACTAAGATCAACGAAATGATGGCGCACCAAGACTGGCTACCAACTCTAATGGCTGCAGCCGGCGTTCCTGACGTGAAAGAGAAGCTAGCGAAAGGCTACAAAGCGAACGGTAAAGACTGGCGCGTACACATTGATGGTTACAACTTCATGCCTTACTTCCAAGGTAAAGAAGAGAAAGGTCCTCGTGAGTCACTGCTTTACTTCACTGCTAATGGTGAGCTAAACGCAGTTCGTTGGAACGACTGGAAACTGCACTTCGCAACCCTAGAAGGTAACATTACCGATGCAGTTCGTTTCTCTCCAAACTGGCCGAAGATCATCCATTTACGTGCTGACCCATTCGAGAAAGCACCGCACGAATCCGGTATGTACCTACGCTGGATGGCAGACAACATGTGGTTGTTCGTACCAATCCAAGACGTTCTTGGTGAGTTCTTCAAGACGCTGCCAGATTACCCAATGCAGCAAGGTCAGATGATGAACCCAGCGTCGATTAGCTACCAATCTCTTGGCCTACAAGGCAAGATGAAGCAGCTAGAGCAACTTCAGCAAGAAGTTAAAAAAATGAACTAGTTTCTTTTGCAACTACCGAAAAAGCCCACCGATTCAGGCTGTCTCTTGATCACAAGTCTAGTGATCAAGAGACATTGCGAGTTCGTAGCCTTCAAGGATGGTTTGTAGTTTAAACCACCCTTCCCAAAGCACCTTTATTGAAGCTCTACCCGTCCTCTTGGTATC
>NZ_LNRD01000011.1:0-194998 GCF_001557775.1 Vibrio sp. MOR3 | reverse complement strand
AAAAATAGCACCTAGTTGCTTTGGGGCTTTTAAGGATAATCTGGCGCGGATATCATCGTGGAGCGGGAAGTTAATGTTCCCAACGTGGACTCCGAATACATTAGCGCAAACCAACTCCGTTATTACTAAATTGTAGTTGCAATAACGGGGCGGACCATACATTTTTTGTATCTGAGAACTGGCCCCTTTCTTATCGATACTGTCCTCAGTCATTCCAGCGTTTCTGTTTTAAGATTGTGCGACTTCTTGCCATCAACTCATTGCTAAACCTTCAGATCTAACCTAATCGTTTATAACCGCCACAAGAAAGGATTACTCGATGTTAGGGAAGACTCTGATTGGCTGCACTCTTGGGTTGGTATGTGTAGCTCAAACCGCAAATAGCTCGGAAGGCGATGATATTCCTCAACGGGCTCAGACCGTCAGTGATGTTATAGACCGCCCAGGAGTGCTCACGCCGCGAGGACAGTGGTCATTCGACACATCACTCAGCTACACGCAAAACTCTTCAAATAAAGTCTCTGTGGTTGGTTATACCGTGTTACCAACATTGATCGTGGGACGAATTGAGGTCAGTGATGCTGATAGAACTACAGTTACGGTTGGCTTAACCGCTCGCTATGGTTTGACCAACGCTACGGAATTGGAGGTTCGGTTGCCCTACGTTTATCGAAACGACCAGATTGCAACGCGCCCTATTCAGGACGGTTCGAATGCTGACGTGGTCAATACAACAATCGATGGTGGCGGGATGGGAGATGTTGAGCTTGCGATTCGCCACCAGTTTAATTTTGATAGTGCACCTTATTGGGTCGGTGGTTTAAGAGTCAAATCCGATACTGGGCGTTCGCCTTACGATGTTTCTATAGACGAAGGCAGTAATTCCTTTAGTGATGTGCCGACGGGATCTGGTTTTTGGAGTTTTGAACCCAACATTTCAATGATCTACCCAACAGACCCAGCGGTGCTGTATGCAAGCCTGAGCTACATCTATAACTTGGAAGAGAATGTTACTGTTGGAGATACCAAAGCAGACGTTGATCTTGGTGATACCATTGCGTTAGCGGGAGGGATGGGCTTTGCCGTCAATCCAGACTTGTCTTTTTCGTTAGGGTTAAGCCACAAAACGATTTTGAAAAGTAAAGTGAACGGCAGCTCGGCTGATGACGCGAAGTTACTTCAATTGGATGCACTGACGTTTGGTGTTAATTATGCCTTTAGCCCTAGAGCATCGCTCAACGTAAGTGCGCAAGCTGGATTAACCGAAGATACCCCAGATTTTCAATTAACGATTCGTGTGCCATTTAATCTGTAGTAGATGAATACAGAGGAATTTAAGGGTTGTTGTGATGACAGCCCCTTTTTGTACAAGCGCTTCTTGTGGGCAATTATTGGAGGTGATTCAACAGTGCGTCTTCTAGTTGCTGGTTTGCACGAATTTGTTGCATTACGCCACTCACTTGCGCATCGATGTCGACCAGTGTACTTAAACCAATCACACTGTTATCTGTGGTGTTTTGAATGATGTTGATGATGCTGGAATTGATGAATTCTGAGCTAATGATATTTGGTTGATTCGGGTTCGTCACATCTGGTGAGTTTGCGCGGTTATCACTTATAAAGTTGCCTTCGCCAAATTGAATGATGTTGACGATGCCTTGATCGAGAGGGTTACCTAGACCATCTGAGCTATTGCTGCCGCTAATATTGGTAAGGTGGCCATTCTCAATAACTAAATTGGCAATGGTGGTATTTAGGATATCTTGTCCATTGATTGTGGTGGTAATACTTAATCCGATGTTGATGATGTAATCGTCAGTGACTTGAAAGCCACCACGAAGTTCGGACAACGAATTCGGTGGAAGTGGGGTTAACCCCGTTAGATCCACTTCATTCGCTAGAGAAAGTGTCGAAGTCAAAACACCGCATGTCAGAATCCAC
Organism: Vibrio sp. MOR3; assembly: GCF_001557775.1. NCBI lineage: Bacteria > Pseudomonadati > Pseudomonadota > Gammaproteobacteria > Vibrionales > Vibrionaceae > Vibrio > Vibrio sp. MOR3. The sequence goes on along the minus strand of NZ_LNRD01000011.1, from coordinate 193,057 downwards.
TTAGATAGCCTCATAACCACACCTCATCTAGTTCTCTCCAGCGACGGGGAGCGTAATGCTAAACACACCGAGAGAATCTCTTTGCACACCGCTTTCTAGGGGAGAGGAATGATAAATAGCAAACTTATCGTCAGTAATAAAACCAGATCGACCAACTTCAGCTTCGTTACGGATTAGAAGCACAATCCCTTGATAGTATTTCTGGAACTCTTCGTATTTCATGATCATGGTGCCCCGAGATGGATCGCCTAAGATCACGGAGTCTGCGTTCATTCCTCTGATCACCACGAAGTGCATGTAACCATCAAAATTGACGAGTGTGATCCCTGGGACCCCTACATTGCGAATCTTTTCTAATCCTACTTGAAAGCCGTCTGAGTTAAGTCCAATGGAATCGAGGTAAACTTTCATGTCTAGTAGTGAAAAGCCTTTCTCTTTGATCTTCTTTTTATCTCCCTTGTCGTACATGCTTTTAAAAATATCTTGTTCTGACGAAGGGGTTTGATAGTGATAGGTCAATAGAGAGGCTAGTGCTGCTGAACCACAACTGAAATCATACTGTTGACGAAATACATCACCAAATACGATTTCTTTGTAGCTTTTAACAGGTACAGAAAAATGTCCCCGATGAGGGAGAAACTCCAATGAATTGGCTGAAGCTGACAGAGCCAGCAACAGCCAAGGTAAGTTTTGCCAAACTTTCATATCAATATTTACTTGAGTGTCAGGTTAACGACGGTTGAGTTCTGGATTAGAACGTTGTTACCAGTATTCTGAATCACGCTCGATATCCCTGAACTGTCTGCGAACGCTCCTGGTGAGAGTATGTTGTTTCCGCTCACGGTATTGGTCGCTACGTTATCTGAAGAAATGCCATCTACATCTGATTCTGCATAAACAAGGTCTAGCTCAACATTCTGGCCACCTCGTGCTTCATTCATTGTTTCTAGACTGACACTTTCATCAGATAACGTTATGTCTTCTGCGTGTGCGGAAAAAGCAACTATCATACCCAAGGTACACAGTGCCAAACGCATCGCTTTCTCCTAGCTTCCTTTACTCACCACCGGTAAACACACTGGCATTGGTAGCAACAGACTGTTGAATCAGTGAGTTCGCTCCGGCATTTTGTGCCACAGTTGTAATACCCGCAGCACTATCTAAACCGCCAAGGTTATTCACGTTTTCAACTTTCACTTTTGCGTCTTTCTCTCCTGCATCGTAAGTGACCGATGCTGAGTGAACTTGCCCCATCACTTCCGAGTTTGCTACGACCATATCTGTATCCATGTTGATTTGGTTGAAGCTGTCCGTGTTAGTTGTGCTTGAGTCACTGTTGTCGTTGTAGCTATCGTTTGTGCTGCTATCGCTGTTGTCGTTCGCGTAGCTTCGGTTATCGCTTTGATCACGATTATCACTTTGATCACGATTGTCCGAGTTATTGTCAGCGTAACTACGGTTGTCACTATTGTCGTTGTTGCTGTCATTAACGCTTGAATCACTGTTATCGTTGTTACTACGACGAGTGGTTGTGCTTGAATCACTATTGTCGTTATTACTACGTGTAGTGTTCATGCTGGAATCAGAGTTGTCGTTTGCGTAACTACTGCTGTTGTCGCTGCTATCGCTTTGGTCACGGTTATCTGATTGATCTCGGTAGTCTGCTTGGTCACGGTTATCGCTGTTGTCGTTGTAACTGCCATTCGTACTTGAGTTGGAGTTATCGTTCGCATAGCTACTGCTGTTGTCATTATTGCTTTGGTTGGTACTCGCGTTGTGGTCACTGTTGTCGTTGTTACTACGCGTGGTGTTCATGCTTGAATCTGAATTGTCATTCGCATTGTTGGTACTACTGTTATTGTAGCTACCGTTAGTACTTGCATTGCTACTGTCGCTGTTATCACTGTTGTCGTTGTTACTCCGAGTCGTGTTCATGCTTGAATCAGAACTGTCGTTCGCATTATTCGTACTGTTGTTGTTGTAACTACGATTTGTATTTGCATCAGCACTGCTGGCGTCATTTGTGCTGCTGTTCGTTTGTGTAGTGGTTTGTGTTGCCGTGTTTGCGCTGTTCGTCCATTGCTTATTGTCATCGCCATCATCAATACCGTTAGCAGCTAATACTGAACCACTAAAAAGAATCGCTGACATTGCGATAGCAAGCCCTGTTTTGTTAAGAGTCATGTTGATTACTCCATTTCCTGATATTTCCTAATTAAAAATGACTGCACGTAAACTTCTTGCTGCCTCGTTAACTGCGGAAGCGAGAGAATTATAGGTAAGGGTTTTTGTGGGCGTTTCTTATGAATGAGAAAACTATCAGTAGTGAGTAAAATGAAGAATAGAAGCTAGTTGGCTTACTGATAAAAGCTAATTTTTATCATCAACTTAGTGAGAATAGCTCTCATTAGGGTGCTTCAAGTATGAAAATATCTGACTAATAAGGCTGAAAAAGTAGGTTTTTGCTCATCAGATGACTCAGCCTAAAATTCCAGCGGTTAAGTCGATGTTTAGACCCCTGAATTGAAGGTGTTAGTAAGAACAAGCAGTTAAATTAGGTTGGGTGGAAAGGTGTCGTCTCTACATTTAAAAATGCTCAATCCTTTTGGTTATTTTATGTCGTAGGTGTGCCCGTAAAGTCAGCCTGAACTGCTATATTTTCTCTATTGATAATTTTATTGATCATCAATGTGGTGATCAGAAAACACTGGCACATGGAGGTAGGTAGTAAAGGTGTCAGCAAACAGTGGTGGATACTATGGGAACCAAACATCTTCTCCTTCTAGCGGAGAATAATCTTCAAACCAGTTTAATAGAGGGGCAATTATCAATCGCACCTGATGTAAAAGTCAGAACGTGTTTACCAGAAGAGGCCGTCTTTCGCAGTCATACCATGAGCATCGATCTTGTGTTTATTGACTATGACTTTATGAGGCGACTTGAATCCAGAGGTTTGCTCCCGGATTTTGATTTATTCGGTTGGCCGCTAATGATTCACAACGTGCCAAGCGAGAGCGTTGAAAATGAATTGTTGCGATGGAAGCTACTTAAAGGCATTTTGCTACAAAGTGCTTCTGTGTCCCACATAAGCGAGAGTGTGGAATATATATTTCAAGGAGGATTGTGGTTACCAAGGGTGTATTTAGAAACGTTAATCAACAACTACCGACACTCGAATGTTTCGATGGAATGCCAACATGATTCGCTAACCAGTCGTGAGAGGCAAATTTTAGAGTTGCTGGCTTATGGAATATCAAACCAGCAGATCGCTTCACAGTTGTTTTTGTCAGAGAGTACGGTGAAAAGCCATATCTATAAGTTGTACAAGAAACTGGATGTACATTGCCGTCATGATGCTATCAAGATAGTGCGGATGAACGGGGGGTTAACCGCACAATAAGTACTCAAAAAAGAATGCGTAAATAATCATAAGCTCATTCAAGAGCGGCTAGTTTAACAACCCGAGGGGCAAACCTTTGCTCGTATCACCTTATTCGCATTTTACTTTTGGTGTGATTACTTAAGAAATAAATTGTAAACCAGTTGTTTTAATTTGGTTAAATCGATATAGGTTTCTGTTTTTATTTTATTTTCTGCCTTCATTTAGATTGATTTTTTGAAATGCCAATCGCAGTTTTTATAATCACTTTAATTTAGTGTGGTTATAAGTTAAACATTCTTATGTTCAACGATGATTTTCTCTCGAATTGTGATCTGGGTAGTGAATAAATAATCAATATTAAAGATTAATTAAAAGCTTCCTTAAACAAAATTGACAAAATTTAACCAATCGAGATAATTCATTGGTCGGGATTTGACGCTATTAGAGTCCTGCGCATTGTCAGGATGACAAAGAAAGGAAGCAACATGACGAATATAGGAAGCCTGCTAGTAGATGCGGCCACCCTGATGCTAACAGGGATGGCGGTCGTATTTATTTTCCTCACCATTCTAGTTTATCTCGTTCGGCTTTTGTCGAGATTGGTACCAGAAGAAGTACCTGAGCCGATCGCAGCACCAAAAACACGCACCAACGTTCAATCAACCTCTTCAGCTGTTAGTCCACAAGTAGTGGCGGCGATTTCGGCGGCGATTCATAAACATCGCGCCTCTGTCGCGAAGTAGCCGAAAGATAGGATTAAAAAGGAGTTTAAGAGCATGTCTAAACCACTAGCTATTACGGATGTGGTCCTTCGTGACGCCCATCAATCACTGTTTGCTACGCGTATGCGTATCGAAGATATGCTGCCTATCGCAGCGGAATTGGACAAAGTTGGTTACTGGTCATTAGAGACCTGGGGTGGCGCAACTTTTGATTCTTGTATTCGATTTCTGGGAGAAGACCCATGGGAGCGTCTACGTGAGTTAAAAAAAGCAATGCCAAACACGCCGATGCAAATGCTACTTCGTGGTCAAAACCTTTTAGGATACCGCCATTATGCTGATGACGTAGTAGAGAAGTTTGTTGAGCGTGCACACGTTAACGGAATGGATGTGTTCCGTATTTTCGACGCAATGAATGACGTACGAAACTTTCAAACGGCTGTTAAGGCTGCTGTGGATGTTGGTGCACATGCTCAGGGTACGCTGTCTTACACGACCAGCCCAGTGCATAACACAGAGACGTGGGTGGATTTAGCAAAACGCTTAGAAGACCTCGGTTGTCACTCTCTGTGTATCAAAGACATGTCTGGTTTGCTCAAGCCTTATGAAGCAGAAGAGCTGATCACTCGCATCAAAGCATCCTGTGATGTGCCACTAGCGCTTCACTGTCATGCAACGACGGGGTTATCAACCGCGACTGCTGTGAAGGCCGTAGAAGCCGGAATTGATATCCTTGATACCGCGATCTCTTCAATGAGTTGTACTTATGGCCATACGCCGACAGAAACTGTGGTAGCGATGTTGCAAGGTACAGAGCGTGATACCAACTTAAAACTGGACCAAATTGAGCCTATTGCGGCTTACTTCCGTGAAGTGCGCAAGAAGTATGCGAAATGGGAAGGGCAATTGAAAGGGGTGGATTCTCGTATCCTCATTGCTCAGGTTCCTGGTGGCATGTTAACCAACATGGAAGGCCAACTTAAAGAACAAGGGGCGGCAGACCGTCTTGATGAAGTTCTGGAAGAGATCCCACGCGTGCGTGAAGATCTTGGCTTTATTCCCCTAGTAACACCAACCTCACAGATTGTCGGCACCCAAGCCGTTATTAACGTGCTGACAGGTGAACGTTATAAGAGCATCACGAAAGAAACTGCAGGCTTATTAAAAGGTGAATACGGTGCAGCACCTGCCGCATTGAACGCCGACCTGCAAGCAAAAGTTCTTGATGGAAAAGAGGCGATCACGTGTCGTCCTGCTGATCTATTGAAACCTGAAATGGAGACGCTTACTGTCGATTTGATGGAGAAAGCACAGTCTGATGGTATCAAGTTGGCAAGTGAGCGTGTGGATGACGTATTGACGTATGCTTTGTTCCCTCAAGTTGGTCTCAAATTCCTTAAGAACCGTGACAACCCAGATGCGTTTGAACCTGCTCCAACGCTAGAGTCAGCGAAACCAGCAGCTCCGGTAGCGCCAGTAGCAACCGGTGGTGTTGAGACTTATAGCGTTCGTGTGGATGGCCAAGTGTACGAAGTGGAAGTCGGCCCACAAGGACAGCTGGCGTCTGTTACTCCAAATGTTTCAACAGCTCCAGTACAACCAAGTGCTCCCGTAGCTCCAGCAAATACTTCTGCGGAAGCAGTACCGGCACCGCTTGCCGGTAACATCTTTAAAGTGAATGTTCAGCCAGGCGCTGAAGTTTCTGAAGGGGATGTTCTGCTTATCTTAGAAGCGATGAAGATGGAAACCGAAGTTCGTGCGGCTCGTGGTGGCGTAGTGCAAGAGCTGAATGTGAAAGAAGGTGATGCCGTTACTGTTGGTTCACCGCTTCTGAGCTTAGCATAAGGGAGTATCATGGACGGATTGATGACCTTATGGTCAGAAACAGGGATCGCGAACTTTGAGTTCGGCCAAATCTGTATGATGTTGGTTGGTTGTGCACTGCTGTTTTTGGCGATCAAAAAAGGCTTTGAGCCATTGTTGCTATTGCCTATTGGTTTTGGTGCCATCTTGGCTAACATTCCAAATGCAGGCTTTACTGACCCAGGTGGCTTGCTTTACTACGTGTATTACATCGGGATCGAATCAGGTGTCTTCCCACTATTGATCTTCATGGGTGTCGGTGCGATGACGGACTTTGGTGCCTTAATTGCGAACCCGAAAACGTTGTGGTTAGGGGCCGCTGCTCAGTTTGGTATTTTTGCGACACTATTTGGCGCGATTTTACTTAACTACGTTCCTGGTATGGAATTCTCCATGGCTGATGCATCGTCTATCGCCATCATTGGTGGTGCAGATGGACCTACGGCGATTTTCTTAGCAAGTAAACTGTCTCCGGACCTACTTGGTGCGATTGCCGTTGCGGCATACAGCTACATGGCGTTGGTGCCGATTATTCAGCCTCCGATCATGAAAGCACTTACGACCAAAGAAGAGCGTCAAATTAAAATGGCTCAACTGCGTCATGTCGGTAAGTGGGAAAAAGTACTGTTCCCACTTGCTGTGTTGCTGATGACAATTCTATTCCTGCCATCGGCTACACCTTTGGTTGGTATGTTCTGTTTAGGCAATTTGATGCGCGAAGCGGGTGTAGTGGATCGTTTATCCAAAACCGCTCAAAACGAGCTGATCAACATCGTGACCATCTTCTTAGGTCTTGGTGTCGGCTCTAAACTGCAAGCTGAACAGTTTTTGAATCTAGAAACACTTGGCATTCTGGGTTTAGGCGCAGTGGCATTCAGTATAGGTACTGGTGCAGGTGTTCTGATGGCGAAGCTTCTCAACAAGTTCTCGAAAGAAGACATCAACCCACTTATCGGTGCTGCGGGTGTTTCTGCGGTACCAATGGCAGCTCGTGTTGTGAACAAAGTTGGCTTAGAAGCGAACCCACAAAACTTCCTGTTGATGCATGCGATGGGGCCAAACGTAGCCGGTGTACTTGGTTCCGCAGTCGCGGCTGGTATCTTGTTAGCGCTAGTAGGCTAATCGTCTTGTTCGATTTTTGGTGGATACGCTACGACATAGAATTATCCACCAATTTACAAATTGACGATTAACTTCGGTAAACAAAATGGTTTATAGTCAAAGGGATGCTTTCGCATCCCTTTTTGTTTTCTCGCAGGGAATGGGCTATGGAACACAAACAGATAGTGATTACTAAGTTTGGCGATGCAGACGTTCTCGCCATTCAAACCGCACCAACACCCTCACCTCAAAAGGGTGAAATCCTCATAAAAGTCGCCTATTCAGGCATTAATCCTATCGACGTGAAAACGCGCGCGGGGTTAGGTTGGGCGGCCGCACAAAATAAAGATAACCTTCCTTGGGTTCCGGGGTATGACGTTTCTGGCAAAGTGGCGTCTTGTGGGGAAGGGACGTCACGTTTTGAAGTCGGGGACGAGGTTGCTGGTTTCATTGGATTTCCAGCTCGTGGTGGTGGTTACAGCCAATACCTTTGTGTTCCTGAGTCAGCTCTTAGCCGTATTCCCAATTCAGTAACTTTAGAAGCTGCGGCTGCACTTCCTCTGGCAGGGCAAACGGCGGCTCAAGCATTAAGCAAGGCTAATGTTACTGAAGGCGACCGAGTGTTGATTCTTGCTGGTGCAGGCGGTGTTGGCCACATAGCGGTACAAATCGCCGTAGCAACCAAAGCCGAAGTCTTTACCACCTGCAGTGAGCGGAATTTAGACTACCTCGCAACGCTGGGAGCACATGCAGTGAACTATCAATTTGCGCCAGTGTCAGAACGTGTTGAAGATGTGGATGTGTTGATCGATCTTGTCGGTGGTGACGCCGCTTTAGATGCTCTGAAATGTTTGACTGATAACGCCCGAGTGATCACCGTTCCGACCATAACGGCTGAGTTGATTTGTGAGAAAGCAAAACTGCTTGGTTTTGATGCTAGTGGCATGCTGGTGGAGCCGGATCGTGAGCAGCTCGACACCTTACTTTATATGGTGGGGGTTGGTCTGCTAAAAACAGAAATTCAACATGTTTATCCGATGAACGAGGTTGTGGATGCCCACCGACAAGTTGAATCCGGACGGACACGAGGCAAGGTATTGCTTGATATGACATGCTAGAGGCATTTAATGCAGCCTTTGAAAATTTAGCACTATGGTTTTCTGACTCCGCATTATGGGTGTTGTTCATTACTGGATTTCTTAGCGCTACCCTCTTGCCGGGGGGCTCTGAAGCTGGATTGATCGCGACCCTCTCGTTAAACCAGTATTCCGCTACTTCCATCATTATTGTCGCCACGATTGGTAACACGCTTGGTGGATTGACCAACTATTGGCTTGGGCTTTGGATTCCAAATAAGACAAAAGATGAAAAACACGGCCATACGGCACTTAAATGGCTGTCCAAGTATGGATATTGGGGATTGTTCTTTAGCTGGTTACCAGTGATTGGTGACCCGCTATGTTTAGCGGCAGGATGGTTAAGGATGAAATTTCTGCCGTGTATGGTTTTGATATTTTTAGGCAAAGCAGCAAGGTACTCCTTGTTAGCCGCCATCTATCTCGGTTTATTTTAAGGAAAGCGCATGAGAATGTTTTGGGTAAGCGCGTGCTCACTGTTGGTGATCACGGGCTGTGCATCAAACGCCCCAGTATCATCATTGCCTGATGGGGTTACTTTCGTCGAAGCGTCGAAAGCAGAAGAAGGCAAAGTTAAAATTCCATACCAGAAGTATCAACTAGACAACGGTTTAACGGTGATTCTGGCACCAGAGGATTCCGATCCACTTGTGCACGTTGATGTGACATACCATGTTGGTTCTGCACGAGAAGAAATTGGTAAATCTGGTTTTGCTCACTTCTTCGAACACATGATGTTTCAAGGTTCAGAGAACGTTGGTGACCAGCAACACTTTAAGATCATTACTGAAGCGGGTGGTACTTTAAATGGTACAACTAACCGTGATCGCACTAACTACTTTGAAACTGTCCCTGCTAACCAACTTGAGAAAATGCTGTGGTTAGAATCGGACCGCATGGGCTTTTTGCTTGATGCCGTTTCGCAACACAAGTTCGAGATCCAGCGCTCAACAGTAAAAAATGAACGAGCCCAGCGCTACGACAACCGTCCGTATGGTTTGATTTGGGAGCGTATGGCTGAAGCGCTTTATCCTGAAGGTCATCCATATTCATGGCAAACCATTGGCTATGTGGAAGATCTCGATCGTGTTGACGTGAACGATCTGAAAGCCTTCTTCTTGCGTTGGTACGGTCCAAACAATGCAGTGGTGACGATTGGTGGTGATATTGATGTTGAACAGACGCTTGAGTGGGTGAACAAATACTTTGGCTCTATCCCTCGCGGCCCTGAGGTCGATAATGCGCCGAAACAACCAGCGAAGCTGGCAGAGAGTAAGTTCATCACGCTGGAGGACCGAATCCAACAGCCAATGGTAATGATTGCTTGGCCAACCACTTACAGCGGTGAAGCAAGCCAAACTTCGTTAGACACACTTTCTAACGTATTAGGCAGCGGCACCAACAGTGTGCTCTACCAAGATTTAGTGAAAACACAAAAAGCAGTGGATGCGGGTGCATTCCATGATTGTGCTGAGCTGTCTTGTAACTTCTATGTTTACGCGATGGGCGATTCTGGTGACAAAGGGGACCTGTCAAAGCTTTATGATGAATTAATGGTATCGCTGAACAAGTTTGCGAAAGATGGCGTGACAAAAGACCGTCTTGACCAACTAAAAGGTCAAGAAGAAGCGAATGCGATCTTTGCGCTGGAAAGTGTTAAAGGCAAGGTGACGCAACTTGCTTCCAACCAAACGTTCTTTGGCCAGCCTGATTTAATTGAGAAACAGCTTGAGCAGATCCGTGCAGTAACACCAGAATCAGTAGAAAAAGCTTACAGCGACTTTATCCAAGGGAAGAACAAAGTTACTTTGAGTGTGGTGCCAAGAGGGAAAACAGAATTGGCAGTGAAACCTGCTACATTTGTCACCCCAAAACGCACATTACCTGAATACCAAAAGATCACGGATGACCAGTTAGCCTACCGTCGTGCGACTGACAACTTCGATCGTTCTGTTCAGCCTCCGGTTGGTGATCCAGTCGAAGCAACCATGCCCAAGCTTTACGACATCCATTTCAATAATGGTTCAGAGTTACTTGGTACGGTGAGCAATGAAACGCCAACCATGATGATGCAGTTCAGTCTCCCGGCAGGGACGCGTTTTGTTGAAGAAGGCAAGGAAGGTCTGGCACAGCTGACCGCTGCGATGCTGCAAGAAGGCACAACGCAACACAGTGTGGAAGAGATTCAAGCTGAGCTTGATAAATTAGGTAGTGTTATCTCTGTTGATGCGACGGGCTATACGACTGACATCAGTGTGTCCTCACTAGAGAAAAACCTAGCACCAACACTCAAGATTGTTGAAGAGATGTTGTTGTCGCCTGCATTTAAAGAAGAAGACTTTGAACGAGTGAAAATGCAAGCGTTAGAAGGCTTAGTTTACGAACATCAAAAACCGAGCTGGATGGCCGCGCAAGCCAGCCGCCAAGTTTTGTACGGTGATTCAGCTTTTGCTCGTCCAAAAGAAGGCACCAAGGCCGGAGTAAAGGCGCTAACACTAGACGATGTTCGAGACTTCTATGCGAAGCACTATACACCGCAAGGAGCGCAGATCATTGCGGTGGGCGATATCAATAAAGCAGACGTAGAAAAACAACTGACGTTTTGGTCTAACTGGAAAGCAGAAGCTGCACCGTTGTATTCTCCGCAAAAAGTAACCCCTTTGGGTAAGCAACAAATTCACCTAGTGGATAAGCCTGGAGCGCCACAAAGTGTCGTGATGCTCGTACGCCAAGGTATGCCTTACGATGCGACTGGTGATTTTTTCCTAGGTCAGCTAGCGAACTTTAATCTGGCGGGTAACTTCAATAGCCGTATCAACCAAAACCTTCGTGAAGACAAAGGCTACACTTATGGTGCTTATGGTTATTTCTCCGGTAATGCGGAAACTGGCTCGGTTGTTTTCACTGCACAAGTGCGTGCGGATTCAACGGTTGCGTCTATTATCGAGATGGAGAATGAGTTGAACGAGTTCTCACAATCGGGCATGACTGACGATGAATTGAAATTTATGCGCCAAGCGGTCGGTCAAAAAGATGCGCTGAAATATGAGACGCCAACACAGAAAGCGAAACTCATCAGTGATATTTTGAAATACGACTTAGATAAAGACTATTTACAGCAACGAAACGCTATTGTTGAGAAAGTTGATAAGCAGACTCTCAACGCTCTAGCCGAAAAATGGTTTGACCCGAACGACTATCAAATCGTGGTTGTCGGGGATGCAAAATCCCTTCGCCCTCAACTAGAAAAGTTAGGGAAAGACGTGGAAGAGCTTGAAATCATTCGATAGAGTACACATTTAATAGCGGAGAGGAGACTCTCCGCTATTCGTTTCTAACTAGATAAATGACTTTTTGATGGGTTATTTATCTAGATGGATTATATATCAATAACTTAGCTTTCACTTGCCATGCTTGGCGAGTGTCCTGCTCCCAATATAAGCGAACCTCATTTTGACTGATTTTGCTGCGCGACTAAAACAAGTTGCATCAAACCCAGAAGTATTTAAGCAGTTTGGACGCGGTGTTGAGCGAGAAACTTTGCGCTATCGTCAGGATGGACACCTAGCAACAACACCTCATCCAGAGGGTTTGGGCTCAGCGTTCACAAACAAATGGATCACGACAGACTTTTCAGAATCTCTACTGGAATTCATTACGCCTGTATCACATGATATCCCTGAATTGATCGGGCAGTTGAAAGACATCCATCACTTCACTCAAACCAAAATGGGTGAAGAGAAAATGTGGCCACTTTCGATGCCATGTTATGTAGGCACTGAAGATGATATTCAGCTAGCTCAATATGGCTCATCAAACTCAGCAAAAATGAAAACGCTTTACCGTGAAGGTTTAAAACGCCGCTACGGTAGCTTAATGCAAATTATCTCGGGGGTGCACTTCAACTTCTCTTTCCCTGAATCGTTCTGGGATGCACTACATGGAGAGCAAGATGAAGAAGCTCGCCAAGAAACAAAATCCGCAGCGTACTTTGCTCTAATCCGTAACTACTACCGTTTTGGTTGGATGATCCCGTACTTCTTTGGAGCGTCACCAGCATTGTGTGGCTCGTTCATTCAAGGACGTGAAACTGATCTGCCATTTGAGAAAATTGGCGGGACGCTTTTCTTACCAAAAGCAACCTCTCTGCGTCTGAGTGATCTCGGTTACACCAACAGCGCGCAAAGCGTGCTTAAGATTGGCTTTAACAGCATTGAACAGTATCTTGAAGGCTTAAGTGACGCTATTCGTCGTCCATCGGATGAGTTTGCAGAGATTGGTGTGAAAGTGGATGGCGAATACCGTCAATTGAACTCAAACATTCTGCAAATTGAGAACGAGCTATACGCTCCAATTCGCCCTAAGCGTGTAACGCAAAGTGGTGAAAAACCATCTGAAGCTCTGACACGAGCGGGTGTTGAATACATTGAAGTCCGTTCTTTAGACGTAAACCCATTCAGTGCGGTTGGCGTGAGTGAGGAACAAGTTCGATTCTTGGACCTATTCCTAACATGGGCAGCGCTTTCTGACTCTGACCCTATGGATAACTGCGAGCTTGAATGCTGGCGTGATAACTGGAACAAAGTTATTGTTTCTGGTCGTGAGAAAGGTTTGATGCTGCAAATTGGTTGCCAAGGCGAACGTTTATCTCTGCAAGATTGGGCGCACAGTGTATTCGCTGATCTTCGTCAGATTGCGGTTGAAATGGACACCGCGACTGGTGGTAATGCGTACCAAGCGGTTTGCGACAAACTGGAGTCTTGGATTGACGAGCCTGAGCTTACTATCTCTGGTCAATTGCTTGAGCTGACCAAAGAGCACGGCGGTTTGGGTAAAGTGGGTTGTGCGCTTGGTATGAAGTTCCGCGAAGAAAATCTAGCACATAGCTATGAGCAATACTCGGCAGATGCGATGGAAACTGAAGTCGCGACATCGGTAGAGAAACAAAAACAAGCAGAGCAAAGTGACACGTTATCCTTTGATGACTTCTTAGAAGATTACTTTGCTTATCTAAAACAATAATCAGCAGTAAGGGCAGGGATTGGACATTAAGCCGTTAGTGGTGTCTGTGCTTGGAAGCGTAATGTTAGCCGGTTGTGCGACAGCGCCCCCAAAGCAACAAGACAACCTATGTGAAATATTCCGAGAAAAATCTGGTTGGTATGAAGATGCCAAAGACATGGAAGAAGAGTGGGGTACGCCGATAAACGTGGCGATGGCGATCATCAAGCAAGAAAGTAGCTTTCGTCATGACGCTCGACCACCAAAGGATTACGTTCTCGGCTTTATTCCATGGGGGCGCGTAAGTAGCGCTTACGGTTATGCTCAAGCTCAAGACCCTGCTTGGGAAGATTTTCAAGATGCGACGGGTCAAGGTGGTTCACGTACTAACTTCGACGACTCAATGATGTTTGTCGGTTGGTATACCCATGAGACTCGTCGTCAATTAGGCATCTCATTGTGGGATCCTTACAAGCAGTACCTTGCTTATCATGAAGGACGTGGTGGATATAAGCGCGGAACCTATAATAGCAAGCCAAGCTTGTTAAAGGTTGCAAGACGCGTTGAGCAAACCGCAAAGACTTATGGCTGGCAGCTGAAGCAATGTCGTCAGGAACTAGAAGACAACAGCAGCTGGTTCTTTTAACCCCCTAACGAATTCATTTGGACTGGGGGAATGAATAGAAATCAATGCCAATACTCTTGAGTATTGGTCGTTACAATCAGGAGAGATGTAATGCCTTTATTAGACAGTTTTACCGTAGACCACACTCGCATGAATGCACCTGCAGTACGAGTGGCTAAAACGATGCAAACCCCTAAAGGGGATACCATCACGGTATTCGACTTGCGCTTTACTGCCCCGAACAAAGACATCCTTTCTGAGCGAGGAATTCACACGCTAGAGCACTTGTATGCGGGCTTTATGCGCAATCATCTAAATGGTGAAAGTGTTGAGATTATTGATATTTCACCAATGGGCTGTCGTACAGGTTTTTACATGAGTCTAATCGGTACGCCTTCAGAGCAGCAAGTGGCTGACGCTTGGATTGCAGCAATGGAAGACGTATTGAAAGTAGAAAACCAAAACAAGATTCCTGAGCTGAACGAGTACCAATGTGGTACAGCGGCAATGCACTCTCTGGATGAAGCGAAGCAAATTGCAAAGAACATTCTAGAAGCGGGGGTTGCGGTGAATAAGAATGATGAGCTGGCACTACCAGAATCAATGCTGAAAGAGCTACGTATCGACTAACTTAGCTTTTCGTTCAGATAGCTGAAAACATAAGAGCCTGACAGTGTCAGGCTCTTTTTCTTTGCGATTTAAGGCGTGATATTTTGTTCACACTTAGCTGTTTTTCTTCAGCTTTGGATACACTTTTACAAGCTTGATACGGTTCTCTTCTACTTGAACAATTTCCATTGGGTGCCCAGAAACTTGCACACTCAAATGGCTTTGAGGAATATCTTCCAGATGTTCAAGGATCAAGCCATTGAGGGTTCTTGGTCCGTCAGTTGGCAGTTTCCACTTCAAACCTTTGTTGATGTCTCGAATATTTGCACTGCCCTCAATTAAGAAGCTACCATCACCTTGCGGTGTGATCTCTTCGGACAAGCTCGGTGCGATTGATGTGGTAAACTCACCAACGATCTCTTCCAGAATATCTTCTAACGTCACTAGTCCGTTAATGTCGCCATACTCATCGACAATCAAACCGATACGCTGTTTATTACGTTGAAACTTCAACATCTGTACGTTCAGTGGCGTGCCTTCAGGAATGTAGTACACCTCATCGGCTGCGCGTAGCAGTGTCTCTTTGTTGAACTCGTTCTTCTCTAGCATTAAGCGATAAGCTTCACGCAGACGCAGCATACCAACCACTTCATCAATCTGGTCACGGTACAGCACAATACGGCCATGAGGAGAGTGAGTCAGCTGACGAACGATAGATTTCCAATCGTCATTGATGTCGATGCCAGTGATCTCATTACGAGGCACCATTATGTCATTCACTGTGACGTGCTCTAGGTCCAAAATAGACACCAGCATGTCTTGGTGACGACGAGGAATGAGGCCGCCAGCTTCATTTACCACGGTACGCAACTCTTCTGAGCTAAGGTGGTCTTCTGTGGTGTGATCGGCTTTTACGCCGAGTAAACGGATAAAGCCGTTAGTAATAAAGTTCACCAACATGACGAGTGGTGACAGTACCTTCATTAAAATAGTAAGAAGGATGCTGCTCGCATAAGAGACGCGCTCCGGATAGAGCGATGCGATCGTTTTCGGTGTCACCTCTGCAAAAACCAGCACCACCATAGTGAGCGCACCAGTTGCAATTGCGACCCCTAAATCGCCATACAAACGCATACCTAAAATGGTTGCGATAGCGGAAGCGAGGATATTAACGAGGTTGTTGCCGATAAGGATCAGGCCAATAAGGCGATCTGGGCGGTCGAGAAGCTTTTCGACTCGCTTCGCCCCTTTATGCCCATTATTGGCTAAGTGCTTTAAGCGGTAACGGTTCAAAGACATCATCCCTGTTTCTGAACCGGAGAAATAACCTGATATGACGATAAGACACGCGAGTAGCGCAAATAAGATACCCGTAGATATGTCGTCCAAAACGCAGCAGTTCCTTTTATGTGTTTGGTTAATTTATGACCGAGCTAGGTCATGAAGTCAATGGAATAAGGGGTACTCTATTTTATTTGCTCGGCAATATAAAGGATAAGGAGCACAAGGCTCCTTATTAATTGCATTTAATCGATGGAAAGTATCAACTTAAGATGATCTCTTTCACGAAGCGACTACCAAAGTACGCCAAGGTCAACAAAGTCGCACCTGCAACCGCAAACCAAGTCACTTTTTTGCCTCGCCACCCTTTACGGTAGTGACCCCAAAGCAGAATTGAGTACACAATCCAAGCGATGAAAGAAAGGATTCCCTTGTGGGCTTTACCTTGAGCAAACATATCTTGTACAAACACAAAACCAGTAATCAGCGTTGCCGTGAGCAACAAGTTACCAATCAAGATAATTTTGAATAGCTGACGCTCTACCATCATGAGTGGCGGTAAGTTTGGATTGATTGCGAGTGATTTTTTCGTTTTAAGTTTGTGATCAAGCCAAGCTAACTGGAGTGCGTAGAGTGCACCAATGGTCAACGTGGCGTAAGAGAAGAGTGCGAACGATATGTGAATAAGTAACTTAGGATCATTTTCTAAATGTCTAATAAATGTGCTTGGTAAAAACGTTGCTGCAGATAAATTGATAGCAGCAAAACTGTATACCACAGGCAACAAGAACCATAAGCGATTCTTAAGCATTGCCACACTCATGACCAAAGAAATAATAAAACTTATTAGCGAAGCAACATTAAGAATACTGAGGTTTTGCCCTGAGCCGTCAAATATCAGGTCACTCAGAATCCAAGCATGAAAAACAAGCGCACATGCCGCACTGGCAAATACGGTTTTGACTTTGATTCCTGACTGCTGAGAGAGTCCAGGTATGATGGTCGCTATCGCCAAAACGTAAAGTATGGCGGCCGCGATGGCAATTAAGCTATCCATGAATCCTAAGAGTTATTGTGCACGATGCTAAAAATTATACCTTGCATTACTCTTTGGGGCTACGGTAGATCCTTCATCAATCACGAGAGATGAGATATTGAAATTAACAAGTTAGCCCTCAAGTTAATGATAAGAGCAGTGTTCGGGTATGACTGTGACGTTGGCTAAGGTATACTCACACTAATTAATCGCCATTTTAGCGAAGAGACAAAGATGTTTGAGAATTTAACGGATCGATTATCCAAAACGCTGAAAAATATCAGTGGCAAAGGTCGTCTGACCGAAGACAACATTAAAGAAACCCTACGTGAAGTGCGCATGGCGCTTTTGGAAGCGGACGTTGCCCTTCCTGTTGTGCGTGAGTTTGTTAACCGCGTTAAAGAAAAAGCGGTGGGCGTAGAAGTTTCTAAATCGCTGACTCCGGGTCAGGAATTCATCAAGATCGTTCAAGCAGAGCTTGAAGGTGTAATGGGTGAATCTAACGAAGCCCTAAATCTAGCAGCGCAGCCGCCAGCCGTTCTTTTAATGGCGGGCCTACAAGGTGCGGGTAAAACTACATCGGTAGGTAAGCTTTCTAAGCTTCTAAAAGAGCGTGATAAGAAGAAAGTCTTGGTTGTGTCGGCCGACGTTTACCGTCCTGCGGCAATCAAACAGCTAGAAACTCTAGCATCAGACATCGGCGTCGACTTCTTCCCATCGTCACCAGATCAAAAACCACTTGATATTGCGAATGCCGCGATCGACCATGCGAAGAAGAAATTCTATGACGTGCTTATTGTCGATACCGCAGGTCGTTTGGCTATCGATGAAGAAATGATGGGTGAGATTAAAGATCTTCACTCTGCTATTAACCCGGTTGAGACACTGTTCGTTGTTGATGCAATGACAGGTCAAGATGCGGCGAACACAGCGAAAGCATTCGGTGATGCGCTACCGCTAACCGGTGTGATTCTGACTAAAGTGGATGGTGATGCACGTGGTGGTGCGGCGCTATCGGTTCGTCATATCACGGGTAAGCCAATTAAATTCCTCGGTGTGGGTGAAAAGACTGACGCACTAGAACCATTCCACCCAGATCGTATTGCATCGCGTATTCTAGGCATGGGTGATGTACTGTCACTGATTGAAGACCTACAACGCAATGTCGACCAAGACAAAGCAGAAAAACTAGCGAAAAAGTTCAAAGAGAAGAAAGGTTTTGACCTTGAAGACTTCCGTGAGCAGCTAGGTCAAATGCAAAACATGGGTGGCATGATGGGCATGCTAGACAAATTGCCAGGTATGTCTCAATTGCCGTCAGACGTGAAAGACAAAGTTGATGACAAGATGTTCAAGCAAATGGAAGCGATCATCAGCTCAATGACAATGAAAGAACGTCAACGCCCGGAAATCATCAAAGGCTCACGTAAAAAACGTATCGCAGCAGGCTCGGGTGTTCAGGTACAAGACGTTAACCGTCTGCTTAAGCAGTTTACCCAAATGCAAAAGATGATGAAGAAAATGCAAAAGGGCGGCATGAAAGGCATGATGCGCAACATGCAAGGCATGATGGGCGGCGGTATGGGTGGAGGCGGTGGCTTCAATCCATTTGGTCGTTAAACGATTGCCTAGACTTTAGTTTCAGGGTGTTAGCTACATCACAAACTTGAATTTCAATTTATGTTGGTGAAAAAGTAACTAAATACCTTGCATTGCTTCGGGATAAGAGTAAAATTCCGGAGCTTTATTTTGGCACGAGACCCCAGATTGTTCAGTTTTATGGATGATTATTGGGGTTAATTTTATTTTTGAGAAAGCAAAGAGGACGACATGGTAACCATTCGTTTGGCACGTCACGGCGCTAAAAAGCGTCCATTTTATCAAATCGTAGTAGCGGACAGCCGCAACGCTGCAACTGGCCGTTTCATCGAGAAAGTTGGTTTCTTCAACCCAACTGCTAAAGGTCAAGAAGAAGGTCTACGTCTAGACCTAGACCGCGTTAACCATTGGGTTGGTCAAGGCGCGTCTCTATCTGACCGCGTTGCTAAGCTAGTTAAAGACGCTCAAAAAGCGGCTTAATTCTTTTAAGAAGTAGAAACTAGTTTATGTCGATGAAAGGTAAAGAAACGATGAGCAGCGAGAAGATTGTTGTAGGCAAGTTTGGTGCTACTTACGGCATTCGTGGTTGGCTTAAAGTTTTTTCCTACACAGACAATGCTGAAAGCATTTTCGATTACAGCCCTTGGTTTGTTAACCAAAAGGGTACGTGGGTTGAGTACAAAGTAGAAAGCTGGAAGCGTCATGGTCAAGGCTATGTATGCAAGCTAGCAGGGTTGGACGTTCGCGAAGACGCGCAGCTGATGACCAACTTTGAAATTGCTATTGACCCTGCGGTACTACCTGAATTGTCAGAAGAAGAATTCTACTGGCGTGAATTGTTTGGGATGCAAGTGGTAACCACTAAAGGTTACGATCTGGGTGTCGTTAATGACATTCTAGAAACTGGCTCAAACGATGTTCTGGTTGTTAAAGCAAATCTAAAAGATGCTTTCGGGCAGAAGGAACGATTAATCCCGTTCCTTGAAGAGCAAGTGATCATTAAAGTTGATCGCACAGCTCAACGGATCGAAGTTGACTGGGATCCTGGATTCTAATCTCCAAAACTACAGAGCGAGATAAACATGTGGGTTGGCGTTATTAGCCTTTTTCCTGAAATGTTCCGTTCTGTTACTGAATTTGGAGTAACAGGTCAAGCGGTTAAAAAAGGTCTTTTGTCAATTGAGACTTGGAATCCTCGCGATTTCACTCACGACAAACATCGCACTGTCGATGACCGACCTTACGGTGGTGGTCCTGGTATGTTAATGATGGTTCAGCCTTTGCGCGATGCCATTCATACCGCGAAAGCAGCCTCACCGGGTAAGACGAAAGTCATTTACCTTTCTCCTCAAGGTCGCAAGCTCGACCAAAAGGGAGTGGAAGAACTGGCAACGAATGAGAATTTACTTCTGATTTGTGGCCGTTACGAAGGGGTAGATGAGCGTATCATTCAATCTGAAGTCGACGAAGAATGGTCGATTGGAGATTTTGTGATGACGGGTGGTGAAATACCAGCCATGACACTGATCGATTCAGTCTCTCGGTTTGTTCCGGGTGTACTAGGCGATTTTGCGTCAGCAGAAGAAGATTCTTTTGCAAATGGTTTGTTAGATTGCCCTCACTATACGCGTCCTGAAATGTTGGATGATAAAGAAGTGCCAGCGGTACTGATGTCAGGCAACCATAAGGATATTCGTCAATGGCGACTAAAACAGTCGCTGGGCCGAACTTGGCTAAGAAGACCAGAGCTCCTGGAAAACCTAGCTCTGACTGACGAACAGGAACAATTACTTGCTGAGTTCATTACTGAACATAACGCAAAGTAACCTAATTTATTTAGTATCAGTTTATTCTAGGAATTTAAAAAATGAGTAACATCATCAAAGCTCTTGAAGAAGAGCAAATGAAATCAGACCTGCCTAAATTTGCACCAGGTGACACTGTTGTAGTTCAGGTTAAAGTTAAAGAAGGTGAGCGTGAGCGTCTACAGGCTTTCGAAGGCGTTGTAATCGCAATCCGTAACCGTGGTCTACACTCTGCTTTCACTGTACGTAAGATCTCTAACGGTGAAGGTGTTGAGCGTACGTTCCAAACACACTCTCCAATCGTTGATAGCATCGAAGTTAAACGCCGTGGTGCAGTACGTCGTGCCAAGTTGTACTACCTACGTGAGCGTTCTGGTAAGTCTGCTCGTATCAAAGAGAAACTTGCTAAGAAGTAATGCTATAACTAGCGTTCTCATAGTAAACGGAGCCCAATTGGGCTCCGTTTTTTTATGCGAGGAAAAAGACGCTGGGTTTAGGGAGTGGACGTTGTCCTTCGAGAATCGGGAACGCTACGAGATTCGAGAGCTTCTCGCTTTAGGAACCGAGAGGTGTAACTAGTGCAAGAAGTATGGCCTCGAAAGGTTGTTGGCAGAGCTTGTCCTTAGAAAGACAAAATGAACCGAATCCCGAAAAATAAAAAGGGCTGATGTTCCACATCAACCCCTCTCTCTATTCTCGAAGTGTAGAGTTTTCGTTTCTCGACTCTAGCCTCTCAATTCTTTAGTACTGGTCTTCAGACCATCCATCGCTGTCCGACATATCCGGTGCGCCAGCAATGGCGTTTTCTTCGTCAGCCCATTCGCCAAAATCAATCATTTGGCATTTCTTGCTACAAAAAGGGCGGTGAGGGCTTTGCTCTCCCCATTCTACGTCTGCACCGCATTGTGGGCATGGCACGATAGTAATTTTAGACATGATTAAAGAGTCCCATTATGTTGAGGTGTCAAAGGGGGTATAGAAATAATAGTGTGCGTTGGTTTTAGCTACAAACCGCGAGTTCAAACTCAACGTCTTGCGTGCAAGCTTGTCCGCTTTCAAACGACATAAACTTAATCGCGAAGCGGTTCTTATGGCCTGAAATCATCGGATAGACGCCATATTCCATAGGGATGTGTAAACGAAGGATATTCGCTTCATCAGCGTCGCTTTGGAAGAAGCCTGCACGAGCGATTTGTGCTTTGAAGTGGCCTGTTTCGCGAGTCAGTTTTAGCCATAAAGCGAGTGCATCGGACAACGGCTTTAAGCTCTCTTGCCATTGGGCTGCATCGTGCTTTTTGCGTTCGATAGGAAGGTGTAACCAATAATGCAAGGCTGGCAAATCAAAACAGCAAGAACCACCAGGAAGATTAAAGCGCTGGCGAATTGAGCTTAAAAAACGATCTTCTTTCAACGCTTGGCCGAAACGTTCAGCAGTCATCAGTTGGCTATGAACCACATCGATCTCTTTTAGTAGCTCACTTAACGCTTGCTGATCGACGCCTTCAACGTTCAGCCAATTTCGGTAGGCTAAACGTTGTTTCTCAAGATCTTTTGCCAACTCACTTTTCAATTGAATCTGCTCAAAGATTTCAACCATGTCGAAAAGCGCACGGAAGAACAACTGATATTGGTGATTATCGGCAAAACCAGAGGCTAGGTGAGCCTGACGCAGCAAAGACTCAACTCTCAGATAGATGCGAGTTTTCTCATTTAACGGATGTTCAAATTTGTGCGTGGTCATCGACATAAGCCTTGGTGAGTTTCATTCCTATTTTCGCAGATTTTTCTTACACATGGCTAGGTACTTTTCGTGTAAATCTGTGATTTGAAGCAAAAGATCAGGGTCGTTTGGGTTATTTCTCACCACATCATTCGCAATCGCGAGTCTTTGCGCTTGTGTTGCTTGTGAGGCTAAGATCGCACGAGCTTGATCTTCACTTACATTATCACGTTTTACCGTTCTTGCGATTTGAGTTTCCGGTTCAACATCAACCACAAGGACTCGGTCACATAGGCTATCAAGCTTGTTTTCGATTAAGAGCGGGACAACCAGTAGCGCATACTCTGACTCCACTTGCTCTAAATCTTCGATCATTTTTTCGCGGATCATCGGATGTAGTAGGGCGTTTAGCCACGCTTTCTCCTCCGGATTAGAGAAAATTTGCTCTCTTAATTTTGCTCTATCAAGGCTTTGGTCTTCTCGTACAATATCAATGCCAAAATGTTCAATGATCGCATTGAGTCCAGTCGAGCCCGGTTCTACGACTTCGCGGGCTACAATATCCGCGTCAACAACGTCTATTTTGAATTGCTGTTTGAATAAGTTTGCAACGGTGGTTTTACCGCTTGCAATGCCACCTGTTAGGCCAATAACAAAAGCCATTTATACTCCTAGAATCGACGTGAAGTACCAGTTTAGAATCTGGTTACCCCAAATAAGGCTCACCCAACCTGCAATCGCAAGGTAAGGGCCAAAGGGGAACGCTTTTTCGATACCCTGTTTTTGTAAACGCAGTTGTATCAGGCCGAAAATAACGCCCACAACCGACGACAGTAAAATGATCATCGGCAGTGATTGCCAGCCTAACCATGCACCAAGGGCAGCAAGCAGTTTGAAGTCACCATAGCCCATGCCCTCTTTGCCAGTCAGAAGCTTAAATACCCAGTAAACACTCCAAAGACACAAGTAACCAGCCATCGCGCCAATGATGGCGTCTTGTAGGTTAACAGGACTAACGCCAGACAATGCAAGTGCAATACCTGCCCACATTAATGGCAGCGTTAGTTGGTCTGGTAGCAACATAGTATCGAGGTCGATAAACGTGGCGGCAATCAATACAAAGGTAAAGAAAACCAGCGCAACAGTGAAGTAACTAAAACCGAAGTGAAACGCGATAAAACCCGAACCAAAAGCAGTAAGCAATTCGATGAGAGGGTAGCGAGCACTAATCGAGGATTTACAGTTATGGCATTTTCCTTTCAGAAGCAGCCAGCTAATGACAGGAATGTTGTCACGAATGCGGATCGGCGTTCCGCACTGTTGGCAGGAAGAACGAGGGACACTTAAGGTCAGTGTTTCCTTCGGTGCTTCAATTTTGTATTCAGGGAATGATTCAGCGCACTCGCGTCGCCATTCTAGTTCCATGATCTTGGGTAAGCGGTAAATAACCACGTTGAGGAAACTACCCACGATCAAACCAAAAATTGTGGCAAATACAACGAATAGCCATGGGTAGTACTGGAATACTTCCATATCTGTCTCTTGAACGATGAATCAAATAGCAAAGTGCTGTTTTGATGGGATTAATTTGCTAAAGCAACATTCTATCCCAATACGCTCATTAAGTTAAAGATTGGTAAGTACATTGCTGTGACCAATCCGCCAACGACGACCCCAAGAAAAACAATGATCAACGGCTCTAAAATTTTACTCAGATTGTCGACGGTGTTATCCACTTCAAACTCATAGATCGCGGCAATTTTGTTGAGCATATCGTCTAAACGTCCGGATTCTTCACCGATCATTACCATTTGCAGCACCAATTCTGGGAATACGTTGCAATTGCGCATTGCGATATACATTGGCATACCCGCTGCGGTATCTCGGTAGACCTCTTCGATGGCAAGTTGATAATGCATATTACCGGATGTTTTAGAGGTGGTTTTTAAGCTTGTCAAAATGGGGATACCGGCGGTAAAACTGGTTGCAAGAGTACGGCTGAATTTCGCAATCGCCGCTTTGGATAAGACGGGGCCGAGTATAGGAAATCTTAAGCTCGATCGAGCCAACAATAATCGGAAAGAGTCCGAACGTTTAGCCATGATACGGGAGGAAATAAATAAGCTTAATGCACTGAGCCCAATAAAAGGCCCCCAATTTTGTGTCCATGCCGAAAGATTTAAGACCATTTGAGTAAATGCAGGCAGGTCGGCGCCAAAGCCAACAAACATCTTTTCGAACTCAGGTATCACTTTGGTGAGCATGAGGTAGGAGACCCCTAGCGCGACCAAAACTACCATCGCCGGATAGATGAGTGCTTTGATAACTTTTGCTTTCAATTGTTCGCTTTTTTCTCGGTAAGTCGCCAGACGTTCAAATACCTGAGGTAAGTTACCTGACTGCTCACCGGTTGCGATTAAATCAGTATAGAGTGGATCAAAATGCGTGCTGGCGGTTCGCATGGCTTTGGACATCGGCGTACCTGCTTCTACTGCTCGTGTTACGCTCATCAGTATTGATTTCATCTCAGCTTTTCTATGGTTTTCTGAGACAAGCTTCAGAGCTTGAACGATGGGAACGCCGGTCATTAACATGGTAGCGATTTGACGGGTAAATACCGTAATGTCTTTGCCTTTGACTCGATGACTCAGCTTCGTGATAAAAGAAATACTGCCTTTCTTAAGCTTCTTAATTTTGATGTGTTGAGCATCTAGGCGTTCTCGCACTTCAATTTCCGTCATGGCTAACACTTGTCCGGAGGTTTTCTTCCCTGAGCTGTTCGTACCTTTCCAGCGGAAACTTTTAAGTTGTGGGGCGTTAGTTTTCATAGAATTGATGACTGCCTAATAAACGTAAAGATCAGAAGTAGAGAACGCGTTGTAATTCGCTAAAGCTGGTGATGCCTTGTTTAAGTTTTTCTATACCGGACATTTGTAAGGTGTGCATACCGTTTTTGAGAGCAAGTTTTTCTAACTCATGAACGGATGCGCCTTTGATTAGTGCTTCGGAAAGCGTCTCGTCAAAGCGCATCACTTCATAAATGCCGGTTCGACCAGAATAACCTTGGGTACATTCGTTACAGCCATCTGGGTTCGCTTGAAAGATGTTTTCCGTGGAGTGGATGCCAATATGTTGCAGTTGTGCATTCGGCTCTTGAGGTTGTTTGCACTGAGGGCATAGCTTTCTTGCCAAGCGTTGAGCGATGATCAAGCTCAATGATGAAGCAAGGTTAAAGCTCTCAACCCCCATATTGGATAAGCGAATCACGGTTTCAGCGGCAGAGTTGGTGTGCAGAGTAGACAGAACTAAGTGGCCAGTTTGTGAGGCTTTAATAGCGATTTCTGCCGTGTCTAGATCGCGGATCTCACCCACCATGACCACATCAGGATCCTGACGTAAGAAAGAACGAAGTGCTTCAGAAAAACCAAAGCCAATTTTGGGCTGGACTTGCACTTGGTTGATGCCAGGCAGGTTAATTTCAACGGGGTCTTCCGCTGTAGAGATATTGATCTCTGTTTTGTTTAGAAGACTTAAGCCTGTATAGAGCGAGACGGTTTTGCCACTTCCCGTCGGGCCAGTCATTAAAATCATACCTTGTGGCCGTTTTAGCGCATCCAGATAAAGTTGCTTCTGCTCATCACTGTAACCCAAGCGGTCAATATTTAGCGAGGCGGAGCTACTGTCGAGCAAACGCAGTACTATTTTTTCGCCAAATAGCGTTGGTAATGTCGATACACGCATATCAATTGCAGTATCTTGGTTTAGCTTAAGCTTGATACGACCATCTTGTGGTAAGCGTCGTTCGGCGATATCAAGTTTGGATAAGATTTTAATACGCGCTGATAAGCGACGACTTAAATGACTTGGTGGTTGTTGGCTTTCAACGAGAATACCATCGCAACGTAAGCGCACTCGATACATGCTTTCGTAGGGTTCAAAGTGAATATCCGAAGCGCCTTTACGCACGGCATCCAACAAAATCTGATTAATGTAACGACTGACAGGCGCTTCGTCTTGGCTGAGATCTTCGATGTTGTCGATTTCATCTGCACTAATATCAACCAGACCTGCCAGTTCATCTTGGTTGATCTCTTTTAATCCGGACTTTTCCTGTCCTAGTGCTCGACCATATAAGCGCCTAATTGCCGCACTGAGTTCACGAAAATCCGCAAGAACAAGCTCAACCTGTAGTCCTGTCGCAAAACGAAAGTCATCTTCAGCTTGGAGATTAGTCGGATCAGCTACCGCCAAGATCAGAGTTGAAGAACTGCGATTGAGCGGCAGAGCATTATGGCGAGTGATCAGATCACGTAAGCCCAACGTTTGGCAAAGCGAAGCGTATTCGTACTGATTGAGAGAGGTGCAAGAAAGCCCAAAGACAGAGCTTAAGTGTTCCGTCAATTCATGGGATTGGAAAAAGCCAGAACTGAGCAAAGCCTCCGGCATTGAAATGCCAGAAGCTTTAGCTTGCTCAAGTAACGATTCTTCTTGGGAGAAGGTCAGTATTCCCGCTTGACGAAGAACCGTTGAGAGGTTGGTTAGCATTGATTAGTTTTTACAGCTATTTGGCTTTGAGTCTTCCGGTACGTTGGTCGTTGTACATGTCCAACCTGTCGTATTATTTTTAGTAAATTTGACGGTACCCACACTTCCACTGACTGCAAGGCTACCCTCACTAAAAGTAAACGTAGCGGTACCACCACTAGTACCAGAAGCGGCAAGGGCAATAACTCCTAAAGAGTTCATGCTGTTACTTCCACCTACTAGGTTTGTATCTGTAGGGAAAGTACCTCCATTTTCTTGTTGATACATATCAATATTGGTTAACAGGCCACGCAGAGTTGCTGTCGCGGAAGCAACCTCCGTTTTTTGTACATAGTTTTGGTAGGCAGGGATTGCTACAGCTGACAAAACACCAATAATTGCCACCACAATCATCAATTCAATCAGCGTAAAACCTTGCTGCTTCTTCTGTTTATTCGTTTTCATTTTGTTTCCTTAAGAGAAATTTAGTTAATGCTTATGCATGGAGCAGAAGAGTAAAAAGAGTAGAAACAAGTGGAAACTAGCAAGGGGATGCCTTCCGAGTGAGGTAAAAATCTTTAGGTTGAAGTTGCATATTGCATGCAAGGTTTTGCGAGGGGTGTTATTTTTTTAGTGGATAAAAATAAAGAGCCTTGCGGCCCTCTATTTAGTGAATCAGATTACAACATGCTGACTTTTCGGAAGTTAATATTGTTGTCGGTACTCTATTTACTTAAAGCGCATCGAAAGGTCCATCGCTTTTAGGTGCTTAGTCAAAGCACCCACCGAGATGTAATCTACGCCAGTTTCTGCGTATTCAGCGATGGTTTCTAAGGTTACATTGCCAGAGTTTTCTAATGCCGCACGACCAGCGTTAATGGCTACCGCTTCACGCATCATGTCGGTAGTGAAGTTGTCGAGCATGATGATGTCGGCACCCGCTTCAATCGCCTCTTTTAGCTCGTCCAAGCTTTCCGTCTCAACTTCAACAGGCTTGCCTGGGTTTAATTCTTTTGCAGTAGTGATCGCTTGAGTAATGCCGCCACAAGCAATGATGTGGTTTTCTTTAATAAGGTAGGCATCGAACACACCGATACGATGGTTGAAACCACCGCCACAAGCTACTGCGTATTTAAGCGCACTACGTAGACCAGGAATCGTTTTACGAGTATCTAATAGACGGCATTCAGTGTGAGCAATTTTCTCTGCGTATTCAGCGGTAATGGTCGCGCAACCTGAAAGGGTTTGAATAAAGTTCATTGCGTTGCGCTCGCCAGTGAGCAAATCACGAGCAGGACCTGTCAGTGTGCAAAGTGTTTGGTTTGGTTTAACCTTGTCGCCATCTTTTACATGCCACTCGATGGTCACTTTGCTACCTAGCTGTTTAAATACTTCATCTGCCCATGCTTGGCCACAAAACACACCGTGTTCACGAGTGATGATGGTTGCCGTGTTAATAGCGTCAGCTGGGATAAGCGATGCGGTGATGTCTTTATCGACATCCAATGTACCACCTAGATCTTCTTTTAGGGTATCGGCTACGGCGCGAGTGATTTCTAATGGAAGTTGTTGCTTAAGGTATTCTAGGCGTTCTTGGCTGTTGTGTGTGTTCTTCATCGCAAATCTAGTCTTGAAAGGGAGATGGCAACGAATGATACTCTCCGGTGTCAATAATTTCAGCAGTTAATTTGCAAAGTAGAGAGGTTGATATGTGCCTAAAAATCGAGAATGGTTGGTTGACGCAAGCGAAGCATGTCCCTTCGCCATTTTTTGATGCTCGTTCAGACAAAGAAGATATCTCTCTGCTGGTGGTGCACAACATCAGCTTGCCACCGGGTCAATTTGGTGGATGTTATATAGAGGACTTTTTTACCGGCAATCTTGACCCCAATGCCCATCCATTTTTTGAAGTAATTCACAAAATGGGCGTTTCGGCACATTGTTTAATTAAGCGTGATGGCGAGATTGTTCAGTTTGTTTCTTTTTTAGACAGAGCTTGGCATGCCGGACAATCTAGCTTCGCTGGCCGTGAACGTTGTAATGACTATTCAATTGGTATTGAGTTGGAAGGCACCGAGTTTGTTGCGTACACAGAAGAGCAATATCAATCACTTACTGCATTGACCCAATCCGTTATGCATTCCTACCCAAAAATTACCTTGCCGAGAATTACGGGGCATCAGTATATCGCTCCCTTGAGAAAAGCCGATCCTGGGCTAAGCTTTGACTGGGTCAAGTTCAGACAACAAGTACAAAGTTAACTTGTAGCAAAAGTGTAAATTCAAAAAACAGAAATAAATAAGGCATACACTCAGGTATGCCTTTTTTTGATACAAGAAATATGAAGGCTTGTTAAAAGTTAACGACATTTTGGGGCGTTAAAACGGTTCGTGACGAAAAAATGACCCGGTTTTTTTGTCATTTTTTGTTTTTGTTGATCAAATTTACTAGCACGAAGACTTCCCATCTGTTTTGTTTATGTAATTGGTCATACCAATTTTATTGCTGTTTTAATGGTCGATTGTTATCAAAGTGTTGGTTGTAAGTCCGTTCTATGATTTAGGTCAACTTTTGGCTGGACAGTCACGTTTTAATTATGTTAATTTCTGCACCAACTTAAAATTGGTATTACCAATTACCTGCAAGAGTAGAAGAACAATAAATTATGGCTTATCAAAGGATTCGTCAGCCAAAACTCTCTGATGTTATTGAACAAGAGTTAGAAAGGTTGATTGTGGAAGGAACACTCTCTCCGGGGCAGCAATTGCCACCAGAGCGCGAACTCGCAAAGCAGTTCGATGTGTCTCGTCCATCTGTCCGTGAAGCCATTCAGCGTTTGGAAGCGAAACGTCTGCTTACTCGTCGTCAAGGCGGTGGCACATTCGTAAGTGAAAACATCTGGAAGAGTTTCTCAGACCCTTTGCTGAATTTGTTATCTACCCACTCAGAGACGCAATTGGACTTGCTTGAATCGCGCCATGCGATGGAAGGCATTTCAGCGTACTTTGCAGCATTACGTGGTACCGATGAAGATTTTGCTCGTATTCAGGCATGCTTGAATCAAATCAGCGAAGAGCAAAAAGGCGGCAACGTTGAAGCAGAAGCGGCAGCAGTAATGCAATTTTTGATTGCATTAACCGAAGCAGCGCACAACGTCGTTCTCCTTCATATTGTTCGTAGCCTTGCGCCTTTGCTTGAGCAGAATGTTCTACAGAATCTAAAGCTCTTACATCGCCGCGATGAAGTGGTCGATAAAGTAAGTAAACACAGAGCTAATATCGTGGATGCGATTGTTTCTGGTCAGCCTGAAAAGGCGCGTGAAATGTCTCACTCACATTTAGCTTATATCGAAGAAACATTGTTGGATTTGACTCGAGAAGAGTCTCGACGAGAGCGTTCTCTGCGTCGAATTCAGCAAGGTAACGATTCTTAATACAAGAACCGCTTACTTAAATAAGTAGATCCAACCAACAGAAGGATAGATCGCCATGTCTGACATGAAGCATGACGTAGATGCACTGGAAACTCAAGATTGGCTACAAGCCCTTGAATCAGTTGTTCGTGAAGAAGGTGTAGAACGTGCACAGTTTCTACTAGAAACCGTTCTAGAAAAAGCACGTCTAGACGGCGTTGATATGCCAACTGGCATCAACACAAACTACATCAACACTATTCCAGCAGCACAAGAACCAGCTTACCCTGGTGATGTAACTCTTGAGCGTCGTATTCGTTCGATTATTCGCTGGAACGCAATCATGATCGTATTGCGTGCTTCTAAGAAAGACCTAGACCTTGGTGGTCACATGGCTTCTTACCAGTCAGCAGCAGCGTTCTACGAAGTTTGTTTCAACCACTTCTTCCGTGCTCCAAACGAGACAGACGGTGGCGATCTAGTTTACTACCAAGGCCACATCTCACCGGGTATCTACTCTCGTGCGTTCGTTGAAGGCCGTCTAACTGAAGAGCAGCTAGACAACTTCCGTCAAGAAGTAGACGGTAAAGGTGTACCTTCATACCCACACCCTAAGTTGATGCCTGAGTTCTGGCAGTTCCCAACAGTATCTATGGGTCTTGGTCCTATCTCTGCTATTTACCAAGCACGTTTCCTTAAGTACCTAAACGGCCGTGGCCTTAAAGATACTTCTGCTCAACGTGTATACGCTTTCCTAGGCGACGGTGAGATGGATGAGCCAGAATCACGTGGTGCAATTTCTTTCGCTGCGCGTGAGAAGCTAGACAACCTATGTTTCCTAATCAACTGTAACCTTCAGCGTCTAGATGGCCCTGTAATGGGTAACGGTAAGATTATTCAAGAACTTGAAGGTCTATTCAAAGGTGCAGGTTGGAACGTAGTTAAAGTTATCTGGGGTAACAACTGGGATGCACTACTAGCTAAAGATACGACTGGTAAGCTACTACAGCTTATGAACGAAACGATCGATGGCGACTACCAAACATTCAAATCTAAAGATGGCGCATACGTACGTGAGCACTTCTTTGGTAAGTACCCTGAGACTGCTGCACTAGTTGCAGACATGACTGATGACCAAATCTTCGAACTGAAGCGTGGTGGTCACGATTCTTCTAAACTGTTTGCTGCATTCAACAATGCAAAAGAGACAGGTGGTAAGCCAACGGTAATCCTAGCTAAGACTGTTAAAGGTTACGGCATGGGTGAAGCGGCTGAAGGTAAGAACATCGCTCACGGTGTTAAGAAGATGGACATGACTCACGTACAATACCTACGTGATCGTCTAGGTCTACAAGACATCCTTTCTGATGAGAAAGTAGCTGAACTGCCTTACCTAAAACTGGAAGAAGGTTCTGCTGAGTACGAATACCTACATGCTCGTCGTAAAGCACTGAAAGGTTACACGCCACAGCGTCTACCTAAGTTCACACAAGAGTTCAAAGTACCAGAGCTAGAAGAGTTTGCTCCTCTACTTGGTGCTCAGAAGCGTGAAATCTCAACGACTATGGCTTACGTACGTACGTTGAACATCCTGCTTAAAGACAAGAACATCGGTAAGAACATCGTTCCTATCATCTGTGATGAAGCGCGTACGTTCGGTATGGAAGGTCTATTCCGTCAAGTGGGTATCTACAACCCAGACGGTCAAGAATACACACCTGAAGATAAAGGCATCGTTTCTTACTACAAAGAAGCAACGTCAGGTCAAGTTCTTCAAGAAGGTATCAACGAACTAGGTTCAATGGCATCTTGGGTTGCTGCTGCTACTTCTTACAGCACAAACGATCTGCCAATGATCCCGTTCTACATCTACTACTCAATGTTCGGTTTCCAACGTATTGGTGACATGGCATGGCTAGCAGGTGACCAACAAGCTCGTGGCTTCCTACTAGGTGCTACAGCTGGTCGTACAACACTGAACGGTGAAGGTCTACAGCACGAAGATGGTCACTCGCACATTCAAGCGAACACTATCCCGAACTGTATCTCTTACGACCCAACATTCGCTTACGAGCTAGCAGTAATCATGCAAGATGGTATCCGTCGTATGTACGGTCCTGAGCAAGAAAACATTTACTACTACCTAACAGTAATGAATGAAAACTACGCAATGCCAGCAATGCCAGAAGGCGCTGAAGAAGGCATCCGTAAAGGTATTTACAAGCTTGAGTCTCACGAAGGTGCTAAGGGTAAAGTTCAGCTAATGAGCTCTGGTACTATCATGAACGAAGTACGTAAAGCAGCGACTATCCTAAGTGAAGAGTACGGCGTAGCATCTGACGTGTTCTCTGTAACTTCATTCAACGAGCTAACTCGTGATGGTCAAAATGCAGAGCGTTACAACATGCTTCACCCAGAAGCTGAAGCGAAAGTACCTTACATCACTACTGTTCTTGGTAACGAACCAGCAATCGCTGCGACGGATTACATGAAGAACTACGCTGAGCAAGTGCGTGCGTTCATGCCAACTGAGTCATACAAAGTTCTTGGTACTGACGGCTTCGGTCGTTCAGACAGCCGTGAGAACCTACGTCGTCACTTCGAAGTTAACGCGGGCTACGTAGTAGTTGCTGCACTAACTGAACTAGCGAAACGTGGTGATGTTGAGAAGTCTGTTGTTGCTGAAGCAATTGCTAAGTTCAACATCGACACTGAAAAAACAAACCCACTTTACGCTTAATACAGCGCTTAACTAGAAGGTAAATAAGCAATGGCAATCGAAATTAATGTACCTGACATCGGTGCGGATGAGGTTGAAGTTACTGAGATTCTTGTAAGCGTTGGCGACAAGGTTGAAGAAGAACAGTCTCTGATCACTGTTGAAGGCGACAAAGCTTCTATGGAAGTTCCAGCGTCTCAAGCAGGTATTGTAAAAGAAATCAAAGTTGCAGAAGGCGATTCAGTAACAACTGGTTCTCTTATCATGATTTTCGAAGCCGAGGGTGCAGCTGACGCTGCACCTGCTCCTGCGGCAGAAGCGGCTCCAGCAGCAGCTCCAGCTCCAGCAGCAGCGGCAGCAGAACTAAAAGAAGTTCACGTTCCTGATATCGGTGGCGACGAAGTAGAAGTTACCGAGATCATGGTTAAAGTTGGCGATGCAGTAGAAGAAGAGCAATCACTTCTAACTGTAGAAGGCGACAAAGCTTCTATGGAAGTACCAGCACCATTTGCAGGTACGGTTAAAGAGATCAAAATTGCTGAAGGCGATTCAGTAACAACTGGCTCTCTTGTGATGGTATTTGAGGTGGCCGGCACTCCGATAGCTGGCTCAGGCGCAGCGGCTCCAGCTCCTGCAGCGGTTGAAGCGCCAGCAGCACCTGCGGCGGTTCCTGCGGTAGCAGCGGACAAAGAAGTTAACGTTCCAGATATCGGCGGTGACGAAGTAGAAGTTACTGAGATCATGGTTAAAGTTGGCGATACAGTAGAAGAAGAGCAATCTCTAATTACTGTAGAAGGCGACAAAGCTTCTATGGAAGTACCAGCACCATTCGCAGGTACAGTTAAAGAGATCAAGATTGCTGAAGGCGATTCAGTAACGACTGGCTCTCTAATCATGACTTTCGTTGTGGCCGGCACCCCGGTTGAAGGCGCAGCACCTGCTCCTGCGGCGGCTCCAGCTCCAGCTCAAGCGGCAGCACCTGCTCCAGCAGCAGCTTCTGCACCTGCACCAAAAGCTGAAGCTCCAGCGGCGGCACCTGCAGCGAACGATTTCCAAGAGAACGGTGACTACGCACACGCATCTCCAGTTGTTCGTCGTCTAGCTCGTGAATTCGGTGTTAACCTGTCTAAGGTTAAAGGTACT
This sequence comes from Vibrio sp. MOR3, assembly GCF_001557775.1. NCBI lineage: Bacteria > Pseudomonadati > Pseudomonadota > Gammaproteobacteria > Vibrionales > Vibrionaceae > Vibrio > Vibrio sp. MOR3. Next base: position 159,379 of record NZ_LNRD01000011.1, on the reverse strand, counting down.
GGTCGTAAGAGCCGTATCCTGAAAGAAGACGTTCAAGCTTACGTTAAAGATGCTCTTAAGCGTCTTGAGTCTGGTGCAGGTGCAGCAGCATCTGGTAAAGGCGACGGCGCTGCACTTGGTCTACTTCCTTGGCCAAAAGTTGACTTCAGCAAGTTCGGCGAAACTGAAGTTCAGAAGCTTTCTAAGATCAAGAAGATCTCTGGTGCAAACCTACACCGTAACTGGGTAATGATCCCTCACGTTACACAGTGGGATAACGCAGACATCACTGAGCTAGAAGCATTCCGTAAAGAACAGAACGCAATCGAAGCTAAGAAAGACACTGGTATGAAGATCACTCCTCTTGTGTTCATCATGAAAGCGGTAGCGAAAGCACTAGAAGCATTCCCAGCGTTTAACTCTTCACTTTCTGAAGATGGCGAAAGCATCATTCTTAAGAAGTACGTGAACGTAGGTATCGCAGTCGATACGCCAAACGGCCTTGTTGTTCCTGTATTTAAAGACGTGAACAAGAAAGGCATCTACGAGCTATCTGAAGAATTGATGGTAGTATCGAAGAAAGCACGTGCTGGTAAGCTAACTGCAGCTGATATGCAAGGCGGTTGTTTCACAATCTCTAGCCTTGGCGGTATCGGCGGTACAGCGTTTACGCCAATCGTAAACGCGCCAGAAGTTGGTATCCTAGGTGTATCTAAATCTGAAATGAAGCCAGTGTGGAACGGTAAAGAGTTCGAACCACGTCTACAGCTTCCACTGTCTCTATCGTACGACCACCGTGTGATCGATGGTGCGGAAGGTGCACGCTTCATTACTTTCTTAAACGGTGCACTATCAGACATTCGTCGTCTAGTACTGTAATTGAGAAAGTAATAGTTAAGGTGACTTTCGGGTCACCTTAATTCTTTATATAAAAGACTATTTTTAGACGACAATTTCTTCCATCGTTCAGAAACTGAAAGATGAATTGTTGTCTAGCTCACAGGCTAACTTAAAGCTGCTTTCACACTGTTAACATCTCTGTAAAATATTGACCGTTTGAAAGCCTAATAATTTAAGAACATCTACTCAGCCTGTTAGGGATAATGACTACAAGAGGTCACAATGAGCAAAGAAATTAAAGCCCAAGTTGTTGTACTTGGTTCTGGTCCTGCTGGTTACTCAGCTGCATTCCGTTGTGCGGATTTAGGTCTAGAAACAGTACTAGTTGAACGTTACAGCACTCTTGGCGGTGTATGTCTAAACGTTGGTTGTATTCCATCTAAAGCACTTCTTCACGTTTCAAAAGTTATCGAAGAAGCGAAAGCGATGGCTGAGCACGGTGTTGTGTTTGGCGAACCACAAACAGACATCAGCAAAATCCGTATCTGGAAAGAGAAAGTTGTAAACCAACTGACAGGTGGTCTTAGCGGTATGGCTAAGATGCGTAACGTAACGGTTGTTAACGGTTTCGGTAAGTTCACTGGTCCTAACAGCATCCTAGTTGAAGGCGAAGGTGAAGCAACAACAGTTAACTTCGACAACGCAATCATCGCTGCGGGTTCTCGTCCAATCAAACTACCATTCATCCCTCATGAAGACCCACGTATTTGGGATTCAACGGATGCGCTAGAGCTGAAAGAAGTACCAGAAAAACTGCTTATCATGGGCGGTGGTATCATCGGTCTAGAAATGGGTACGGTTTACCACTCTCTAGGTTCTAAAGTAGACGTAGTAGAGATGTTTGACCAAGTTATCCCAGCGGCGGATAAAGACATCGTTAAAGTCTTCACTAAGCGTATTAAAGACAAGTTCAAGCTAATGCTTGAGACGAAAGTAACCGCAGTTGAAGCGAAAGAAGACGGTATCTACGTTTCAATGGAAGGCAAAAAAGCGCCAGCAGAAGCTGAGCGTTACGATGCGGTTCTTGTTGCTATCGGTCGTGTACCAAACGGTGCACTTATCGATGCTGAAAAAGCGGGTATTGAAGTGGACGAGCGTGGCTTTATCAACGTTGATAAGCAAATGCGTACTAACGTTCCTCACATCCACGCGATCGGTGACGTTGTTGGTCAACCAATGCTTGCTCACAAAGGTGTGCATGAAGGCCACGTAGCCGCAGAAGTTATCTCTGGTAAGAAGCACTACTTCGATCCTAAAGTTATTCCTTCAATCGCTTACACTGAGCCAGAAGTGGCATGGGTTGGTAAGACAGAGAAAGAAGCGAAAGCAGAAGGCATCAACTACGAAGTGGCAACATTCCCATGGGCAGCATCAGGCCGTGCAATCGCGTCTGACTGTGCAGACGGTATGACTAAGCTAATCTTCGATAAAGAAACTCACCGCGTAATCGGTGGTGCTATCGTTGGTACTAACGGTGGTGAACTACTTGGTGAAATCGGCCTAGCGATCGAGATGGGTTGTGATGCGGAAGATATCGCACTTACTATCCACGCTCACCCAACTCTACACGAGTCTGTGGGCCTAGCTGCTGAAGTATTTGAAGGTTCAATTACTGACCTTCCAAACAAAAAAGCAGTTAAAAAGAAAAAGTAATTTTTCTTGAACGTTGAATGATAAAAACCGCTGATTTGTCAGCGGTTTTTTTGTGCGCGGAGCTTGAGAGGCGAGAACGGGCTGTTCTATGTAACGCTGCGCTTCGAGAGTCGCGAACGCTTCGCTCTAAAAATCGAGAGGTGTTCGTTAGAAGGTTAATCGAAGGCAATTGTATCTAAACCGAGTTGGCAGAGTTTGTTCCCAGAAAGACAAAATATTTCCCGTTTCCCGTTTCCCGTTTCCCGAAAACGAAAAAAGGCCAATACCTAAGTATCAGCCTTTGCTTTTTTAAGCCTAATTATTTTTTAGTGATGTTCACGGTTGTAGATGCATAGCATATCTAAATATGCGCTTACTAGGTTCGTTAGCTCTGCTTCGCTCTTAGAGCGGTTTGCTTGAACGAAAATAGAGTAACAAATACCGTGGAACAGATTCGCCAAGTGTTCCGGTTCATGTTGGTCACAAACTTCCCCACGTTCAATTGCTTTAATGAACATGTTTTGCACCAACAGTTGGTTAGTGCGGTTAGTTGTCACGAACAATGGCCATACTTCATCACGTGTTGATGCGCTCCATTCGAACCATACTTTTAGCCAGTGGCAATCTTGGCTAACAAGTTCGATCATTGCGTTTGTGATGTTGGCGATGTTTTCACGTGCGTGAAGGTCTAAGTCGATGTTATCCGAAAGGAAGTTTGAGAACTGACGTACAACGTGGTTCAGTACTTCATCAACCAAATCTTCACGAGTTGGGAAGTAATTAAATACTGTTGCAACAGAAACTTGTGCAATCTCAGCAATGTCTGCGTGACCACCACGGCCAATACCGCGACGAGCAAACACTTCAAGAGCGATTTCCATTAGTTGCTGTTTACGTTTTAAAGGGGAAAGCCTAGTGCGAGGTCTCTTAGCTATTGAGTCCATATTCTTTTCCTTGCCATTGAGTTGATATTATTTGGGGGTAACCCCCTAATTGATTATTTTAATAGTTGCTTAAAGCATTGATGAGTGTAATGGTGCATATGTGCAAGGTCAACATCTGATGCCCAATTTATAGACAGTAATGTCATTATTGATGATTCATTCAACTAGATAAATCCGAAAACTAAGACTTTCATCCAAGAATTCAATGGAATGGGATGCGACTTTCCACCTACTGAGTGGGGTGTTACACTACACGCCGCAAGATAAGGTGATCGTTTGCGTACGACCAACCTCAACCCACAAAGAAAATTGAGCACAGTATGAAACATACAATAGAAGTGATGATTTCTGAGCAAGAAGTTCAGGATCGAATTCGTGAATTAGGTAAGCAAATTACAGAACATTACCAAGGCAGTGAAGATCTGGTATTGGTTGGTTTGCTACGTGGTTCATTTGTATTTATGGCTGACTTAGCACGTGCTATCGAACTGACTCACCAAGTCGATTTTATGACCGCTTCTAGCTACGGTAACACGATGGAAAGCTCACGTGATGTACGTATCTTGAAAGACCTTGATGACGACATTAAAGGCAAAGATGTACTGATCGTAGAAGACATCATTGATACAGGTAACACGTTAAACAAAATCAGTGAAATCCTGTCTCTACGTGAACCAAAATCTATCGCTATCTGTACGCTGCTTGATAAGCCATCTCGCCGTGAAGTAGAAGTTCCGGTTGATTGGGCTGGTTTCTCTATTCCAGATGAGTTTGTTGTTGGTGTTGGTATTGATTACGCTCAGAAATATCGTCACCTACCATTTATTGGTAAAGTGGTTCCGCAGGAATAATTTCTGTCGCCAGTTTTAGAATTAAAAAAACGCCCATCTTAAATGGGCGTTTTTTATTTATCTTGTTGACGATTTATTTGTGATGATTAATCGCGACATAACAATTTGTTGTCATCGTTAAGAATGGTCGAGAGCGCTTTTTGGTAAGACGCTTCCACGGTCTCTTTTGAATTTGAACGAATCCCTAAGTACTCAAGACGACCATCTTCAATGCCGTAAACCACTCCATGAATTTCAACATCCTGACCGCGTTCCCATGCGTTTTGCATGATGGTTGAGTTACCCAAGTTATATACTTGCTCGGCTACGTTGATTTCACCTAGTTTATCGGCGCGATCGTCAAGAGGCATTTGGTCAAGGTAAGCGCGGTGCTTAAAGTAAAGATCACGGATGTGAAGTAACCAGTTGTTGATAAGGCCGAGTTGAGGGTTATCAATTGCGGCATTCACACCACCACAACCATAATGACCACAAACGATGATGTGCTTTACTTTGAGTACGTCGACGGCGTATTGCACGACAGAGAGGCAGTTTAGGTCGGTGTGGATGACCTGGTTAGCAACGTTTCGGTGAACAAATAACTCGCCTGAGAAAAGTCCCGTTAGTCGCTCTGCTGGAACGCGACTGTCTGAACAACCAATCCAAAGAAAGTCTGGCTTCTGACCTTCCGCTAGTTTTGCGAAATATTCTGGACGATCAGATTTTATTTCTTCTGACCATTTCGAGTTATTTTCGAATAATTGTTTAATTTCCGGCATCTGACATCTACTTCCCTAAAATTAAAAAAACCAACCACTCCCTAGTGCTTACTAAGCGATCAGCGCTGTAACTATACACAATGTTACAATTTCGATCCCGTTAAATATTCATTCAAGATGACTCATCTGACTAGTTCTCGCTGTGAAAATCATAAAATATGCAGCCATCATTCAGTAAGCAAATAAGCCCAATTTGGTCGTGACTTTTTTTCGTTTATTTCTTTAGCGAAATATTTGTTAGATTGATGGCATTTTGTCTTTTTAATGCAGGGAGCAAATTCGTGTTCGGTAGTCGCTTTAAGGATATCAACCTCAAAGGGGATCTGTTCGGTGGTGTCACAACGGCCATCATTTCACTTCCTCTCGCATTAGCATTTGGTGTGGCTTCAGGAGCTGGTGCAGAAGCTGGTTTATGGGGCGCGATCATGGTGGGGTTATTTGCTTCACTGTTTGGTGGTTCCAATACACTTATTTCTGAGCCAACTGGTCCCATGACGGTGATCATGACAGCGGTATTAACCAGTATGATGGCCAAATACCCAGAAACGGGCATGGCCATGACCTTTACCGTGGTGATGATGGCGGGCGCGTTCCAAATTGTGCTCGGTACATTAAAGCTTGGTAAATACGTAACGTTAATGCCATACAGTGTTATCTCCGGCTTTATGTCGGGTATTGGTGTCATTCTCATTATCTTGCAGTTGTCGCCTTTACTTGGCCATGCTGCGCCATCTGGCGGTGTGATAGGGACACTATCGGCTCTGCCAGATACGATTTCTAATCTTAAGTTCAGCGAACTGTTTTTAGGTTTGTTGACGTTAGGTATCTTGTTCTTCTTCCCTAAGCAATATCGCAGATACGTGCCAGCGCAGCTGGTGGCTCTTGTGGCGGTAACGTTACTTTCTGTCCTTGTCTTTGATGCCGATGATATTCGTCGAATTGGTGAAATCCCAGCAGGTTTACCTTCTTTGGTGGTGCCACATATCGATCCTGCGATGTTTACCGAAATGGTCATCGATGCATTGGTATTGGGTACGTTAGGTTGTATTGATACCTTATTGACAGCGGTTATTGGTGACTCACTCACGCGTAAAGAGCATGATTCAGACAAGGAACTGCGTGGCCAAGGTTTGGCGAACATGATTTCTGGGCTGTTTGGCGCTCTGCCAGGTGCGGGGGCGACGATGGGAACGGTGACCAACATCCAAGTTGGCGCTCGCTCACCGTTATCCGGTGTGATTCGTGCTTTGATTCTCGCTTTAGTCGTGCTTGTCGCTAGCGGGTTGACTGATCCCATTCCGATGGCTGTATTGGCCGGTATTGCGGTTTATGTTGGCTTTAATATTCTGGATTGGAGTTTTATCCAACGCGCCCATAAGGTGAGCTTTCCGGGGATGGCGGTCATGTATGGCGTCATGCTGCTGACAGTATTTGTCGATTTGATTGTGGCTGTAGGGCTAGGGGTATTTATTTCTAATATCATCATCATTGAACGCTTGAGTCGTGAGCAAGCACGCCAAGTTAAAGCCATCAGTGATGCTGATGAAGACGATGTACCACTGACCGATAGCGAAAGAGGCTTGTTGGACAGAGCTAATGGTAAAGTGTTGTTCTTCTATCTATCCGGTCCGATGATCTTTAGTGTTTCTAAAGCGATCTCTCGTCAACACTCGAGCATTTCTGATTATGAAGTCATGATCCTCGACTTAACAGATGTTCCTATGATTGATGTGACGGTCGGCTTGGCTTTGGAAAACGCCATTAAAGATGCTTTAGACGCGAACTGTGAAGTGTACTTGTTGTGTCCTAACCAACGTACTCGTGAGCAACTAGAGAAATTTCATGTGATTGATTTAGTGCCGGATGCGAATACATACAAGTTCCGCTATGAAGCGCTTAATGCGGCTATCAGGCATGTTGAAACTGATGAGCATCAAATGCTGACGCTTTAATCAACAGTCTCTTTTAACTAAGCGCTGCTGGGGTTCTGGGAGCGCTTTTTTATTGTTTTTAGATTGAGTGATTAAGAATCATAAAAGATAGGTATTTCTAATTTTATAGAAAGGTTTATTTGTATTCATCGTTATTCAACGATAAACTAATTCAACTTTAGTGCAATACCGATTGTCGGTTATGACGCCGACAGCAGTTTCCCCATTTGGTATTGGCATTCACGATTCATCAACAGATGGCAAGTATTACGCAATGTACGCATTAGAAATTGAACAGCTTCGCAAGACCTATGCGGGCGGATTTGAAGCGTTGAAGGGCATCAGCTTACAAGTAAAGAAAGGTGACTTTTACGCACTTCTTGGGCCGAATGGGGCTGGTAAATCAACCACCATTGGCATTATCTCTTCTTTAGTCAACAAGACATCTGGCACCACCAAGGTGTTTGGGTATGACATTGATACGCATCTTGAATTGGCGAAGCAAAACCTAGGTTTGGTTCCTCAAGAATTCAACTTCAACCAATTTGAAACTGTTGAACAGATTGTCATGCAGCAAGCGGGTTATTATGGGGTTTCAAAAGCGCTAGCTAAAGAGCGTGCAGAAAAGTACCTGACCAAACTCGACTTATGGGAGAAACGTAAGGAACGTGCGCGTAACTTGTCTGGTGGTATGAAGCGTCGTTTGATGATTGCGCGAGCTCTAATGCACGAGCCTCAATTGCTGATCCTTGATGAACCAACTGCAGGGGTGGATATTGAACTGCGTCGTTCAATGTGGGACTTCTTAAAGGAGATCAACCAAGAGCAGGGCATTACCATCATCTTGACCACGCATTACTTGGAAGAAGCAGAAATGCTGTGTCGTAATATCGGTATCATTAACAAAGGTGAACTGATTGAAAATACGACCATGAAGGCGCTGTTGGGTAAATTGACGGTAGAAACTTTTATCCTAGATATTGAGTTCGACGGTGAAGTGCCAGCACTTCAAGGGGTAAGTAGCCAATCGATGGTCAATGGTTCATTGGAAATCGAATTAGATAAGAGCCAAGGGTTGAACTCGGTGTTTAACCAATTATCTGATCTAGGCGTAAAAGTGCTGTCTATGCGCAACAAAGCGAACCGTTTGGAAGAGCTGTTTGTCAGTATCGTACGTGGAGGTAACCAATAATGTACCAATTGTATTGGACGGCTTTTTGTAGCCTAGTTACAAAAGAAGTGAACCGTTTTACGCGTATTTGGGTGCAAACTTTGGTACCACCTGCGATTACGATGACGTTGTATTTCATTATTTTCGGTAACTTGATTGGCTCTCGCATCGGTGACATGAACGGATTTAGTTATATGGAATACATTGTTCCGGGTTTGATCATGATGTCGGTGATCACTAACTCATACTCGAATGTGGCTTCCTCTTTCTTTAGTTCCAAATTCCAAAGAAACATCGAGGAATTGTTAGTGGCGCCAGTGCCGAACTACATCATCATTCTCGGCTTTGTGATGGGCGGCGTCGTACGTGGCCTATTAGTCGGAACGATTGTCACGTTTGTTTCGCTCTTCTTTGTTGATTTGCAAGTCGATCACTGGGGCATCATCATTGCGACCGTCTTTATGACGTCAGTGGTATTTTCACTTGGTGGTTTAATTAATGCGGTTTATGCGAAAACGTTTGATGATATCTCGATTATCCCTACGTTCGTTCTGACTCCGCTGACTTATCTTGGCGGTGTGTTTTACTCCATCAGTCTATTGCCTGAATTTTGGCAAGGGGTGTCTAAGCTGAATCCAATCGTCTACATGGTGAACGCTTTCCGTTATGGTTTCCTTGGTGTGTCTGATGTGGGTATCGTTACGTCGTTTAGCGTATTGATCGTCTTTGTGGTTGCGCTCTACGCGGTGGCTCACTATCTAGTGACTAAGGGGATTGGGTTAAGAAGTTAACCTTAACAACACATTCAAAGGGCAGCCATGAGAGCTGCCCTTTCTTAATGCACACCAATACATTCCCATACAATTTTTCGACTTTTAACATGCTAGGTTTGATTCATTTGTTGTAAATGCATGAAGCCATGAATATTGTCCCCTCTCCATCTTTCTCTTTTAAATTGCTTCTTCCTAAATATTGGCCTGTTTGGTTCGCCTTTGGTCTGCTGGCGCTGATTGTCAATCTGCTTCCATACTCAGCCTTACGTTTGTTAGGTAGGGGCATTGGTTCGCTTGCGATTCTGGCCATGAAGCGCCGTAAAGGCATTGCAAAGCAAAATTTAAAACTCTGCTTTCCCGAATACAGCGCTCAAGAATGCGATGTACTGGTAAAGACAAACTTTAAATACACAGGGATGGCGCTGATCGAGACCGGAATGGCTTGGTTTTGGCCTGAGTGGCGAGTGAAGCGTCTAGCCAAGGTGGTTGGAAAAGAGCGTTTACTGGAACAAGAGAAAAATGGGCGTGGTGTACTGGTGGTTTGCAGTCATCACCTAAATTTGGAAATGACGGCGCGTATTTTTAGTCAATTTGCCAAAGGTTATGGTGTTTATCGACCGAATTCCAACCCTGTTTATGAGTTTGTTCAGCATCGAGGACGCACGCGTTGCGGCCATCAAATGATTGATCGGAAAGACGTTAAATCAATGCTTAAAGTGCTGAAAAACGGTCAGCGACTGTGGTACTTACCTGACCATGATTACGGTGTTAAAAATTCGGTCTTCGCCCCGTTTTTCGCTGTTGAGCAAGCCGCGAGTACTGCAGGATCGAGTGTGCTTATTGATGCGACAAAATGTGCAGTGATGTCAGGGGTTACGGTCAGTGAACATTCTCACTACACGCTCTATATTGGTGAAGATCTCAGTGGACGTTTCGAGCGCCGTAATCCCGTCAAAGCGGCAAGTATCTTAAATCAAGAACTTGAAGGCATGATAAGAAGAGACGTGCCGGCTTGGATGTGGCTGCATAAGCGGTTTAAAACTCGTCCGGAAGGTTTGAGTGGCGTTTATGCGTAGGAGGGATACAAAAAAGGTCGGCTTAGTGCCGACCTTTTTATTTGCGAATTTCGTTTATTCAGCGTTTGCTGAATTCGCTTCGCTAGATTCTTCTTCTTTAGCTTCTACCGCCATATCAACAGTTTGGTTGTCGATGAGGCGTGCTTTACCTAAGAAGGCAGACATCAGGATCACGGCTTGAGTGGTCTCTGTTGTGATTGCTTGAAGTGTGCGAGCATCACGAATGAAGATTTCATCTGGCTGCAAACCGGCAGCGCGTAACTGATCATTTGCATCTTCAATCACTGAAGCGTAATCGTCACGACCACCACGCATCGCGCTACTGATCCAGCGCATAGTACGTGCTAAAACAGGTGCGCGTTGACGCTCATCAATCGTTAGCAGGCCATTGCGAGAGCTCATTGCAAGGCCGTCCATTTCACGAACGGTTGCGACACCTACAATTTCGATGTCCATTGCTAGATCATCAACCATCTTACGAATAATAGCAAGCTGTTGGAAATCTTTCTCACCAAAGCAAGCTACATCAGGTTGAACGATGTTGAATAACTTATTTACGATAGTCGTCACGCCACGGAAATGGCCCGGACGAGAAGCGCCTTCAAGAATCGTAGAAAACCCAGGCACATCGACAAAAGTCTGTTTATCTAAGCCTTCAGGGTAAATGGTCTCTGGTGTCGGTGTGAATACCAACTCGACGCCTTCACCGCTTAGCTTGTTAAGATCTTCTTCAAGTGTACGAGGGTAGTTATTTAAATCGTCTGCACGTTCAAACTGCATCGGGTTGACAAAGATGCTTACCACAACGACATCGGCGTACTCGCGTGCTTTACGAACCAGTGTTAGATGGCCTTCGTGTAGGTTGCCCATGGTTGGGACAAACGCAACTTTACGACCTTCACGTTTGAACGTCTTGATCTGTTCACGAATGGCTGAGATTTCTGCAAAAGTGTGCATGCATTTATCCTCTAGGCAATAGTATGAGCGTCGTCTGGGAACACTGCGCTTTCAACGTCTGCCATGTATTTTGCCACAGCTGTACGCATATCGCCTGTTTCAGCAAGGAAGTTTTTCGAGAACTTTGGCATGTAGTTCGCCGAAATTCCGAACATATCATGCATAACTAGGATTTGACCGTCCGTTACGTTACCTGCACCGATGCCAATTACTGGTACATCAAGTACTTGAGTAATACGAGCTGCCAATTCAGCTGGAACACACTCGAGTAAAACAATTTGAGCGCCGGCTTCTTGCAGTGCTAATGCATCTTTTACCATACGATCGGCTTTTTCTTGATCGCGACCTTGCACTTTGTAACCACCAAAGATGTTTACAGATTGTGGTGTTAGGCCCAAGTGTGCACAGACTGGTACCGCGCGTTCCGTTAGCATTTTTACGGTATCTACTAACCAGTCGCCGCCTTCAATTTTTACCATATTTGCGCCAGCACGCATGAGTACTGCTGCGTTCTCACACGCTTGCTCTGGCGTTGCATAGCTCATGAATGGCATATCAGCCATCAGAAGACAATTCGGGCTACCAGCGCGTACACAGCGAGTGTGATAAGCAATATCTTCAACAGTAACAGGTAACGTGTCGGTCTTACCTTGCAGAACCATGCCTAGAGAGTCACCTACCAGTAAAACTGGCATTTCTTGGCTTTCGAAAAGTTGGGCAAAGCTTGCATCGTATGCAGTTGAAGTAGCAAATTTACGACCTTCTTGCTTCCACTTAATCAGGTCGTTAATGGTCATTTTTTTCATTGTTTTATCCTCACTAGGAGTTGGCTATGACTGCCAAATATTGAGGCCGTTGCGATCTACTTTTTCAAGTAGTGACGACACCTCGATCCCGTCTGGGAGTTGTAAACTTGGTGCAATTTCCGCAAGAGGGTAGAGTACGAACTCGCGCTCTCTCATTCCATAATGTGGAACTGTCAGTCTTTCGGAATCAATCACCTCATTGCCGTATAACACGATGTCGAGATCCAAGGTTCTTGGTCCCCAACGCTCGTCTTTACGGACACGCCCTTGCTCTTGCTCTATTGCTTGGGTGCAATCGAGCAGTTCAAGTGGCGTCAAATTGGTTTTAATTGCCACAACCGCATTGATGTAATCCGGCTGGTTTTGCGGACCCATTGGTGTGCTGCTGTATAGCGAAGAAGCTTGAATAAACTCTGTTTTAGGCAGGGTCTTCAGTGCTTCAATCGCTAATTTAGCTTGGCTGACGGGATCAGCCAAGTTACTGCCTACCGCAATGTACGCTGTGATCATGAGTTTGGTTTACTCTTTTTCTTGCGATAGGTTTTACGACGTCGTTGGCCTGTTTTTGGTGCTTGGCCATCTAGGTCTGCAGCCATGGCTTGGCGCATTTCTCGGCCAGCATTTTGGAAAGTTTCCCACCACTTAGCAAGCTTCTGAGTGTCGCCGCCTTCAATTTCACCGCGCATTTCAAGAAAATCAAAGCCAGCTCTAAATTTATTGAGCTCCATCAGGCGGAAAGCACGTTTACCATTGCGACGTGGAAGACGTAATTGCAGCTGCCAAATCTCGCGTATGGTCGCGGTATGACGGCGCGGAATGGCGATTGAACGTACTTGGTCATCAAGAATGATGTTGCTTGCTTCCATGATGGCATCGTAATGGCACAGATTACGCTGTTCCATGAGTTTGTCTGCCATTGCACACAGTGGGTACCACAGCATTGCAGCAAACATAAAGGCAGGGTTAATACGCTTACCTTCTTCGATGCGCATATCGGTTGAATCTAACACTAAATCAAGCATTTGCTCAGTGTGAGATTCATAATCTTCAGTGAAGTGCTCTGAAATTGCAGGGAACAACTGTTGGAATAAGTTGTATTCACGCAATAAATGGTAGGTTTCTAGCCCATACCCAGACTGAAGCAGTTTCAGTGATTCCTCGAACAGACGTGCCGATGGAATATCACGTAGTAGTGGTGCCATCTCTTCGATTGGTGCCGCGGTATCTTCTTCGATATCGAAGTCCAATTTCACCGCAAAGCGAACTGCACGCAGCATACGTACTGGGTCTTCGCGGTAACGGGTTTCTGGGTCACCGATCAGGCGAATAAGGCGATCTTCTAGATCTTCAATACCACGCGCATAATCGTGAATTGAGTAGTCTGCGATGTTGTAGTACATCGAGTTAATCGTGAAGTCGCGACGTTCGGCATCTTCATCTACGGTGCCGTATACGTTGTCGCGAAGTAGCATCCCTTCTTTCGATTGCTGGGAGATACTTTTGTTCTGTTGCTCTTGGTGGTGACCACGGAACGTTGCAACTTCGATGATGTCTCGACCAAACATAATGTGTGCGAGACGGAAGCGACGACCGATCAAACGGCAGTTTCTAAATAACTGTTTGATCTGCTCTGGTGTCGCGTTCGTTGCAATATCAAAGTCTTTTGGTTTTTGTCCAAGCAGTAAGTCTCGAACCCCGCCACCTACAAGATAAGCATCGAAACCGGCACCGTTCAGTCGGTATAGCACTTTCAGTGCATTGTCACTGATATGCTTACGCGAGATGTTGTGCTCTTCACGAGTAATTACATTAAGAGCGAGTTCTGGGATCATGGCAGATTCGCTTGGTGTATAGTCGTTTGTATTCATGTGCATCTGGCAATAACTGGGTTTAATCCAATCTTGCTTTGGTTAGTTTCTACGCCTCGAGGGCCAATTTTGCGGCTAATGATAGCCTACGCAGTGCCATTTGAGAATCACGGTGTGATCTCGATCTCTGCTGGAAGCTGTTCTAAGTGCCAATTTTCGCAACCCCAACGCAGTATTTCTTCAAGGTTTGCGCCTTTTACATCGTCAGGTATATCAAAGCCTAAAAATGTCATGGCATGCAGCAGAGCTGGCTTCGGATTGTCGACATCAATAGCCGTCGCATGGTTTTGTTTTGACAGCTTATTACCGTTTGAATCCATCGCTAACGGTAAGTGTAAATAGCTTACTTCTGGTTGCCCAAGTATTTGGTACAAGCTGATTTGACGACCTGTGGGCTCAATTAAATCCGCACCACGAACGACTTCGGTAACCCCTTGGTCGATGTCATCTAATACTACCGCAAGATTATAGGCAAATAATCCATCTCGACGCTTAATAATGAAATCTTCATTTACTAGAGCTTCTGGAATCGTCATGGTGCCTTGTTTCTTATCGAGAAAATCAGCGATAGGTTTGGTCATTTTTAGGCGAATCGCGCCTTCTTTCAAGCCTTTATCTCGACATGTCCCCGGATAATAGCCGCCGTGTTCTTTAATTTGCTTGCGAGTACATTGGCAATAATAAGCGTCGCCATTCTTTAACCAAGCATCGATTTGTGTTTGGTATAAGTGATGACGTTCGCTTTGGTATACGACGTTGCCGTCCCAGTGCAAATGGTAAGCGCGTAGTGCACTTAGAATCTCGTCAGAAGCTCCCGGCATTTCTCTGGGTGGATCAAGGTCTTCGATACGTACCAACCAATCTCCGTGATTGGCTTTCGCTTGAAAGTAGCTGCCGAGCGCAGCTACTAACGATCCAAAATGTAATGGCCCAGAAGGGGATGGTGCGAATCGACCTACATAGCGTGTCATGCGTGTATCTCGAAATTATTCTAATAAAGCTAAGCCAAAACAAAAAGGGAGCCTGAGCTCCCTTTCAATAATCATCATGCTTGGTTGATTAACCTTGCATTTGTTTCTCTTTGATCTCTGCAAGTGTTTTACAGTCGATACAAAGGTCTGCGGTTGGACGCGCTTCAAGGCGACGAACACCAATTTCAACACCACATGATTCACAGAAGCCGAAATCTTCTTCAGTGATTTTATCTAGTGTTTTTTCGATCTTCTTGATCAGGCGACGCTCACGGTCACGGTTACGCAGTTCTAAGCTGAACTCTTCCTCTTGAGAAGCACGGTCAACTGGATCTGGGAAGTTTGCTGCTTCGTCCTGCATATGGTGTACAGTGCGATCGACTTCTTCCCTGAGCTGATTACGCCAAGCTGTTAAGATTTTCGTAAAGTGTTCAACCTGTTCTGGTGACATGTACTCTTCACCAGGCTTTTCCTGATATGGCTCCACACCGGCAATGGCTAGGATGCCTATCGTTTTCTTCTTTGATTCTGGCATACAGCATCTCCTACTTACACCTAGTCAACTGCTTTGCAGTCAATTTAAGGCGGGTATCTATAGCAAAAAGAGGCGGTGCAGGCAATTACTGAATTGCAAACTTATCGTCATTGTGAAGATGACATCATTTTTTCTCTTAATTGATAAATTCAATAGCAGAGATTAGCTTGA
The DNA here is from genome assembly GCF_001557775.1 of Vibrio sp. MOR3. Classification (NCBI taxonomy): domain Bacteria; kingdom Pseudomonadati; phylum Pseudomonadota; class Gammaproteobacteria; order Vibrionales; family Vibrionaceae; genus Vibrio; species Vibrio sp. MOR3. The sequence continues at coordinate 144,056 of NZ_LNRD01000011.1, read as the reverse complement.
CTTCAGTATTGCTCAGTTCAGCTTTGTAGCAGAGAACTTCCACTCCAGCGTCTTGTGCTTGTTTTAGTAAAGTTGAATATTTCGCGTCTATATGGTGCGCCGCAGATACTTTTTCAATACCTGAATGTAAAACAGTGAATAAAAGTATGGCTCTACTTCCAGTTTGTGCCATTTCTGTGAGCTCTCGCAGGTGCTTTTGTCCTCGAGTAGTCACGGCATCAGGGAAATAGCCTTGGCCGGATGCGCTTTCTTCATCCAACAGCGTGACGCTTTTCACTTCTATATAACACTTTGATTTGTCACTTGCGCTGAGCAAGATATCAATTCGACTATTTTCATTGCCATATTTCACTTCAGTTTGAAGTTTGTCATACCCACACAGTTCTGAAATGACATTATTTTCAATTGCTTCTACGGCAAGTTGGTTAGCTCGAGCGGTGTTAATACAGATTTTATGGCCCTGTTGTGTTTCACTGAGCTCCCAACTATTGGGATATTTGCGCTTAGGGTTATCAGAAGTGGAGTACCAAACTTTGTTGCCTGGTGTGGCGCAGCCTGTCATTGCACCAGTATTGGCACAGTGGATAGTGCGAACTTCGCCGTTATCCAATTCGATATCGGCAAGAAAGCGTTTGTAGCGTTTGAGCAGAGTCGCTGACTCTAGAGTAGGTTCGAAATGCATTTTGCTTCTTTAGGGGGGACTGTTTTTATGTACAATGTTGCCAACATTACAACACAAGGTATTTCCTTTGTCACAATTGCCGATTGAAGCCGTGATGCCGCAATTACTTGCTGCGGTTAATCATCAACATCAAGTGATCTTAAAAGCTGCGCCGGGTGCCGGTAAGTCGACATTCTTTCCTCTAAAGCTTCTTCAAAGCCAAACCGTCACGGGCAAAATCATCATGCTAGAACCAAGACGTTTAGCGGCTCGTAATATTGCGCGTTATCTAGCACAGCAGTTGGGGGAACAAGTTGGAGATCGAGTTGGTTATCGTGTACGTGGTGAGACGAAGGTAAGTAAAAATACGCAACTTGAAATTGTAACGGAAGGGATCATGACTCGGATGATCCAAAATGACCCAGAGTTAGATGGCATCGACCTGCTGATCTTTGATGAGTTTCATGAGCGAAGTATTCATGCTGATACGGCATTGGCCTTTAGTTTAGAGGTTCAAGAAGCGTTGAGAGACGACCTCAAGCTGGTAGTGATGTCAGCTACGCTTGACCAAGATGCCTTACAAACCTTGTTGCCAGAGGCTGAATATATTGAGTCTGAAGGGCGAAGTTTTGAGGTGGAAACACGTTATTTACCTCTGGGTACAAATGATCATTTGCCCACATCAATGGCAAGGACGATTGAAAGTCTAATTCAGAAAGAAACAGGGTCGTTGCTCGCTTTTCTGCCCGGCGTTGGGGCAATTAAGCAGGTCGCGGAACGTCTGTCACATCTTCCTAATTCTGTGGAAGTTTGCCCTTTATATGGTCAATTGAGCTTTGCCGAGCAACAAAAAGCCATTGTTCCCGCTTCTGGAGGTAAACGCAAAGTCGTGCTCGCGACTAACATTGCTGAAACTTCTTTGACCATTGAAGGCATTCGATTGGTCGTCGATTCTGGATTAGAACGTGTGGCGCGTTTTGATTTGAAGAATGGACTTACGCGCTTGGAGCAAGTGCGAGTGGCACAATCGTCTGCGATTCAACGTGCTGGTCGTGCAGGGCGTATTGAAGAGGGCATTTGCGTCCGATTGTATTCGGAAAGCCAATTCAAGCAGCAACCGCAAGTTCCCCAACCAGAAATCCTGCACTCAGATTTAGCAAGCTTGGTCATGGAACTATCATTCTGGGGAGCAGGGGATATCGCAGAACTTAAATGGTTGAATATTCCTTCTTCAGCATCGCTTGCTCAGGCTAAACAGCTGTTGATTTCTTTAGGGTTACTTACCGAGCAAGGCCAACTCACTTCTGCAGGTAAAACGGCCCACGCTCTTGGTGTAGAGCCGCGCTCAGCAGCAATGCTGATTCAAGCACAGCAGTGCAGTGAAAAAATGCTAAATACCGCTTTGGCTGCGGTCGCCCTAATTGAAGAGCCCGAGCGCAATGTGACTAACATCGCGCATAGCCTACATCGCTGGGTAAGTGGTACACATGCAAAGAAAGCTATATTGCACAAGCGATCTCAAGCGCTGGCGCACAAACTGGATACAGTATTCAGCCTACCTGATGTTGATGAGCGAGTGCTAGCGTTAGTATTGAGCTTAGCTTTCCCCGATCGCATTGCGCAGCAGCGTGTTAACCAATATGGTCGTTTTACTTTGTCGAACGGGCATGGTGCTGAGTGTCGACCAGAAGAGACACTCGGTGGTTGTGATTACTTAGTTGCGATTGATTTGATGCGCTCGCATTCTAACTCAAGCCAAATTAACCTAGCTTGTGACTTAGATATCAACGCATTACAAGAAATGTTCGAGCACCTTTTCACGACGGCTGAGTTGGTTGATTGGGATGAGAAAAAAGGCCGTTTGATTGCCGAACGCCAAATCAAACTTGGTCAACTGGTGATTAAGCGTGAAGCCTTGCCGAGTCCGGGTAAAGAAAAAATGACACAAGCTTTACTCACTTATGTCCGCCGTCAGGGCTTACAGAGTCTAAACTGGACGTCGGCAGCGGAAAATTTGTTAGAACGTATTCGCTGCGCAGTGGAATGGTTACCTGAGCAAGCTTGGCCAAGTTTTGATGAGACCAGTTTGCTTAATGGCCTAGAAGAGTGGCTAGAGCCGTACATGAGCACGGTTTCATCGGTGAAAGATTTGGCGAAAGTGAACCTTGTGGAAGCATTGAATGCTCGATTAGGTTGGCCGTTGAATCAACAGATTGATGAGTGGTTGCCAGAAGATTATCGCTTACCAACAGGTTCGAAAAAGCGCATTCGTTACCAATTTGGTCATGAGCCTGTGCTGTCAGTGCGTATGCAAGAAGTGTTTGGAGAGAGCACTTCTCCAACGGTGGCACAAGGTCGCAAGCGATTGGTGTTAGAGTTACTTTCTCCAGCACAACGGCCTCTTCAGGTGACAACGGATTTAGCTGCCTTTTGGGCAGGAAGCTACAAAGAAGTGCAAAAAGAGATGAAAGGCCGATATCCAAAACACGTTTGGCCTGACGATCCTGCCACTCATGTAGCGACAACAAAAACAAAAAGACAATTGAATAATGACTGATACAAAAAAGCCCGGTGCAAAAAGAGCACCAGCGAAGAAAACAACGTCAAGTAAAACGACTGCCGCTAAGAAAAGCGGTGCGAAGCGACCGAGAAAATCGCCATCGAAGAAGCCAAGCAATGGCAAGCAGTCTTGGCTTAAAATTATTTGGTCATTTAGCTGGAAAGCGGGTGTAGCGTTGGCCGCAGTATTGCTTTTCGTCGGGATTTATTTAGATAGTGTAGTGAAAGATCGTTTCGATGGGCAGTTGTTTGATTTGCCAACGGTCGTGTACGCTCGCATTCTCAATTTGAATCCGGGTGAAAACATAACCATCAAAGAGATGCGTAACGAGCTAGATGTTTTGAATTACCGTAAGGTTAGTCAACCGCGTTATCCTGGCGAATACTCTTCCTCTTCCACTCGTATTGAGCTCATCCGTCGTCCTTTTGAATTTGCTGATGGTCCTGAGCCTGATCGTCACGTGATGTTGCATTTCTCAAGCAGCGGCTTAACGCGCATTCAATCTCTCGAATCAAAAGGAGATTTAGGTTACTTGCGTATTGAACCTAAGATGTTGGGTATGCTGGAGAAAGATCAAAACGAACAACGATTGTTCCTACGTCGTGATCAATTCCCTGAAATTCTTGTCGATGCACTTCTTGCGACCGAAGATCGTGATTTCTACCAGCATGATGGAGTCTCTCCTTTGGCGATTGGTCGTGCACTTGTTGCCAACATCAAGGCAGGCCGTACCGTACAAGGTGGCAGTACGCTGACCCAGCAGTTAGCAAAAAACTTATTCTTAACTCGCGATAAAACGTTATGGCGTAAAGTTCGTGAAGCGTATATCGCACTGATTTTGGATTATCGATACAGCAAAGATCGAATTCTTGAGGCTTACCTCAACGAAGTTTATCTCGGTCAAAGTGGCGGGGATGCGATTCATGGCTTTGCTTTGGCATCACGATACTACTTTGGACAACCAATCCAGGAGCTTCGTATCGACCAACTTGCGATGCTGGTGGGTATGGTTAAAGGGCCATCTTACTACAATCCAATTCGTTACCCTGAGCGCACGAAAACACGTCGTGATCTAGTTTTACGCCTCTTGATGCAACAAGACATGCTGACTTCTGAACAGTATGAACAAGCGGTCAATCGTCCGTTAGATACGCAAAGTAAACCTCGTATAGCAAGCCGTCAGCCCGCTTATTTCCAGCAATTGAATATTGAGCTGAAAGAAAAAGTGGGTGATAACTTCAAAGCTGAAACGGGGTTACGTTTGTTTACGTCTCTCGATCCTGTTTCGCAAAGTAAGCTAGAACAAGCGATTGCGAAAAAGGTACCTGAGTTGGCTAAACGAGCAGGTAAAGAACTTGAAGCAGCAGCAGTTGCGGTTGACCGTCATAGTGGCGAGATTCGTGCCATGGTTGGTGGTAAGCGTGTCGGCTACGAGGGCTTTAACCGAGCATTGAATGCGAGTCGTCCAATTGGTTCGTTAGTGAAGCCTGCAATTTACTTGACGGCATTAGAGCAACCAGAGAAATACAACCTCGCTACCACGCTTCACGATACGCCGTTAAGTTTGAAAGGCAGTAAGGGTAGCGTTTGGTCGCCACGTAATTTCGACCGTAAATTCCGTGGTGATGTGCCTCTATACCTAGCACTAGCGAAATCTCTTAATGTGCCAACCGTTCGTTTGGGGATGGAACTCGGTATTCCTGAGGTTTCTGATACGCTAGAACGTCTCGGCGTTGATAAAAATGAGATTCGCCCAGTGCCATCTATGTTCTTAGGTTCTTTCTCTCTGACGCCATTTGAAGTCGCACAGATGTACCAGACGGTAACAAACTCGGGTAAACGCGCGAAACTGTCAGCATTGCGTTCGGTTATCGATATGGATGGTAATGTGATTTATCAATCACTGCCTCGTTCGGCTCAGGCTGTTGATCAGCAAGCGGCATGGCTAACTACATACGCAATGAAGCAAGGTGTTGCACAAGGAACTGGCCGTTTCTTACAAAGCCAATTCTCATGGGCGGCGTTAGCAGGTAAAACGGGCACCAGTAATGACAGCCGTGATAGTTGGTTTGTCGGTGTTGATGGTCGGGAAGTGACAACCGTTTGGCTGGGGCGCGATGATAATAAATCTACCAAGTTGACGGGTTCAAGCGGTGCTCTGCGTGTTTACGCCGAATATTTGCAGCAACGTATCCCTGAGCGACTGGAATTGCCATGGCCAAAAGAAGTGACGACATTGGGTTTCCAAAAAGCGGCGAATGGTGCGTTGGAACTGAACTGTCGTAGCGAATATAAGTTGCCAGTGTGGGATAAAACAGGCCAAATAAAACAGCAGTGCGAGAAAAAATCGAACTGGTTGAATAATTTATTTGATTGGTAAGGCTACCAAAAACGCTATCACTGACTTGTTTCATTGGTCGATTCTTAGTAAAAGTAGTTGATCAATATTCAGTAAAGGAAGATGTGAATGTTCAAAAAGATGTCCAATAGCCCGTTAGTGCATGGTTTTGCGCTTTGGGTCTGCTCCTTTTTGATTGCCACACCTTCCTTTGCTAAACATCTCGAAGAGGACGGCTCTCGTCCTAAAATTGCGGTGGTTCTCGCTGGTGGTGGTGCGAAAGGCGCTGCGCATATTGGTGTGCTTAAAGCCCTTGAAGAGATGAACATTCCCGTTGATATCATTACCGGTACAAGCATGGGCGCTTATGTCGGAGGTTTGTACGCGACGGGTATGAGTGCTGATGAAATTGAGAGTTTTATCTACAGCGTGGATTGGAACAGCGGTTACCGAGATCGCGTTGATCGCAGCCAACGTCGCGTTCGCGACAAAGAATACGAAGACCGCTACCAAATAACGACAGATCTTGGTCTGAGGTTTGGTGAGGTGCGTTCCCCAACTGGTGTTGTGCAAGGGCAGAACATGTTGCGCATTCTGCGCGAAACGACGGGCAATCTAGGACGCTTTGACTCTTTTGACCAACTTGCTATCCCTTATCGTTCTGTCGCGACTGACATCGTCGAGCTTGATGAAGTCGTGCTCGATAACGGTTACTTAGTTGATGCGATGATGGCGAGCATGTCGGTACCGGGCGCGCTTCCTCCATACGAGCTCAACGGTCATATGCTGGTGGATGGTGGCGTTGTCAATAACATGCCTGTTGACGTAGCGCGCGCGATGGGAGCGGATATAGTCATTGCGGTCGACATCAGTACAGATTATAAAAGCAAAGAAGACTTCACCGGCTTGTTTGCGGTTGCGGATCAGTTGTCGAATTATTTGGTGCGTCGTAGCACTCAAGAGCAAGCGGAAACTCTGAAAGATGATGATGTTTACATTCGTCCAGATGTTGGGCAAATGGAAACCGTAGAATTTGAAAAGATGCCGAGCGCATTTCAAGCTGGCTACGACATCACTAAAAAACTCAAATCCAAGCTTGAATCCTTGAGTGTCTCTAACGCGGAATACCAAAAATATATCGAGCACAAACAAGACGTTCGTAAAGGATTAGAATATGGTGATGAGCGGGTTGTTGATCAAATTGTTATTGTCAATAACACCCACTACAGTGATGTCTTACTGACCAACCGACTCGAGCTTGATACTGGTCGTCCTCTCAAAACGGCTGAAATCGAAAAAGCAGTCGAAAATCTTTATGCCTTAGATCGCTTTGAACTGATTACTTACCATTTCGAAGAGATTGAAGGTGTTAACCTACTTGTCTTTGAAGTGAATGAGAAGTCTTGGGGACCAAACTACCTGAACTTCCGCTTTTTCTTAGAAGATGACTTTAATACTGACAGCCAATATGGCATTGGTATCTCGTCGAACTTCACTAATCTAAATTCACATGGTGCCGAGCTAACGCTGAATGTTGACATGGGTACGGATAAGTTGATTGAAGCCGAGCTTTATTCACCGGTATTGTCGAGTCAGGAGTTGTTTGTTTCGGGTAAATTGAATTACAACAACGAAAACCGAAACTGGCCTTTTAGTGATTTAGAAAACCCAGATATAGGTTCGGTTTACGATTTTCTTCCCGTCTCGTATACCGAGTTCATAACGGAACTTGCTGCGGGTGTACAACCGACGTTATGGCAAGAGTTCCGTGTTGGTGGGCGTTATACCAAAGGGCAAATAGAGGCCTCAACGCTCGCATCTGCCGGGACTTTTGATTACGAGCGTTTGGGGGTGTTTGCTAACTACCGTCTAGATACCTTAGACGACTTTGCTTTTCCCACGCATGGTATGTTGATTGATTTGGATTACCTGGTGTCTCATGACAAGAGCCCTGAGGATTTTCGTCAAACCAATACTAATGGTGATATCGAAGATACTGTGTATGAGATCACGGCACGTTTCAAAGGCGCAGTGACGCACAGTCGTCATACTTTAGTCGGACAGGCGGAATACAGCTTTGTAGAAAGCAAAAACTCCTCGATCCCGTTAGACCCACGTGAACTTGGTGGTTTCTTGAATCTATCTGGTATTCCACGTAATAGCCTGATTGGGCAGAACTTATTCTATACCAGCTTGGTGTATCGTTATAAATGGATGGATAACGACTTCGGGCTGTTTGAAGCGCCAGTGTACCTAGGCGCATCACTTGAACACGGTGGTGTTTGGTCAGATAACGATCTGAAGCTTAATGAAGCGCCACTGTATAATGCCGCATCGATTTTCTTTGGTGTTGATTCACCAGTAGGACCAATCATGTTGGCATACGGTCGTACAGAGCAAGATTTAGATGCTGTGTACCTGATCGTTGGAACATCATTTAAATAACCGGGAAAAGGACAGCAATATCTCCGCATATTTAGCCAAAATAAACAGGACTTTAGTCGTAAGTTGCTATGTTGGTCAAAATGATGAGATTTTAATTTAAGGTTAAATTTGCTATCCTTTCGCCCACAGTTTGGCCTCTGCGGCGCTGTTTCTCAATCAAGAATTGAATGAAAACAAGGGCAATGGAGAGCCAAGTTTCCAAGGATGTTCACTCCTTTACTTTTAAAAACAGTAATAAGAAGGAGGAACCGCAATGAGAGGAAAAAGTCGTGCTTGAAGCCTACCGTAAACACGTCGAAGAGCGTGCTGCCGAAGGAGTTGTTCCTAAACCGCTAGACGCAGAACAAGTTGCTGGACTTGTTGAACTTCTGAAAAATCCCCCGCAAGGTGAAGAAGCCTTTATTCTTGACCTGCTAGAGAACCGTATCCCACCGGGCGTAGACGAAGCGGCTTATGTTAAAGCTGGCTTTTTGACTGCGGTTGCTAAAGGCGAAGTATCGTCTCCACTTGTTAGCCGTGAAAAGGCAGCAGAATTACTAGGTACGATGCAAGGTGGTTATAACATCGCTCCGCTCGTCGAGTTTTTAGATGATGATGTTCTTGCGGCTATCGCAGCAAAAGCACTGTCTCATACCCTGTTAATGTTTGATGCTTTCTATGATGTTGAAGAAAAAGCGAAAGCGGGCAACACGTTCGCTCAACAAGTCCTTCAATCTTGGGCGGAAGCCGAGTGGTTTACAACGAAAGAGAAAGTAGCGGAAAAAATCACGGTTAAAGTCTTTAAGGTAACCGGTGAAACTAACACCGATGACCTGTCTCCAGCTCCAGATGCTTGGTCTCGTCCAGATATTCCAGTGCACGCGAAAGCGATGCTTAAGATGGAACGTGATGGCATCAACCCGGATCAACCTGGCAGCGTTGGTCCAATCAACCAAATTGAAGAACTGCAAAAAGACGGCATCCCACTAGCATACGTAGGTGATGTTGTTGGTACGGGTTCTTCGCGTAAATCAGCGACCAACTCAGTATTATGGTTTATGGGTGAAGATATCCCATTTGTACCAAACAAGCGTACTGGTGGTATCTGTCTAGGCGGTAAGATTGCGCCTATCTTCTACAATACGATGGAAGATTCAGGAGCGTTACCAATTGAACTAAACGTACAAGACATGAATATGGGCGATGTGATCGACATTTACCCGTACGAAGGTGTGGTTCGTAAAGAAGGTTCTGAGATCTCAAGCTTTGAACTGAGTAAAGTGCTGCTTGATGAGGTACGTGCTGGTGGTCGTATTCCATTGATCATCGGTCGTGGTCTAACGAGCCGTGCTAGAGTAGCTCTTGGTCTTGAAGAGACAGATTTGTTTGCTAAACCCGTTGATCCAACTGCTTCTGACAAAGGTTATACATTAGCTCAGAAGATGGTAGGTAAAGCATGTGGCGTAGAAGGTGTGCGTGCTGGTCAATATTGTGAGCCTAAGATGACAACGGTAGGTTCTCAGGATACGACTGGCCCTATGACGCGTGATGAGCTAAAAGATCTTGCGTGTCTTGGTTTCTCAGCGGATCTCGTGATGCAGTCATTCTGTCATACGTCAGCATATCCGAAACCAGTCGACGTGAACACGCACCACACACTACCTGATTTCATTATGAACCGTGGCGGTGTATCGCTTCGTCCAGGCGATGGTGTTATCCACTCATGGCTGAACCGTATGCTTCTGCCAGATACTGTTGGTACTGGTGGTGATTCGCATACTCGTTTCCCTCTGGGTATTTCATTCCCAGCAGGTTCTGGTCTAGTGGCATTTGCAGCAGCAACAGGCGTTATGCCTCTTGATATGCCTGAATCAATCTTGGTTCGTTTTAAAGGTGAGATGCAGCCAGGTATCACGCTACGTGATCTTGTACACGCCATTCCTCTATACGGTATCAAGCAAGGCCTGTTAACAGTAGAGAAAGCGGGTAAGATCAACGAATTCTCAGGCCGTGTCCTAGAAATTGAAGGTGTTGAACACCTGTCTGTGGAACAAGCATTTGAACTTTCAGATGCATCGGCAGAGCGCTCAGCAGCGGGTTGTACTGTGAAGCTTTCTCAAGAGTCGATTGATGAATACCTAAACTCGAACATCACTATGCTTAAATGGATGATTTCGGAAGGTTACGGTGACCGTCGTACAATCGAACGTCGTATTACTGCGATGGAAGAGTGGTTAGCAAACCCTGAGTTGATGGAAGCAGATTCAGACGCTGAATACGCACATGTGATTGAAATCGATCTAGCGGAAATCAACGAACCAATTCTTTGTGCACCTAACGATCCAGATGATGCGCGTCTTCTGTCTGACGTTCAGGGTACTCAGATTGATGAAGTATTTATCGGTTCTTGTATGACGAACATTGGTCACTTCCGTGCAGCAGGTAAATTGCTCGACAAGTTTAACGGCCAGCTTGATACTCGCTTATGGGTAGCACCACCAACCAAGATGGACCGTGACCAACTAACTGAAGAAGGTTACTACGGTATTTATGGCCGTGCCGGCGTTCGTATTGAAACGCCAGGGTGCTCGCTATGTATGGGTAACCAGGCTCGTGTTGCGGATAAAGCAACGGTAATGTCGACGTCTACTCGTAACTTCCCGAATCGTCTAGGTACTGGTGCGAACGTTTATCTATCCTCGGCTGAACTTGCAGCGGTTGGTGCGATTCTAGGTAAGATTCCAACTAAGGAAGAATACCTGTCTTACATGGACCAGATTGATGCGACAGCAGCAGACACATACCGCTACTTGAATTTCCACAAGATGGAACAGTACACCAAGAAAGCAGATGATGTGATCTTCCAAGAGCCTGCATAATCTTAGCAAGTTTTGTTAATACTTGAATAAGCGCTCACCGATTGGTGGGCGCTTTTTTGTGGAACGCTGCGCTTCGAAAAGAGAGAATGCTTCGCTCTAGGAATCGGGAAGTAAGCGCTGGAATATTAAAGATAAACGTGTGAGCTCAAAACACGTTGATAGTCTTTGTCCCTCAAAAGATAAAATGAAATCGTCTCTCGTCTCTCGTCTCTCGTCTCTCGTCTCTCGTCTCTCGTCTCTCGTCTCTCGTCTCTCGTCTCTCGTCTCTCGTCTCTCGCTTCTCCCATCCAACATCTCCCTGTATACTTCGCACCAAATTGATACGAAAAGGCGATCACGATGGAATTTGAATTCATCCGCAACACATTGATGGGCGAATACTATGTCAAATGCAGCATGGGGCATGAGATTGTGGGTCGTTGGTTGCAAGAAGAAATAGGCAAAGACCCAGCAAAAATTGCTCAGGTAGAAGCTTTAATTAATCAGGCATTTTCTTCGCCATCTCAAGAGCATAGATTAACCGGTGCAGAGATCAGTTTGATGATCCACGGTGATGAGGTGCTAGTGCAAGAAAACGCGCTGGGCCATGAGTATGAAGTGGAAATGGAAAGCGAGTTTGATTTCTACGATGCAGAGAGTACAGCCAGCTGTGGTATAGAAGATTTTTGTGCCTTGATAGAGCAATGGAAAGACTTTTTGAACGTTTAATGCACAGTTTTGGGTAGTCTAATTAGGATTGCCTTATATTTGTGAAAAGGGCGCACCGATATGGTGCGCCCTTTTTGTTTATAAGTTTGTTTATTTCACTAATTCTATATAAATCAATGGGATAAAAAGTTGGCACGCCGCTTGGATTAATATGAATGTTTCAGGATGAAAGCTGCGGAGAAGATTCAATGAAAATCATTAATGCCATTATAAAACCTTTTAAGTTAGACGATGTACGCGAAGCATTGGCTGATGTCGGTATTGAAGGGATGACAGTATCAGAGGTTAAAGGTTTTGGTCGTCAGAAAGGCCACACGGAGCTATACCGTGGCGCCGAGTATCAAGTCGACTTTCTACCAAAAGTAAAACTAGAAATTGCAACCCATGCAGACAATGTGGAGCGCGTGGTAGAAGCCATCACTAAAGCGGCGCAAACCGGCAAGATTGGTGACGGTAAGATTTTTGTCTACGACTTAAACCAAGCGGTGCGTATACGTACTGGCGAAATGGACGCAGAAGCACTTTAAGAATTCAAGGGATTGGAGAACTATCATGGAATTAACAACAACGGTAACTGAATTACGTTACGCACTCGACACCTTTTTCTTCCTCATTTCCGGTGCGTTGGTCATGTGGATGGCCGCAGGCTTTGCCATGCTAGAAGCGGGCTTAGTCCGCTCTAAAAACACAACAGAAATTCTAACTAAAAACATCTGTCTTTACGCGATCGCTTGTACCATGTTTCTATTGGTTGGCTACAACATTATGTATGTCGATAACGGTGAAGGCGGTTGGTTACCATCATTTGGTGCACTAATTGGCACACAAGGTGAAGGTGCTGACCACTCTCTAGAGTCGGACTTCTTCTTCCAAGTCGTATTTGTAGCAACAGCAATGTCAGTGGTTTCAGGTGCTGTTGCAGAGCGTATGAAGCTTTGGTCTTTCCTAATTTTCTCAGCGGTACTGACGGCATTTATCTACCCAATGGAAGGTTACTGGACTTGGGGTGGTGGCTTCCTATCAGAAGCAGGCTTTAGTGACTTTGCGGGTTCAGGAATCGTACACATGGCCGGTGCTTCCGCTGCATTAGCAGGCGTACTATTACTGGGTGCACGTAAAGGTAAATACGGTAAAAACGGCGAAATCTACCCAATCCCTGGTTCAAACATGCCTCTCGCTACATTGGGTACGTTCATCCTTTGGTTCGGTTGGTTCGGTTTCAACGGCGGTTCTCAACTTATGGTTTCGGATTTTGAGAACGCGACTGCAGTTGGTCAAATTTTCCTAAACACCAACGCTGCAGCTGCAGCAGGTGCAATTGCCGCACTATTTGTATGTAAAACAACTTGGGGTAAAGCAGACCTGACTATGATTTTGAACGGTGCGTTAGCTGGTCTTGTTGCTATCACGGCTGACCCTCTATCTCCATCACCGCTTTATGCTGTGGCGATTGGTGCGGTATCAGGCGCGCTAGTAGTATTCAGCATCATCGGTTTGGATAAGATTAAGATTGATGATCCAGTAGGTGCTATCTCAGTTCACGGTGTGTGTGGTTTCTTCGGCCTAATGGTTGTGCCACTGAGCAACGGTGATGCAACGTTTGGTGCACAGCTTCTAGGTGCGGCAGTTATCTTTGCTTGGGTATTTGGTGCAAGCCTAGTGGTATGGGCAATCCTGAAAGCGACAATCGGTATCCGCGTATCGGAAGACGAAGAGTTAGAAGGTATGGATATGCACGACTGTGGTGTTGGTGCTTACCCAGAATTCGTGACTGTGAAATAACACTCACAATGTAATAAATAGTTACAAACTTAACATTAAAAAACCTGCTCCAATGAGCAGGTTTTTTTATTGATTAATTGTTTTCTTATTGAACATGCATATAATAACGCAACTGATAAACGTTATCATTAGCATGGTAAAGGATTAAACAATGAAAAAACTGCTAACTCTTTCAGCGATTACTTGCGCTACTCTGGCTCCAACGGCAATGGCTGCTGAAGAAGTGAACGTGTACTCTTACCGTCAACCTTTCCTAGTTGAACCTATGTTCAATGAGTTCACTAAAGATACTGGCATTAAAGTAAACGTGAAGTTTGCGAAAAAAGGTCTAGCAGAGAAGTTGGCTCAAGAAGGCGAATACAGCCCAGCTGACGTAATCCTTACTACAGATATCAGCCGTCTAGCTGAACTGACAAACAAAGGTCTGGTTCAAAAGGTAGACAGCAAAATCATCGAAGAAAACGTACCAGCACAGTACCAAGACAAAGAAAACGAGTGGTTTGCTCTGACTCTACGTACTCGTAACGTTTACTCTTCACGTGACCGTGTTGGCAAACTAGGTGACGACTTCAACTACGCTGACCTAGCAAAGCCTGAGTTCAAAGGCAAAATCTGTACTCGTAGCGGTAAGCACCCTTACAACGTATCTCTAGTATCTTCTATGATCGCTCACCACGGTGAAGCTGAGACTAAAGAGTGGCTAGAAGGCGTAAAAGCGAACCTAGCTCGTAAGCCTCAAGGTAACGACCGTGCTCAAGTTAAAGCAATCAAAGAAGGTCTATGTGACGTTTCTCTAGGTAACAGCTACTACCTAGGTAAGATGGTTAACGACAAAGAGCAAAAAGCTTGGGCAGACGCGGTATACATCAACTTCCCTAACCAAGAGACAACAGGTACGCACGTGAACATCTCTGGTATGGCGATGGCGAAGTTCTCTCCAAACAAAGACAACGCTTTGAAGCTTATGGAATTCCTAACGGGTGACAAAGCGCAGCAAATGTACGCAGAAGTAAACTACGAGTACCCAGTGAAGGAAGGTGTTAAGCGTTCTGAGCTTGTGGAATCTTGGGGTGACTACAAAGCAGATACGATTTCTCTAGATGATATTGCTTCTCACCATGAAGCAGCAATCAAGCTACTAGATGAAGTGAAATTTGACCTTTAATTCCATGTGGGGGTATAACTGTACCCCCATTTTATTAAAGGATATGAGATGTATTTGCAGCCGCATTTGTATTTCATAAAGCCTTGCAGTATTTAGGCAATGAAGAATAAACATTCTCTATGGAAAACCAGTAGTGGGGCTATCACCCTGTTACTGGTTTTGCCGATCTTAGCGATCTTCTATACCGCCATTGGCGAGACAGATGACTTGTTCACACACTTGATGTCGACGGTCATGCCTACCTATATCTATAACACCGTAGTTCTGACTGCAGGTGTGATGCTTCTTTCTTTGATTCTGGGTATTCCAAGTGCTTGGTTTATGGCGATGTGTAAATTGCCAACTGAGAAGTGGTTGCAGTGGGCCTTAGTTCTACCACTTGCGATGCCGGGTTATATCATTGGTTACATTTTTACGGATTGGTTTGATTTTGCTGGGCCAATTCAAATCTTCTTACGTGATATAACGGGATGGGGCCCAGGTGAGTATTGGTTCCCTGATATTCGGACCTTAGGTGGTGCGACCTTCGTTCTTTCTCTTGTTCTTTACCCATACGTTTACTTGCTTTGTCGTGCTGCATTTATGGAGCAGAACGTTTCTCTACTGCAGAGTGCTCGCTTGTTAAAATGTTCCCCTTGGGAAAGCTTTTGGCGTATCTCTTTACCGCTTGTAAGACCCTCTATCGCTGTTGGTTTGTCTCTGGTAGCGATGGAAACCATCGGTGACTTCGGAACCGTCAGCTATTTTGCTGTGAACACGCTTACTACGGCGGTTTACGATACTTGGCTTGGGTATTCGAACCTCAATGCAGCCGCGAAAATCTCAGCAATGATGTTGATGATTGTAGTGTTGTTATTGAGTGCAGAGCGCTACAGCCGCCGTAAGCAGAAGCTGTTCCAAAGCCAGTTTAATAGCCATGAAGATTTCCGTTATGAGCTACGAGGTTGGCGAAAGTGGGGCGCATTAATTTGGTGTTGGGGCTTGGTGGCAATCGCGTTTATCTTCCCATTGCTACAGTTAATTGATTACGCCATCACTTACTTTGCACAAAGTTGGACGCCGGAGTTTCGTGAATACGCATGGAACAGTTTGGTGGTGTCAGTCGTGGCTGCAATCATTGGTGTTGCGATTGCGTTGACTGTGAACTTCAGTCAACGCGTAAATGGCGGCCGCTCTAGCTTGGCGTTTATGCGTTTGTCTTCGTTGGGCTATGCCGTCCCTGGTACGGTACTGGCTATCGGTGTGATGGTTGCTGTGTTGTTTATGGATCACCGTGTTAACGATATTGCGAAAGCGATGGAATGGGGTAGACCTGGGCTTATTTTCTCTGGTTCTATGTTTGCGCTGATTTTCGCGATGGTGGTACGTTTCTCGGCTGTTGCAATTGGCAGTGTGGAAAGTAACTTAAATAAGATCTCTCCATCGTTGGATATGGCTTCCCGTACCATGGGCTGTACGCCAAATACCATGCTTTGGCGAGTGCATTTCCCGTTGGTTAAACGTGGTGCCCTAATTGCTGGTTTGTTGGTGTTTATTGAGTCAATGAAAGAGCTCAATGCTGCATTACTATTACGACCATTTAACTTTGAAACCTTAGCGACGTATGTATACAACTTCGCTTCGGATGAGCATTTAGAGCTTGCCGCACTTCCGGCTGTATTACTGGTTCTCGTTGGGTTGATCCCGCTTGTTGTTGTTAACCGTTCACTGGAGCAAAGTCACTGATGAGCTGCGCATTATCGATTAAAAACCTAACTTGTCAGTATGACGATCAGACTGTCCTTGAATCACTTTCTCTCGAAGTTGAGCAAGGGCAGATTGTCTGCCTACTTGGCGCGAGTGGCTGCGGTAAGACAACGCTTTTGAAAGCGATTGCTGGCCTGCTTCCTTTGAGTTCAGGTCAAATGAGTTTGAACTGTCTTACGATTGATGACGGTAAAAACTGGCTACCACCAGAGCAGCGTAATATCGGTATGATCTTCCAAGATTACGCTTTGTTCCCGCACCTGACAGTCGCTGAGAACATTGCTTTTGGTTTGAAGAATGAAACGGCGCAGCAAAAGCTGATTAAAGTCGAAGAGATGCTCAGCTTGGTTCACCTTAAAGGTTATGGTGACCGTTATCCTCACCAACTTTCTGGCGGTCAGCAGCAACGTGTGGCGATTGCTCGTTCATTGGCTTACAAACCAGACCTTCTGTTGTTGGATGAACCGTTTTCCAATATTGATACCCAAGTTCGTCATGAACTGATCCGTGAGATCCGTAAAATCTTCAAAGAACAGGGGGTTACCGCGATTTTTGTCACCCATAGCCGTGAAGAAGCGTTTGCTTTTGCCGATAAGATGGCAGTGATGAACCATGGTGTGATTGAGCAGTACGGCACGGCATCTGAACTTTACTACCAGCCTTCGAGCAAATTTGTTGCGGACTTCTTAGGTGGTGGTAGCTACCTTGTTGCGAAGAGAATTTCCGACAATGAATATCAAACCCACTTAGGTGTGGTGGAAGCCAATGCTCAGCAGGAAATCCAAGTAGATGATGAGTGTGCATTACTGCTTCGTCCTCAACATGTTCAAATTACTGCGGATGAAGAGAGTGCAATCAAAGTACTTGAACAGCACTTTATGGGGGATCACTGTCGCTACGTGATAGATGTCAATGGTGACCGACTGTTGGCTACTTCAGCTCAGGCGTTGAATGTCGGGGATAGTGTGATAGTAAAAGTTGAAACCCAAGGTGTATTAGCTTTCGCGTAATGTTTACATCTATAAAATAAAAAGGCCCGGCGCTGATGCCGGGCAAGTGTTCTTCACCTATAGGATTGTGCTCAAAACGAGCACAAGGTTCAGTTATATAGACAAGAAGTCCTTAAACTGTTGAAGAACACGTTCTGCAGTGTCCTTATCTTGCATTTCTGCAAAAATTCGTAGTAGTGGCTCAGTACCTGAGAAGCGAGCAATAATCCAACCGCCGTTCTTGAAGTACACTTTCGCACCGTCTTCGTAGCTGACTTTCTCGATCTCAAATTCAAACTCAGGCAACTGCTTCTCAACATAAATCTTGTTGAATAGCACTTCTTTTTGCGCAGGTTTGAACTTGCAATCGCCTTCTGCCATGTAGGCATATCCGTATTTGCCGTAGATTTCATCCAGTAACTCAGACAGTTTCTTACCAGTGACTGAAATCATTTCTACTAATAGGCTTGATGCAAATACACCATCTTTGCCTTTAATATGGCCACGAATAGTTAAGCCGCCAGAGCTTTCACCGCCAATTAGTGAGTCGTCAGCTTCCATTTGAGAGCTGATGTGCTTAAAGCCTACAGGTACTTCAAAGCACTTCTCACCGTGGTCTTCCGCAACTTTGTCTAACAAGTGTGTTGTTGCGATATTACGCACTACTGAACCGGTCCAACCTTTGTATTCGAGCAAGTAGTAGTAAAGCAGTAGTAGCACTTCATTCGGGTGAATAAAGTTGCCTTTCTCGTCGATAATACCAAGACGGTCCGCATCACCATCGGTACCAATACCGATGTCATAGCCTTCTTGCTCGACAAGGTGCATCAAGCGGTAAAGGGTTGCAGCACTTGGTGATGGCATTAAGCCGCCAAAATCAGGGTTCTTACCGTCGTTGATTACGTCTACTTCACAGCGGCCATTAATCAATACGGTTTGCAGCGCATTTTTAGCAACACCAAACATCGGGTCGACCAAAACGCGAAGGTTCGCTTTTTTGATGGCTTCAATGTCGATAAAGTCGATGATCGAATCGACGAATTCGTTCATCGGGTTAATAATATCAATCAGTTTGTCTTGTACTGCCTGATCAAAATCGACGCTTTTCACATCTTGTGCTGTAAGCGTTGCGATTTGAGACTCAATTTTTTCTGTGATGATTTCATCGGCATCACGACCACCTTCGATGAAGACTTTGATGCCGTTATAATCCGCAGGGTTGTGTGAGGCTGTAATACACGCAGAGTATGCACAGCCCATCTCTTTTGCTTTAAACATCACGATAGGCGTCGGCACGAACTTATCGATAAAGCTAACTACGATGCCATTTGCCGCCAAAACTTCGGCAAACCAGCGACCAGCTTTATCAGAAAGAAAACGGCGGTCATAACCGATAATAAAGCCGCGATCAGCAACGGACTCAGCGTTGGTAATGTTTGCGACTGCTTGAGCAACCAAACGTACATTATCTTTAGTGAACTCCTCACCGATAAATGCACGCCAGCCGCCTGTACCAAATTTGATCATGATTCGATCCTCGATAAGAGCGGCGTCCCACCGCTTCTTAAATCTTTGCTAGCGAACCGATGCACTTATCGAATTCAAGTGCATCGGATAAATCAAAAGGGGAGAAGCTCTCCCCTAAGAGATGATTAACCTAGAGTAACGATAACTTCGTTTACTGAACCTTCCGCTTGAACTGGTACAGAGGCACCATTTACTGCTTCACCGTTCACAGTAATCGACTTAACGCCTTTGCTTACTGAGTCTGGGTTAACGACTTTGATGTTGTACGTTGCACCTAGCCATTGGCGAGTCACTTCGAAGCCTGGCCAGTTCGTTGGGATACATGGATCGATAGTCAGACCATCAAAGCCTGTTCGCACACCAAGGATAAAGTTGGTAACTGCGAAGTATGCCCAGCCAGATGTACCTGTTAACCATGGGTGGTTTGCACGACCGTGGTCTTGGTGGTCACGACCCATGATGAACTGCACGTATGAGTATGGTTCTGCAATACGTTTTTCGATGATGTCGTTCTGGTTGTATGGGTTAAGTGCATCGTAGAATTTCATTGCACGATCACCACGACCCAGTTTCGCTTCAGCTACCCAAGCCCATGGGTTTGGATGCGAGAAGATTGCACCGTTCTCTTTTACGCCTTGGTAAACACGAGTCACGAAACCGATGTCATCGTTCGGCGTTGCAAATGATGGTGAGTTTAGATGCAGACCGTACTCAGAGAACAGGTTCTCATCGACTGCGTCCATCGCTTTTTCACCGCGCTCTTGAGAAACCGCACCAGAAAGTACTGCTAGCGTGTTTGACTCAAGGTGCACTCGGCCTTCCGCTTGTTGCGCTGTACCGATCTTGTCACCATTCTTCGTCAGACCACGGATGTACCAACCGCCTTCGTCGTCCCAAAGATGTGTTTCACACGCTTCACGTACGTTTGCTGCCATTTCCGTGTATTTCTCAACATCCGCTTCTTTGCCTAGGTATTTCGCTAGGTCGATAAACTCTTGCAGTGCCCAGAAGTGAAGGAACGATACCATTGAAGATTCGCCACCACCGAGGTTCAGACAGTCGTTCCAGTCTGCGCGCAGACCTTTACAGATACCCGTTTGACCGACGTATTCAGCCGAGAAATCTAGTGCTGCTTTCATATGGTCATAAACGCTTGCATCGCCGCCATCTGCGTAAGGGATCACTTCGTCAAAGAAACTGTGCTCACCCGTTTCCATCACGTACTTACAGATGGTTGGAACTAGCCATAGGTGATCATCTGAACACGTGTCTTCGATGCCGTGGATCTTGTCTTCATCAGAAGGCGTTGGAACGACGGTTGGAGATTTAGATGGCTTAACATCAGCTTTCTCAGGATCGAACCAGTCTGGATCGAACAGGTGCAGACCGTAACCTGCTTTCACTTGGCCACGAAGTAGGTCAACAAGACGCTTGCGGGTCATTGCTGGGTTGGCGTGAGGAACGGAAATCGCATCTTGCGCTGTATCGCGGTAGCCAAGACCAGTACGACCACCCACTTCGATGAACGAAGCAAAGCGAGACCACACAACACAAGTTTCTGCTTGGTATAGGGTCCAAGCGTTGATCATGGTATCTAGACCTTCGTTTGGTGATTTCACTTGGAATTTATTACAACGCTCATCCCAGTGTGCTTTGATGCCCGCAAATGCATTGTCTACTTCAGCGAGATCTTGGTATTTAGCGCGAAGGCGGTCGCCGTTGCCTTTACCGATACCTAGGATGTATGCGAAACGAACTTCTTCACCTGGTTGGATAGTAAATTGCTTGTGTAGAGAGCCACAGTGGTTGTAACACGTTTGTGCGGTGTTAAAACATTTACCTTGTTCTACTGCTAGTGGGTTTGCTTCGTCGCGGTATAGACCTAGGAAGCTGTCACGTTGGCCGTCGTATGAATCTGGGTCAAACGTTGAAGCTAGGTAGTAGAAACCTTCGAAATCGTTGGTGTTATAGTACAAGTCGTATTCAATCACACCTTCATTGTAAGACGTGCCTGCAGAGTACAGAGACATCTGGTGGTTTTGGTTGTCTGATTGAATATGGCTGAACGAAAATTCTACAAACGAGAATGCACTGATTGTGCGCGGCTTGTCTGAAGTGTTCTTGATAACCACATCCCAAACTTCAGCGTCTTCGCCTTTTGGTACGAATAGGGTTTTCGTTGCTGTAATACCGTTGTATTCACATTTGAACTTAGAGTAAGACAAGCCATGGCGAACTTCGTAGTTTGCTTCATCTAGGCTTTTTGCAACTGGTTGCCAAGAGATTGACCAGTAATCACCTGTCTCATCATCACGTAAGTAAACGTAGTGCCCAGGACGATCGAATGTCGCGTTTGGACGGAATTTAGTAACACGGTTGTATTCTGGAGAGTTATAGAACGAGTAGCCGCCTGCGTTGTGCGAGATAACGGTACAGAACTTCTCAGTACCTAGGTAGTTAGTCCATGGCGCTGGTACGTCAGGGCGAGTGATGACGTATTCGCGATTCTCGTTATCGAAATAGCCGTATTTCATTTGTGTATTTCCTTTTTACAATACTGCGTTTGCAGTCAAATTTAATAATTCTTTAAGCAAGATGTATTGTCATCTAGCTTGGTATTACTTCCACGGTTTACGGTAATTCACTCCCTGCAAATCAAGCAGAGGAAGGTGCCCTTTCAAACGTGATAAATAGTCGGTCCAATCGCGGTGTTGTTTTTCAGTCCAACATGCTTCTGCCATGGCTGTTAAGCGAGGGAAAATCATGTAGTCCATACGCGATGGGTTGTTGATGATTTCGCACCACAAGGCAGTTTGAATGCCCCAAATGCGCTTTCTGATTGGGTCATCAGCAGGGACTTCTGCTAATGGCTCATAGTTGTATGCTTTCTCTAATGGCAATGGGTTTGCCCAGTCAACACCTGGCTCTTCTGGTGCATAGTCTTGGGTCATGTCGAGGTAGGTGGTTTGTGCTGGTTGCAGCACTACATCAAAACCTTGGCGAGCGCAGTTCAATGCAGCTTCTTCGCTTAGCCATGAGTAGATCACTGTATCTTTACTCACTTTGTTGCCGTGTTGGGCTTCTTCCCAACCTACCATTCGTTTGCCTAATTTTCGTAGCTTGTCTTCTGCATGACGTAAGAAGTGCCCTTGTAGCTCTTTGTAATCGGTATAACCCAATTGCTCCATAAGAGCTTGGCAAGAAGGGCTCTTAGACCACACGCCATTAGGAACTTCGTCTGCCCCAATATGGACATAAGGCGCTGGGAATAGAGCTGCTACTTCTTCAAGTACTTTGTCGATAAACTCGTAACTACCCGGCAGAGCGGGGTTGATGACATTATCGTTATAGTGCTGAATGCTGCGATATTCGGTTTTGTCTTCCGCTTCAACAAGTAGGTGTGGCAGAGATTTGATTGCTGCGCGGCAATGCCCAGGAACGTCAATTTCAGGGATGATAGTGATGCCACGCTGTGCTGCAAAAGCCACCACGTCTTTAATTTGCTCTTGAGTGTAGAAACCGCCGTAACGCTGAGTTAAATGGGTGTATTGCGGTTCGATGGTTTCATCGATACCACGCCAAGCGCCAATGTCTGTTAGTTGAGGTAAGGACTTAATCTCGATACGCCAACCTTCATCGTCCGTTAGGTGCCAATGGAAGGTATTGAATTTGTAATGTGCCAACAAATTGATGAGGCGTTTTACTTGCTCTACCGAGTGGAAATGACGAGCGCAGTCCAACATCATACCACGGTAGCGAAAGCGAGGACTGTCTTTGATAGAGCAGCACACCACTTCCATAGTGTTGGTACTCTCGTCTCGTTTTAGTAGTTGCAATAAGGTCGCACAAGCATGGGTAAAGCCAGACGAAGACCCTGCCTCAATCTTGATCGACTCTTCAGATACTTTAAGTCTGTAAGTACCTTCGTCCAGTGTTGGGTTACTTTTGAATAAGATTTTCCCACTGTTAGAAGAAGACAATTTGAATTGGTGAATGCGTTCAAGCTCTTCCAGCAACCATGCTTTTGCTGAATTCGCTAAATCTGTGTATATCGCGACACCAACTTGCTCATCGAAGCTAAACGACTGGTCACTCACTTCAATATGGTTGGGCTTTGGTAATAAAGGCTGTGCATGCGTTAAGCTTGCTGGAATATCACTGCGTTCACGGTAAGGTGACGCTAAAACGATAGGGGTCACATCCACTTGTGCGCGCTGTGGATTTCCATCAACGACAAAGTCGATCATCGCTTCATTAAAACCATCCGAGTAATAACGGAATGGGTTTGAACCAATACTGAATTCACAGTAATAGTGATGGTTGGCAGCCAGTACCATACCTTCCGGTTTTAGTGTGCAAAAGCTACCAATTTGAGTCAGTTGACCATTTGAAACGCTGTCTGGAAGAATGTAACGATCGAAAGCGAAAGTTAAGCTCCAGCTGTTTAGGTCTTGGTCGCTCAAGTTATGAAAGGTGAGTCCAAAGCGGCAGTTTTGTTTTTGCTCAGAAAGGACCACTAAATCAACACGATATTCCATGTTCACTCCTACTCAACACTCACGGCGTAAAGGTTATGCTCTGGTTTACCAGCAAACATAATAGCTCCTTCAATCGCATCAAATTGAGGCTCTACCACCCATTGTTGAACGGGCGGTGACAGCCAATGCAGGATGCGTTCAGCAATACTGCCCATTAAGCAAATACGAGTCGCCCCGCGTTTTTTTAACGCAACCAGAAACATCTCAATATCCGCTGCGGTCTGCTTAAGCATTTCAATCGCCAGTGCATCGCCTTGTTCCGCATGTTGGAAAATAGCAGGAGAAAATTGACCGTAATCGCGAGGTAGAGCTTGTTTGGACCATGCCACTACGTTGTCGATGTCATTTTCAAAATGAGCCATGACATGCGCTGCTAGAGGTGTTTTTTCACGGATGCCATCTTCTGCTAGCAAGACTTGTTGAATCAGGCGTAATCCCATTACTGCGCCGCCGCCTTGGTCGGAGATCGGGAACTCACGTCCACCAACAACGTGCTGCTCAAGGCCTTTCAGGAAAATACCGCAAGAACCGGTTCCAGCAATCATGATTGCGCCATCTTTACCGCTGTGTGCGCCAATACAAGCACCGTAAGCATCAGTGTTGAGTGTCATACTGGCAAATGGGTGTTCCAAAGCCATGAATGCTTGCCAAGAGGTTTTGTGTTCAGCTCCCGCAAGAGCTAAGCCAACGTGCATAGAGGCAAAGTCTTGCTGAGTTAGGCCGCCTTGCTGCGCTGCTGAAGCTATTGATTCAAGAATGGATGCCATTGCGACTTCCGCTCCCAGCATGACGTTTGCACTTCCGCTTTTCGCTTCACCAATGAAGTTACCTTGCGCGTCTTTGATACGGGCTCGACATGAAGTGCCGCCGCCGTCAATACCTACAAAATACATCCCCATGGTTATTGCTCCTTAATTTCTTGAGAGTTCGCTAAAGTCGAGATGTGCTGAGCCTGACTCATTACTGCGAGTAGGTACCAAGCGCCATGCGGGATCCATTGTTCTCCCCAACGCCAGTTCTGAAGCATGTCGTCTTTCTGTGCTGGTGGATTAAATGCAATGTCTTCCTCATCTTCGAAACCGCCGGTGATACCGTTGCAAACGCCACCTTTTGCGTTGAAGAAGCCATATTGAGGAAGGTAGTCCGGATTGTTACGGCCATGACCGTCCAACATGCACATGTCGTACGGGTTCAGGCCCACAATCCAGTTGATAGAATCTTGTGCGAGTTTAGAAAGCTGCTGCTTTAGAATTTCTGACTCAATAAATGGTTGCGCCAAATACGCCATGGTTGCCAGTGAACCTAAGCGAGCATTCTCACCTTGCCACCAGTAACCCGATTCATTGTTGTGTGCCACAAAGAACGCATCACGCTTCGATTCGTCCACGCCTTTTACATATTGGCGTGGGTAACCAAATGGGTTCTTCACTTTATGGGTGATTGCGACTTCAAACTCACAAGCTTGGGTGATGATTTGTTTTGCTACTGAAGCGCGCTCAGAGTCGTCTTCAATCGCCAAGTATTCACATAGCGCGATAACAGGAAGCCCTGCTTCTGCCGCATGGAAGTAAGGGCGGCTGCCATCATGATTGGCAGCCCAAAAATGTTGAATGTGCTCATCACTCATTTGACGAGCAGAAAGACGGTTTGCCCACATGCGGCTGTCTTCTAGGTAGCGTGTTTCTTTGGTGGTCTTGAATAGCTCAACGGCTGCAAGCAATGCGCAGTATTCATCGATGATGTTCTCTTCACCATCGTTTAGATATTGGGTGTTGTGCTCTTTTAAGTGCCAGTAGCCGTTTTCTGCTGCATTACGGTATTTTTGTTGGTCGAACTCACCGTGAAACTCCAGACGTGCTGCTGAAGCTAATGCCGCAATGCTAACGCCAGCCCCTTGTCGGTAACCGGCTTGGTAGTCATCAAACTTATGGCCAAGTTGGGTTTCGTAGGCGCAGATTTCACGTTGAGCGGTGTCTTTACTCCACTTGTCGAACACGGTCATGTAGAAGAAGCCTTTTTCGTTTTGCATACGAACAAGGAAGTCTGCACCGAACAGGGCTTCTTCAATAAGGCGAGTAGAAGTGAATTTAGCCAGTTTGTCGTTGCCTTCAAGCAGAGACAGACCTTTCAACATGTTCCACACCACCATTGGTGTCTGCTGTGGGTTTAGGTAGTTTGCGTATGACAAATGACTCAGATATTTACTGACATCGCCTGAAGCGTCATACCAACCGCCGTGAACATCTGCGGTTTCGTCGGAATTTAGCAGTGGAACCTGACGATCTTGTTGATCAAAAATGCCACCACAACGTTGAGACTTAAAGTAGTGGATCACGTCAGATAGTGTTTGATCGAGAAGAATATGTTCACCAATTTCAAAGTGAGATGAACGCAAATGATCGAAACGAAGGTAGTAGTTACCAGGAGTATTAAATGAAGAAAAGTCTACAAGATAGAAATGACCTTGATGCCAGCTCGCTACTTTGCCTTGCTTTTCCACTGTTAGCGTAGCGACAGTTTGGTGGCTGTCCGCACAAACCAATAAAGCAGTATAAGAAGACAGACGTGGTTGGCTTGTCTGGATGATCGCTTTTTTAGGGCCCAGACGCTCGTAACCAATGTGGTTAATCAGTAGCAGCATTCAAGTTTCTCCGGGAAACAATAAAATATAAAGGGAAAAAGGGGCCAGGTTTATACCTGACCCTCGTTATGATTAATCTTCAAATAAGTAACAACGAACAAAGTGGTTGTCAGATAGCTGAGTTACAGCAGGCAGTCGCTCACGACATTTGTCTGTGGCATGAACACAGCGTCCTGCGAATGGACAACCAACTGATTCTGGCGTCCAAAGTGGGATTTCGCCTTTGTTGCCTTTCAACTTCTCGTGGATTGACTTTGATGGATCAGGAACGGCAGAAACCAGTAGTTGCGTGTATGGGTGTTGAGGATCGTGAATGATTTCCTCTGTGTCACCCCACTCAACCATGTGGCCGACGTACATAACCGCAAGATCTTCAGCGATGTAACGCGCTGTCGCGATGTCGTGCGTGATGTAAAGAAGAGACATTTGTTTCTCAAATTTCATCTCTTCCATCAGGTTAAGAACACCGGCACGGATTGATACGTCAAGCATTGATGTTGGTTCGTCAGCCAGTACCACTTCTGCTCCAACCGCAATATTACGAGCCAAGTTCACGCGCTGGCGTTGACCGCCAGAAAGTTGATGTGGGAACTTTTGCGCCGTTTCTTTTGGTGGAATCAGACCAACTTGTTCTAGTAGGTTGTACACGCGCTCTTCCAACTCTTTTTTGTTGCCCGGTGATACCTTCTTGTGGATCAGAAGTGGGCGAGCAATATGGTGGAAGATGTTGTGTGTAGGGTTTAGCGAGCCAAACGGGTCTTGCCATACCATTTGCACACCTTCACGGTAAGTCATCAAATCGTGACGAGAGGTGATGTCTTGAATATCACGACCTTTGTACTCGATGATGCCATCGGTTGGTGCGTACATTTTAGCAATCATTTTTGCAGTAGTAGACTTACCTGAACCAGACTCACCTACCACTGACAAGCCGCGGCTCTTGTACATTTTGAAAGATACGTCGTTGATTGCACGCATCTTAGATTGTTTGATTGAGTTACTGTTTAAAGGGAAGTCCTTAACGACATTTTTACCTTCAATCAGCAGTTCGCCAAATTGTTTGCTCATAATTCTCTCCAGTGTAATTTTTGTTCTTAGCTAGCGTTATTTTTTGTTGTTAAACCTTAGCTTGAGCAATGGTGTCGCCGTACAAATGACAATTTGAGAGACGACCTGGTTCAATTTGACGTAGTTGCGTTGGTACTCGTGTACATGCTTCATGTACGCGGTCGCAACGAGCTTGGAAGCGACAACCTTGTGGCACTTCTAGCAAGTTCAGCGGGTTACCCGGAATACCAGTCAATTTGGTCTTTGGACCAGTTAGTGGAGGGAAAGAGCTACCCAAACCTTTGGTGTAAGGGTGGTAAGGACTCTCCAGAATCTGCTTAGAAGGTGCAACTTCAATTAATTCACCTGAGTACATGATGCCGATACGGTCAGAGAACTCGACCATCAAAGACAAATCATGCGTGATGAACAGGATTGAGAAACCAAACTCTTCTTTAAGCGCGTAAATCTTTTGTAGAATTTCACGTTGAACTACTACATCTAGTGCGGTAGTTGGTTCATCCATGATGATCATTTTTGGATTCAGAGCCAAAGCTATTGCGATTACTAAACGCTGACGCATACCACCAGAGAACTGGTGTGGGTAGTCGCTTAAGCGGCTTGGGTGGATATCAACGATTTCCAGCAGACCTTCAGCTCGTGTTTTTGCTTGAGCACGCGTCATATTGGTATGACGCATGATGACGTCGCAGAACTGTTCTTCCATAGTAAGAACAGGGTTCAAAGCGTTCATCGCACTCTGGAATACCATCGACATTTCGCTCCAACGGAACGCTTGCATACGGTCATCGCTGTACTGGAGGATATCTTCGCCATTGAAGATAACCTCACCACCAGTAATAAATGCTGGCGGCTTATGAAGGCGCATTAGCGAGAAGGCAACAGTCGATTTACCACAGCCTGATTCACCTGCTAGGCCGAATACTTCGCCGGGTGCGATGTCAAAGCTGACGTTGTTACAGGCGCGGACATCGCCCGCATCTGTAATGTAGTCTACGCATAGGTTACGGATAGAAATTAGTGGTGCAGTCATGATTATTTATCTCCGCTCCATAGTGCATTTTGTGGTGCCAGTTCAGGCTCACGCTCTTTCTTGTCTTTTGCTGCTAGTTTCTTCCAGCGCTTCATGCCTTTGTGAGAGCGAAGCTGCGGGTTCGCAATTTCATCAACGGCGAAGTTAAGTAGAGCAAGACCTGTAACCAGTAACGTTAGTGCAATACAAGGTGCTAGAACTTCCCACCATGCGCCAATTAGCATCGCCGATGAGGTTTGCACGTTGTACAGCATGATGCCCCAACTGATGGTGTTCGCATCGCCCAGACCTAGGAACGAGATTACAGCTTCTGTGTTGATTGCTAGCATTACTGAACCGATGAAGCTTGCACCTACGATTGGGATAAGGTTTGGTAGAATCTCAACGAAGATGATACGAAGAGATGACTCACCAAGAACCTCAGCCGCTTTAACAAATTCTTTTTCACGCAAGGCCATGGTTTGAGCTCGAACCACACGTGCACCCCAAGCCCAGGAGGTACCGGCAATGATTAATGCAATGGTGAGTGGTCCAGCCTCCCCGATAAAGGCGGCAAGTACGAACAGTAATGGCAGTTGTGGGATAACTAGCATGATGTTCATGGCAGCACTTAACACGTCATCAACACGACCACCAAAGTAACCAGCAGAGATACCGATAACCGTCGCTAGGAAACACACGATAATACCCGCACCGAAACCAACACCTAGAGATACTCGCGCGCCGTATGCCACTTGAGACCAAATGTCACGACCCATGCGAGACGTACCTAGAACGTGGTCCGCTTTTTTCGACATGATAAGCGTACGACGGTCGTCGGCTAGATTTTTAGCCACCCAGCCATCAGGGTTGTTTTGCGCTTGTTTTACAACAAAGCCAGGGTATTCATGTGGGTTACCCGTGCGTTTGTCTGGTGCGTGTTGAGTAATTAAAGGAGCAGCCACTGCAACAAAGATAAACAAAGCGATAATGGCTAAACCAACACGTGCGAACGCGTTACCTAAAATCAGTTTAAATAGTTCTTTCATGATTATTTGCCTCCCTTACGTAGGCGAGGGTCTAGAATCATGTACAGCATGTCAGCCATTAAGTTGAAGCACAGCATGAACATTGTCATGATAATTAGCTGACCTTGAAGTACTTGGTAGTCACGTGCGTGAATTGCGTTTAGAAGCACCGTGCCTAGGCCTGGGTAGTTGAAGATCATCTCGATGATAAGCTGACCACCGATTGCCATACCTAGAGACATTGAAAGTGCAGTAACACTTGGTAGTAGCGCGTTACGTGCAGCATAGTTAAATACAACACGGTTTTGGCTTAGACCCTTACCTTTTGCCATCGTGATGTAGTCTTCAGCAAGAAGGTTGATCATGTTGTTACGCATATTTACTAGGAAGCCACCAATCTGAACAATCGTTGCACAGAACAATGGAAGAACCGCGTGATAACCAACGTCCTTTATGAATTCCCAACTTGTCCAGTCAGGAATGGTACCCGGTGTGTAAGCGTAACCAGATGGGAACCATTTAAGACCGATTGCAAAAATAAACAGCGCTAGCATCGCGATAACCATTTGCGGGATTGCTTGGATAATCAGCGTTCCAGGCGTTACAAATGCATCGTATTTGCTACCACGTTTCCATGCTGCAAAGATACCCAGTACAGATGCAATAGAGAATGAAAGCACAACTGCCGTACCAGCTAGGAATAGTGACCAACCAAATGCACTGCCTAGTAGAGAGTTAACTGAAAGCGGGTAGAACTGGATAGAAGTACCTAGCTCCCAGCTTAGAATGTTTTTAATGTACGACAGGTATTGAACATAAATTGGACCATCTACGAAACCTAACAGCTCTTTCATTGCTGCGATTCGCTCTGGTGTTACCTGTACTGATGCGTTAGCAAACATCATGGTAACTGGGTCACCAGGCATTGCTCGCGGAATAATGAAGTTTAACGTCGCTGCAACCAAGAGCGCGACAAGATAGAACGACAAACGTCTTAAAAAATAACCCATAACTCACACCTTACTCACCCAGATTTTTTCCCTGTTTCTGGTTTCAGGTCGCTCCTAGCGAAATTTAGAGCGAAAAATCCCCTGACGACGAGCGCCATATGTTGGTTTGGTCACAAGGGGATTTTTATAGGCGGCACACGGGATGTGTGCCGCTAGAAATGAACTTCTACTTATTTAACTGGTTTTAGATCCAATACGTGAAGTAGACGCTCTGGGATACCAGCCCAAATGTTTGGACGGCCCTTAGGATTTTCTTCGTTCCACCAACCTGTGAAGCGAGTTGTGTTGTATTGGTACATGTAAGCACCAGACAATACAGGAATAGTCACTTGGTCTTGAGCGATGATTTGCTGGATACCGTGAGCGATTTCTAGCTGTTCTTGCTTATCAGCTGTTTTGTAGAAGCTGTTAAGTAGGCCATCTAGCTTATCGTTCTTGTAGAAGTGCATCGCGAAACGAGGCATACCGTCGCCAGACTGAAGTGCTGAGTTGTAAGCACTGTTCCAGTAAGTGTATGGGTCTGCACCGTGGAAGTAGTTGGTGTACGCAACATCGTAAGTACCTTCAAGCATTGCTTGGTTGTACACAGAGAAATCTGGTGTACGAGCACGTGCTTTGATACCTACTTCTGCAAGTTGCTCAACAGCAAGCTGTACAGTGTTGTTGAAGTCAGTCCAACCGTTTGGAGATTGGATTAGAAGCTCGAAAGACTTACCTGATGGAGTGTCAACAAAACCATCTTTGTTTACGTCTTTGAAGCCAGCTTTAGCTAGAAGCTTCTTAGCGCCTTCAGCGTTGTATGAGTTGTAAGCTTTGAACTTGTCATGAGTCTTTTCGTCAGACCAAGCTTCGAATGCGTAGCCAAGGCCAGATGCGAAGTCGTTCACAGTACCGCCGCCGTAGAAAGCGATATCAATGATAGTTTGACGGTCAAGAGCCATAGAGAATGCACGACGGAAGTCAACGTTAGTTAGTGCTTCGTTTTTCGCTGCATCTGGGTTCTTGAAGTTTACAACGAATGCCTGTGTACCTGCTGGCGGGTACCAGTAGTGGTGTTTAGGGCTCGCTGCTGCGTAAGTACGGTCGATATCTGGAACGAATGAAGAAGTCCAGTCCATCTCACCGTTTACAACTTTACCTAGGAATTGGTCGTTGTTTGCGATTTGTGGAACACGTAGACAGTCAACGTCTAGGTTCGCTGCATCCCAGTAGTTCGGGTTTTCACACTGGATGTACAGTTGAGGAGTGAAAGTGTCGATCACTGTGAATGGGCCAGAACCTACTGGATTTTCGTTAGTGAATGTTGATGGATCTTTCACTTTGCTCCATACGTGCTTAGGTACAACTGGTACTTTAGCAATTTCGTAAGGAACGTTTGAGTTTGCTTCGCTTAGACGGAACTTAACTTTGTAATCGTTAACTTTTTCTACGCCAGTTACCCAAGAGTTGATACCAGATTGGTCTAGCTCTGGCTTCTCTTTAACTAGGTTGAAAGAGTAAACAACGTCATCAGCGGTAAACGCTTCGCCGTCAGACCATTTTACGCCTTTACGGATATCGAAAGTTACGCTCATTAGGTCGTCAGACATTTGGAAGTTTTCTGCTAGACGGAATACCGGTGTGTTACCGTGCATTTCGTTGAAAACAACTAGAGGCTCGTAAATAAAGTCAGTAGTTGTGTGCAGGTTAGTTGCACCCAAGAAAGGGTTAAAGTTACGAACAAAAGTTGTAAACTCTTTAGGGTGGATAGTCAGTTCACTGCGCTCAGCGGCTGTAGCTACTGATGCAAAACCTGTAGTAGCCGTTGCAATAATTGCTGTTGCTAGTGCTGTTTTTTTAATATTGGCAAGCATAGCTGTTCCTTACTATTTGCTTTCATTTCACTAATGGAATTGAATGTCATCAATTGATAAACACTCTCCAAGGCCCACCTCTTCACTACACTTCAAATTGTGTCGCTCTAAGAGTGGCCTGTAGGCCTTAGGCAGGACTAAGAAAACACCTTATCCACAAAATAATCAAACTCGATTCCCGTTAAAAACGTTAAAAATTAAGCCAACTACGTTACAAACGTCATTTTGTTCGTTTTTAAGTCTCTGCAGGCTAAAAAACAAACGTTGATATGTGTCGCAGTTTATATCCGTACAAATACTGCGTGTTAGTGGTTGCTTACGTCATAGGTCTTTTATTGTATGTTTGCTTTGTGTTCTCTTTGCTTTGGCGATCTGGCTCACACACGAAAATTTTGTTAATTAACTAGGTGAAATTTAATCTGCCGTTCTGTTGTGATTGACTTCGCAATCTCCGTTAATTGTTGGTCAATTTTCCCTTTAAAAGTAAAAAATAGCCCATTTCGGCGATGAAATTTGGCGGCTGATTATGCTTTTTTTATAGGGGAAAGGAAGTGTTTTTTCTGCGTATTTGTTCGAAATGACACGATGCTATTTGCCGTCGCTCAGCCCAGAAAAAACTTGGTTTAATCATCTTTTAAAAATGATTCTGATATGTTGCTTCCAAGTCTTATAGGAAGGACTGAGGTGGGAAAGTGGTCCATTATTGAGTGGTGAATGAGGTGAATACATTTGAGCATTGCTGTGGAAGCTAGGATGGCTGCTTTTACTATCAAAAAAAGCCCTGCGTGAGGCAGGGCTTGAATTAAAATAGGCATGCTTAGCTCGTGAGGAGCCTTTGCAGTTTGTCCCGCTGTGCTTCGATGTAAGCACGTTCTGGGCTTTGTTCTTTACAGTGCTCAAGAATAAACTCTATCGAGTTTAAAACGGTTCTCCAGCGTGGTGTTTTTGGCAAAGTTTCGATGCGCATGTATTTATCAAGTGTTCGAGTCTGTAATGTACTGCGGTCTAGGTAAACACGCCAAAAGCCGCTTTGCTCAGCGAAAGCAAACTTGGTTTCTCCTGTAACGGACTCCCAGTATTCTAAAGCATGTGTCATCGCATCAACCAGTACTTCACGCATCAACTCTTGTTTATCTTTCTTATTGCCTAATGCTTTGTCGGCAAGACGAGTAAACTCTCCGCCCAACTCTTTCAGTTTTTGTAGTTGATCTTTGTCTCCATCGAACGCATAGCATGAAAGAACTTCTACTGCCGTTTCCAGATTATGAATACGTGCTGCGTTTGCTCCACCACCAACGTTAAAGATGTACATAACGTCTAAACCAGAGCCTTCTGGCAGTTTGAGAATGTCTGCTTCAATGTTTTGACGAATATCTTCGATGTAGATATCAATCTTGCCACAGTAGTGTGGTTGCTTGACGGTTAAGAATTTTGGCGCAATGAGTTCATCAGCTGATGAGCGTTTTAACTGTTCTAGGCTGCGTTTGAAGAGTTTACAAGCCGCCTCGTTGGCAAAGCGAATTCGTTGGTCTTCTCGCAAACAGATGATGGCCTCTGGAGCAGATTCAAGTTGCTCTAACAAACGTCCTTGTGTTTCAAGTAAACTGGCTTCGACTTCTGCGCGTTGACGCAGCTCAGATTCAAGCAACTTGTTTTCCATGTGACGCATTTCGGCTTTGCTTGCTGTCAAATGCGCTTGGATTCGAGCGGCTAGTTCTTGTTTATTAAATGGTTTGGACAAGTAATCATTTGCACCAGCCTCGAAGCCTCTTACACGATCTTCTGTCTGGCTTAATGCCGTTAACATGATGATCGGCAGTTCTGCGTGGTCGTAAGTGTTACGTAACTCGCTACATACCTGGTAGCCACTCATGCCTGGCATCATGATATCCAATAGCAACAGCTCTGGTTTCTCTTGTTCAATTAACGCTAGCGTATCAGGGCCATCTGAAATCGTACGCACTCGATAGCCTTCCAATCGTAAGAAGCTCTCTAAAACGCGTAAGTTTACTGGTTCATCATCTGCGACGTAGAGTAGTGGACCATCCGGGTTTTCTGGCAGAGATAAGTCGTCGGTGTTTTCCAAATTTGCTTCAGGGATTTGGAAGTGACCACGAGCCGCCAGAGTTTGTGTTGCTTTTATTTCCTCTTCTGTTGCAAGAGGTAAAGTGAAGCTAAAGGTTGTTCCTACCATTGGTTGACTACTGACATACAGTGAGCCGCCCATCAACTCGATAAGCTGACGGCTAATGGATAGGCCGAGTCCTGCACCCTGACGGTAACGACTTGCATCTTGGCCCGCCTGAATGAGCGGTTCAAAGATGTGCTCCAAATGTTCCGCTGGGATACCTTGGCCAGTATCAACGACTTGGACGCGCACCTGATCGTCCACCACATTTGCGGAGATGACAATTTTACCTTCTGAGGTGTACTTAATTGCGTTACCAATCAAATTGTAAAGCACTTGCTCTATACGTTGTGGATCGGCAGAGACCGCTTTTAAATCCGCAGGGACTTGGTTAATGATGCGGATTGTTTTGTTACCTAACAGGTGGCCAGAGAGTTCCAGTACCAAACGTGTTGCACTTGCTAAGCTTACCGCTGATTTTTGGATATCCATGCTGCCATAGCGCATCTTATGATAATCCAATAAATCATCAACGAGATTTGCCAAGCGCTGACCACTCTTAATAATGATGTCTAGCTGGTATTTTTGGCTCGCAGGAATCGCACCGTTTGCGCCAGATACCAATGTCTCTGCAATCCCCACCATGCCGTGTAGCGGTGTCCGCAATTCGTGAGACGTAGTTGCTAGGAATTCATCTTTGAGTTTGTCTGCTAATTGCAACTCCTCGTTTTGCTTTTGAATCAACTTAATGTTGCTCTCAAGCTCTTCGTTTTGTTGTTTAATCGTTTGAATCTTTTCTCGAATTGAGCGCTGCATACGTTCAAAGCTGATCGCAAGACGCCCGATCTCATCTTTTCGCTGAGTATTAAAGGTCGTCTCATCTAAGTCACCAGCAGACACTTTCTCTGCTGCCCAAGTAAGCTTGAGTAGCGGCGAAGTGATGAAATTAGATAGGTAATGTGAAGCGATAACGACTAATACAATTGCAATCAACATCGCAATCACAAACAGTTTCTCAAGCTGATGGACACGGGCAAACGCTTCTTTTTCAGGAAGCTGCACGACTAGCGCCCAAGTTAGACCTCGAGTTTCAATGGGTGCAAACGCCGCGATCATCTCTTCACCTAAGCGGTTGCTGTAAGTGCCTACTTCGGTTTCGCCCGCGAGTGCTTTGTCGATAATTTCTAGGCTGTTTTGGATGTTGTCTTGCTTGGTGTTAATTGTGCGAGGTTTGTGATCACTGCCAACCAACAAAGTCTCAATAGAAGAATCGCGGTTAATTTCTGCAATTAGCTTTGTAATGCCATTGTTTGGTAGTCGGAACATGGCATAGCTGTGCAGGTAACCTTGCTGAACAATCGGCGCACCTAGCCAGGCGACTTGCTTACCGTTTTCGATCTCAAAGTCAGAAAACACAACAGGTGTGTAATCTTCATTGACTTTACGACGCGCATTAACGTCCTCCGACAGACGTTTGAATGTTCGGCCCAAGGCGCTGTCTTTATAGCTGCCAGTCAGTAAGTTTGTGCCGTAATTGTCATCTTTATTGATCGAATAAGTCACGTTACCGTCAATGTCGACCAACAAGATGTCGTTGAAGTCAGAGCGCTTTAACAGTTCTAGGTACGCCCAGTGGTAGCGTTTATGTAATAGGCGATAACGCTCACTACCAACATAGTTAGAGGACTCTGGCAAAATTGAAGTTTTTATCTGGTCGCCACTGCCTTGGATATAACGTTGCTGTGCGTTCTCTCTCGCTTCGTCAATATCATGCCCTAGGCGACTGAATGCATTGACTAAACCATAGAATCGACCACCACTAGCATACGCCAATTCTGAGCGAACAAAGCCCATGACCTCAGTTTCTTGAGCCGCAAAGTAGTCGATGATCTGTTGTTGCTTCGTGTCACGCACAGAAAGTAGGTGTGAGGTACTTTGTTCTTGAAGATCTTTACTGTGTGACTGCAGGAAGAAAATCGCAGTGATCGTCAAAGGCGTGATACTAAGAACCAAAAACGCGGTCATTAGCGTGCTTTGCAGGCGCTTAAATTTCTGCTTTTTGTAGAATTTAAACATGAATAAGATTACAACTCATAAAAGGGCAGCGACCAAATTACTAGGGCTTGCCAAGGTTCTCGTTAAAAACGGATAAGAAGTTAGATTCGATAGAATTAAC
The DNA here is from genome assembly GCF_001557775.1 of Vibrio sp. MOR3. Lineage (NCBI taxonomy): Bacteria > Pseudomonadati > Pseudomonadota > Gammaproteobacteria > Vibrionales > Vibrionaceae > Vibrio > Vibrio sp. MOR3. The sequence goes on along the minus strand of NZ_LNRD01000011.1, from coordinate 107,823 downwards.
AAAATTAACGAGTTTTTTTTCTTTGACAAGAAAGTTGATTGCAAAGCGTGGGGAGTGACGCAGTTTTTCGAAGAGTTGAATGAAATTTAAGTAAGAAATGCGCAGGATTTCACCTGCGCAAAGAGAAGCTAAGGCTTTTTAGCGTAGTAAATCGAGAACTTATTAGTCTTATTTAGCGTCTCGCAATTATTGAATGTTTGCTCAATAATTGGAGGGTATTTCAAGAAGCTGTTTGCAACGATGATCATTTCACCACCTCGTGTCATGTAGTGTGGTGCTTGTCCAAGTAAGGTTTCGGCAGCGTTATAGTTGGTGTCTAAACCACTATGGAATGGTGGGTTACTAATGATAAAACGGTAGTCTTTAGCCGTGTCTGAGTAGATATCTGAGGCAAAAACACGACCTGATAACCCGTTCGCTTCGAGTGTTGCTTGGCTTGAAGTGATGGCATACGCGTTGATGTCACACATTTCAATCGCAATTTCTGGATTGGCTTTCGCCATAAATGCGCCTAAAACACCTGCACCACAACCGAAGTCGAGCACTTTACCTGACAGGTTTGGCAACGTTTCTAAAAGTAATTGGCTACCCAAGTCAAATTCACCATGGCTGAATACACCTGGAAGGCTTTTTACTTCAACGGATTGTTCTCCAAGAGTAATGGTATAAGATTTAAACCATTCTGCTTGATCAAACGGCTTTGGCTCGCTCAAGCATGTTCCCCAGTAAAATGAACAACGACGAGCCGTGTCGTACTTCTTCACAGGACCATAGCCTTTAAACATCTTCTCAATGCTTTTCACGCCGGAGCGATTTTCGCCGACGACTACGATCTCAGTGTTGATGCCTAGCTTCGCCATTAACATAGCGAGTAGGTACTCCGCCTCTGGCTTTGCCTTTGGCCAGTACAGTAACACCATGTCTGCCTGCGTATCGGCATCAAACTCTGAACCAAAATGGCTTTTGATTTTTTCAGAAGTACTGATTTGACGGTAATAGCTGTAGTTTGAAGTGAATACTTCAACTGACTCACAGTGATCCACCAGTTCCAGTGGAAATAAGTCTTCTACTTCACCAGCAACTAAAACGTGTTTTCCGTTAAAATACTCGAGTTGACGCTGAGCTATTTGGCTTGGAGCGATATAAGCAGACATAAATTTGGTTCATCAGAAATAATTAGGGCCAGATTTTCGCATAATCTGGCCCAAGCTTGAAGTGAATAAGCGGTTGTTAGCTATTGTCTTGTTGGTTGAGGAAGTCTTTAAACTCTTCTTCGTAGATATTGAATAGAACCATAGTCACGGCAAAGATCAGTGGACCGTAAATAAGGCCAATTAAACCAAATAGATGCAGACCACCCAGCAGCGAGAAGAAGATCATTAGCGTGTTCATACCTGCGCTGCCTTGCATTAGCAATGGACGTAATAGGTTATCGATCGAACCAACGACAACGATACTCCACACCGTCAAGAAGATTGCCCAAGTGGTGTCACCAGTCAGGAACAAGTAGGCTGCTGCTGGAATCCAGATCAGTGCGGTACCGACCACTGGAATGAAAGAGGCGAAGCCCATCATGGTGCCCCAGAATAAGCCCGGAAAACCAGCAAGCCACATACCGATACCGCCAGCGAAACCTTGCGCTATTGCGGTTAAGAACGAGCCCATAACTGCAGATTTCGATACTTGCTCAATTTCGGTCAGTATTTTGTCTTCTTGGCTACGAGAGAGCGGCAGAATATGGCGCATCGCCGAGATGATCTTGTCGTGGTCACGCAGTAGGAAGAACAAAACGAACAACATTAGGAAGAAATCCATTAGGAAGTTCGTTGCATCACCGAGGATTTTTGCGCTAATAGCTACAAGGTTTGAACCAAATGATGTGGCGAATTGACCAATCTTCTCTGCGATAGCTTGAGGTTCTATTTTATCGAAAGGTAAGTACTCATTAACCAGTGCTAAACCTTTGACTACCCAAGGGTGTTGGAAGATATCTTGGATTCCACCATTGGTCACCCACTTATAGGTGTTTTGAGAAAAGACGGAACCTTGCTGAACGATAGCAGCAAAGACAAACAACAATGGAATCACAATAATAAAGGTTAGAACCACACAAGAGAGTAGCGAGACCAAGTTTTTATGGTTAGGCATTTTGCTCTCAAACCACTCATGTATTGGGAACATAAGTAGCGAGATGATAAAGGCCATTACGATTGAGTTTACATAGGGCTCAACCAATAAATAGCAGGCAAAAGCAGCGGCGAGTAGTGCAACAACTAACACTCGGTGACTCGACGTGATTTTTACATTGTTCGGCATGGGATTAATCCAACTTACGGATGATGTTACGGCTAGCGCTTTATACCACAGCGTCAAACCTTTATTACTTTGCACCGACGATTCTTTCAAGCTTATGACATAGCCGAATTGGGAAGGTGCAACGGACCTTGTTATAATGACCACAAATCAGGCAGTTATCAATCAAGAGATAGAAAAATGGGTTGTTGTAACGGTGACAAGAAGTGTCAGAGTGAAAAGAAAACTAAGCGTATTCCGTGGTTTGGTATCGTTCTTGGCGTGTTAGCTATCTTAGTGATTTTTAACTGGCAAGCGTAATGCAGGCAATAAAAAAGGACCGTGAAGGTCCTTTTTAGTATTGATGTTCTGGGGAGAAAAGCTTACTTCGCTTCTTCTGCCAGAATTGCAAAACAGCGATCTGCCGCTTCTAATGTTGCATCGATCTCTTTTGAGCCGTGTGCAAGAGAAGTGAAGCTTGCTTCGAATGCCGATGGCGCTAGGTATACGCCGTGTTTTAGCATTAGGTGGAAGAAACGTTTGAAGCGCTCAACATCGCACTTAGTCACGTCTTTGTAGCACGTTACGGTTTCTTGGTCAGTGAAGAAGAAGCCAAACATACCGCCCACTTGGTTTACTACCAATGGCACGCCGTGTTTGTCGGCAAGTTCTTTGAAGCCTTGTGCAAGTTGCTTAGTTTTTGCTGCTAGGCGCTTTTCGTTCCCTTCTTCTTTTAGAAGGTTCAAACATGCAAAGCCTGCTGCCATTGCAACTGGGTTACCAGAAAGCGTGCCTGCTTGGTAAACAGGGCCTGTTGGCGCTACGTATTGCATGACTTCTTTACGACCACCAAAAGCGCCCACTGGCATACCACCACCGATAACCTTACCTAGTGTCGTTAGGTCTGGTTTGATGTTGTAGTGTGCTTGTGCGCCACCAAGAGCAACACGGAAACCTGTCATTACTTCATCAAATATCAGTAGTGCACCTTCTTGGTCACAGATTTCGCGTAGACCTTCATGGAAGCCTTCTACTGGTGGAATACAGTTCATGTTGCCCGCAACTGGCTCAACGATGATACAAGCGATTTCGCCTTTGTTTGCAGCGAACAGTTCACGTACTGAATCTAGATCGTTGAATGTTGCCGTTAACGTATGCTTAGCAAAATCTGCAGGAACGCCAGGAGAGCTTGGTTGGCCTAGAGTTAGTGCGCCAGAGCCCGCTTTTACTAGCAAGCTGTCAGCGTGGCCGTGGTAACAACCTTCAAATTTCATGATCTTGTCACGGCCAGTGAAGCCACGAGCAAGACGGATAGCACTCATGGTTGCTTCTGTGCCAGAGCTCACCATGCGGATTTGTTCCATTGATGGCACGAGCTCAGATACAAGCTCAGCCATCGCGATTTCCATCTCAGTTGGCGCACCAAAACTTAGACCGCGTTGTGCTGCATCGATAACTGCTTGACGGATAACTGCGTGGTTATGACCTAGAATCATAGGACCCCAAGAGCCAACGTAATCAATGTACGCTTTACCATCGGCATCAAAAATCAGGGCACCGTCTGCTCGTTCGATAAATAGCGGAGAACCGCCAACGCCGTTGAATGCACGAACTGGTGAGTTCACACCGCCAGGAATGGTTTGCTGAGCCTTTTGATATAGCTCTGATGATTTGGTCATGGGGTTATCCTCTTTTGATTGCTCGGACCAAGTGGAGCGCATTGTACCTAGCTAATTTCAAGTTAGAAACGTTTTGGGTAATTTATGTGTAGTCTGGCGTTGTAATCTTACATATCAGCATCGGATATAAAGAATCGACGGTGAATACTTGAACGAGTTGGTCAGGTATTGGATAATCGCTCTAATTAGCACAAATTTGACGTCTTGCTTCAGGCTTGACGCATTACACGAGTGAGAGAGGTCTTCGTGAGCGAAGTAAACGTACCATTGTCTTTTTCTGATGCCGCGGCATCTCGCGTTCAAACGTTGATTGCGGAAGAAGAAAACCCAGCGCTGAAATTACGCGTATACATTACTGGTGGCGGCTGTAGTGGTTTCCAATACGGTTTCACATTTGATGAGAACGTAAATGAAGGCGACACAACAATCGTAAACAGCGGTGTAACACTGGTTGTAGACCCAATGAGCCTGCAATACCTAATCGGTGGCGTGGTTGATTACACAGAAGGTTTAGAAGGAGCTCGCTTCTTCGTCAATAACCCAAATGCGACGACAACTTGTGGTTGTGGTGCATCATTCAGTGTTTAATTAACACGACAACAGGCAGCCAATTGGCTGCCTGAGTTTTACGTAGCAGGAAGTCACGTAAACGCACTCCCAGTTCCAAAGAGAGCTGCGAGCTAAAAATAAAAAGGACTTTGTATGTCTGGATCTTCTTTTGGACGTCGTATTGTAGAGCGTCCATGGCTAGTCTCTCTAACGCTTGTGATCGCTTTAGCTGCTTGGCTCGCAATGGGTCAACTTAAAGCACAAGACGAAACGGCTTCTCTTTCAAACTCTCAATCTGAAGACACACCTGTTGCTAAGGTGATGTTCAACTCTTTTACCGCCCAACCAACCAGCAAAACCATTGAACTGTACGGTCGCACTGCACCAAATCGACAAGCTCGCCTAGGGGCTGAAGTCGCAGGTAAGATCATCAGTTTGAATGTGCAAAAAGGGCAAAGCGTGAAACAAGGGCAGGTGATTGCCAATATTGATGAACGTGACCTCGATATTCAGCTCAAACGCGCTAAAGCGATGCTGCGTGTTAAAGAAAAAGAGTTTAAAGCCGCAGAGTCTCTGAAAAATCGAGGCTTACAGGGTGAAGTTGCGTTTGCCACAGCACAAGCTGCCTTGGTTGATGCTCGAGCAAGCCTAAGTAACGTTGAAACTGCACTCAAAAACACCAAAGTAAGAGCGCCTTTCGATGGCATTCTTGACCATAGATTCGTTGAAGTTGGTGATTTTGTTGGTGTTGGCGATCCGATCGCCACCGTTATTGACCTTGAAAAGTTAGTCATCGAGGCGGATGTGAGCGAGCGTCACATTCAGTATTTAAAAGAAGGCCAAGTCGCTGACGTTCGCACGATCAACAACCTTCACCACCAAGGCTCAATTCGTTATATCGGACGTGTGTCTTCGACTTCAACTAATACGTTCCCCATTGAGATCGAAATTGATAACCGTGAGAGTGTAATGCCGGCGGGGATCAGTGCCGAAGTCGTGTTGTCTTTGAGTGAAGTGTTGGCCGTAAAAGTGACCGCAGCGATGCTCGCGCTCGATGAAGAAGGCAACCTTGGCATCAAGACACTGAGTGATCAGCATGTCCACTTTGTTCCTATTCAACTTGTGAAAGCCGAAAAAGATGGCGTTTGGCTGTCTGGATTGGGCGACCAAGTTGATATCATTGTGCTCGGACAAGGTTTTGCGCGTGATGGTGATTTAGTGATGGCGACCAAGGTGGATGACGCCATCGAAGCCGCGAATCAGCAGTAAGGAGGCAATATGTTTGCTTTGATTGATGCTGCGTTATCGCGTGCACGTACCATGCTCACCTTGTTGGTGATGATTTTGATTGCAGGTGTGATCACCTACATCACGATCCCCAAAGAGTCGAGTCCCGACATCACTATCCCAATCATTTATGTTTCTGTTGGGCATCAGGGGATTTCACCAACAGATGCTGAACGCTTATTGGTACGCCCAATAGAGCAAGAGTTGCGTTCGATTGAAGGCGTAAAAGAAATGACCGCTGTGGCTTCAGAAGGTCATGCCTCTGTGACGTTAGAGTTCAGTGTAGGCGTCGATCTTGCTGAAGCAATGGCCGATGTGCGTGATGCTGTCGATCTAGCTAAGCCGAAGTTGCCAGAAGACAGCGATGAACCGACCGTAAATGAAGTCACATTTGCCTCTGAAGAACCAGTACTTACGGTTGTGCTTTACGGGACTGTACCAGAACGTACAACCGTACAAATTGCCCGTGTACTTCGCGATAAATTAGAAAGCTATCGTCAGGTGCTAGAAGTCGATATTGCGGGAGATCGGGAGGACATTGTAGAGATCGTCGTCGATCCATTGCTGATGGAAAGCTACGGTTTGGATCAAGCGGATATCTACAACTTGATCGCGTTAAACAACCGTGTCGTAGCAGCAGGTTTTGTCGATACGGGATATGGTCGTTTCTCAGTTAAAGTCCCTTCTGTTTTTGATTCTTTAAAAGACGTCTTAGAGTTGCCAATTAAAGTTAATGGCAAAGAGGTGATTACCTTTGGAGATGTGGCGACGGTGCGTAGGGCGTTTCGTGATCCTGAGAGTTTTGCTCGCTTAGATGGTAATCCTGCTGTTGTTCTCAACGTCAAAAAGCGCGCGGGTGAAAACATCATTGAGACAGTTGAGTTAGTCAAACAAGTAATGCTCGAGGCACAAAAGCGTTCAGAGTGGCCGAATAACCTACAAGTCAAATACACGTGGGATCAGTCTGATGACGTCAAACTGATGCTCAACGATCTGCAAAACAACATTCTCTCGGCAATCATTCTTGTGGTGATTGTTATCATTGCAATTCTTGGGGTTCGAACGGCGTTGCTTGTTGGGATCTCTATTCCGGGTTCTTTCCTGACGGGGTTATTAGTTCTGTCGGTATTTGGCTTAACGGTCAACATTGTTGTGTTGTTTGCTCTCATCATGGCAGTCGGCATGCTCGTTGATGGGGCTATTGTCGTGACAGAGTTTGCCGATAGGCGGATGCAAGAGGGTATACCACGTAAAGAAGCCTATCGTGATGCTGCAAAACGTATGGCATGGCCGATTACAGCCTCTACGGCCACCACTCTCGCCGCATTTGCTCCATTACTCTTTTGGCCAGATATTACTGGCGAGTTCATGAAGTATTTACCATTAACCTTAATTGCAACCTTGACTGCTTCTCTTGTAATGGCGTTGTTATTTGTGCCAGTTATAGGCGGAATCATCGGTAAGCCTCAAGCTGTTAACCAGAAAAGCCAGCAAGAGATGGTTGACTTGCACAACGGAGAGTTTGAGAAAGCGACGGGCATTACAAAGCTTTACTATCGTACGTTGTCGATTGCGATTAAGCACCCACTTAAAGTGTTACTCAGTGCGATATTGCTTGCGGGTGGAGTCGGTTTTACTTACAGCAAAGCTGGCTTAGGTGCGGAGTTTTTTCCAGAGGTAGATCCTGCTTTCTTTACCGTCAAGGTGCGTTCTTACGGTGATTTATCGATCAACGAAAAAGACGTCGTGATGAAAGAGATCGAAAAAGTCATGCTAGGACACGATGAGTTTGAGAGTGTCTATACGCGTACCGGAACGGATTCAAATGATGGTGATGAGATTGGTCAGATTCAGATTACGCCTGTCGATTGGCAATATCGTCGCAAAGTGAAAGACATCATTGAAGAGCTCAAACAGACTACTAATCAATTCTCAGGCGTAGAGTTGGAGTACAAATTCCCCGATGCTGGTCCGCCAGTAGAGCATGATCTCGTCATTGAAATGTCGGCACAAAACTCAAGCATTGATCAGTTAGACAGTGCGGCCAAAATGGTTCGTTACTGGGCTGATCGCAATCCCGCTTTAACTAACTTGAGTGACACCACTAATAAAGAGGGGATTGATTGGCAGATTGATATCCGCAGAGACGATGCTTCTCGTTTTGCTGCTGATGCGACTTTGGTTGGTAATACTGTCCAGTTTGTGACTAACGGTTTGAAGATTGGTGATTATCTGCCCGATGATGCCGATGAAGAAGTCGATATCTTAGTGCGTTATCCGCAAGATAAGCGGGATATCGGGCGCTTTGATCAATTACGCGTAAAAACGGCGGCTGGCTTAGTGCCGATCACGAACTTTGCGCAGATTAAGCCGGACCATAAGCAAGATACGATTCGACGTGTTGATGGTCGACGCGTAGTGAACATCAAAGCAGACATGGTTGAAGGTTATAACCTTGCTCTTGAATTACCAAAGATAGCTGCAGAAGTAGAGCAGCTGCGCTTGCCTGCTGGTATTGAGTTTAAAATTCGCGGTCAAAACGAGGAGCAAGAAAACTCTTCTGCGTTTTTACAAAGTGCCTTTATGGTTGCACTTGGCGTTATGGCGTTGATTTTGATTACCCAGTTCAACAGCTTTTACCAAGCCTTTTTGATCCTTAGTGCCGTCCTGTTTTCTACGGTTGGAGTATTTGCCGGTTTGCTTATCTTCCAAAAACCGTTCGGTATTATCATGTCAGGTATTGGTGTTATTGCGTTAGCGGGTATTGTCGTCAACAACAACATCGTCTTGATCGATACCTACAACCAAATGCGTAAACGTGGTCTAGAAAAGTCGGACGCGATATTACGGACTGGGGTTCAGCGCTTGCGCCCTGTCTTGCTTACCACAGTGACGACCATATTAGGTTTGTTGCCAATGGTGTTAGAAATGAACATCGATTTGGTGAATCAAAAAGTTGAATTTGGCGCACCAAGTACCCAGTGGTGGTCACAATTAGCAACCGCAGTTGCTGGTGGCTTGGCATTTGCGACCGTGCTGACTTTGGTTTTAACGCCTTGCCTGCTAATGCTTGGACGTGAGCATAATATTGATGATTCTCAAACAGAAACAAAAGAGGCAGCCTAGGCTGCCTCTTGGTGATTCAATTTTTACTCGCATCACTCAACATTATTTCATTGCGAGTAACTTACTGTAACGGTCAAGCTTCGCCATGCTGATTTTCGCGTTAGCCATAAAGGTTTGCTTTGCTTTCCCCGTCAAAGATTTCGATTGCGGCAATTTTACCGTCCTTGCGTTCTTGTGTACGCCGTTTACTAAGAACTCATAATGCAGGTGAGGTCCGGTTACTCGTCCAGTACCACCTAGAGTACCAATCGTTTGTCCTTGTTTAACACGTTGACCTGTCTTCACCATACGTTTGGTTAAGTGTAAGTACTTAGTCACATAGGTATTGCTGTGTTTAATGAAGACGTAGTTACCATTGAATTTGTTGTAAGCCGACTTAAGCACTACGCCGTTGCCCGCAGCCCAAATTGGAGTACCAACTGGTGCTGCATAGTCTGTACCACGGTGAGGGCGAACTTTCCCGGTTACTGGGTGAAGGCGACGAGGGTTGAAGTTTGAGGTTACACGGCGGAAATCCAGAGGCGCACGTAAGAAGGCCTTTTTCATTGCTCGACCATTTTCGTCGAAGTACTTACCACTCTTCTCATCTAAAATCGCGGTGAAGGTGTCACCTTGGTTTTTAAAGACTGCGGCGATGATCTTACCACGTCCAATGACTTCGCCCTCGACGACCTCTTCTTGATAAAGTACTCGGAAGGTGTCGTTTTTACGAATATCCAGCGCAAAGTCGATATCCCAACCAAAGATTCCCGCCAGCTCCATGATTTGATTTGCATTCAATCCCGATGAAATACCAGCATTCCAGAAGTTAGATTTAATCGTCGCTTCGGCGTAGTTGTATTGATAGTCGACTTCTTTTTTGTCGACTTCAGAGACGTATTTACTTCCCTGCAACTTGATACGGAAAGTTTCAAAAGCATTCAATGTACGTTTTAGCTGTATAAAATCGTTATTTTCATCAAAGCCAAATTGCAATCGGTCTCCGGGACGAAGCCGAGTAAGCTGCGCTTTGATCTCTTTATCTGAAGTGATGAGTTCGTGAAGAAGACGAGGGGAGAGCCCTACACGATTAAACAGGACGGCAGCGCTTTCGCCATTTTTGACTTTGTAGGTTTCCCAACGCAAAACAGAAGGAAGATTAGAAGAGGCGCTGCGCTCGGGAGATTCTACAGAAATTGGTACCGAATAGTGCTCACCAACTTTGAGTCGGCTTTGCTGCGGGTCGAGGTCTTGCGGATCAGGCAAAAAGAATAGTGCAAAGATGATGAGGGCACTAAAAAAGCCGATCAATACTTTGTGCAAGAGTGGGAGTCTGACAAAAATCGAATGCATAAGGTACTTGATTGCTAAATTAAACGTAAAAATTGACAACTACCTAGTCTAACGTGTTTCAAAATGCATCGCTATTCAAGTAAGATGTTCAGCTATTATATTTTTGCCAAATCTGTGGGAGTGAACAAGAATGGCGAGCATTGAAGCTGCATTAGCCGAGATTAAGCGCGGTGTTGAAGAGCTGATTCCAGAAGAAGAGCTGATCGCGAAACTAAAAGAAGGCCGTCCTCTACGTATTAAACTCGGTGCCGATCCAACAGCACCTGACATCCACCTAGGCCATACGGTTATTTTCAATAAGCTTCGCTTGTTCCAAGAGCTAGGTCATGAAGTGACGTTCCTAATCGGTGACTTCACTGCAATGGTTGGCGACCCAACAGGTAAGAACACAACGCGTCCTCCACTTAGCCGTGAAGACGTATTGCGCAATGCAGAGACATACAAAGAGCAAGTATTTAAGATTCTTGACCCGGCTAAGACTAAGATTCAGTTCAACTCTGAGTGGCTATCTGAGCTTGGTGCCGAGGGTATGATTCGTCTAGCGGCAAACCAAACGGTTGCACGTATGCTAGAACGTGACGATTTTAAAAAGCGTTACGCAGGTGGTCAGCCAATCGCTATTCATGAGTTTATGTACCCACTACTGCAAGGTTGGGACTCAGTAGCAATGGAAACAGACGTTGAGCTTGGTGGTACTGACCAGAAGTTCAACCTACTAATGGGTCGTGAACTGCAAAAATCTCACGGTCAAAAACCACAAGTGGTATTAATGATGCCACTGCTTGTTGGTCTAGACGGTGAGAAGAAGATGTCTAAATCTTCTGGTAACTACATTGGTATTAGCGAAGCGCCAAGCGAAATGTTTGGTAAGATCATGTCTATCTCTGACGATCTAATGTGGAGCTACTACGAGCTACTGTCTTTCCGTCCATTGGAAGAAATTGCACAGTTCAAAGCTGACGTGGAAGCAGGTAAGAACCCTCGTGATATTAAAGTACTGTTAGCGAAAGAAATCATTGCTCGTTTCCATAGTGAAGCGGATGCTGATGCGGCAGAGCAAGAATTCGTGAACCGTTTTGCTAAGAACCAAATTCCAGATGAAATGCCTGAGTTTGATTTTGAAGCGGGCACACCAGTAGCAAACCTACTGAAAGAAGCTGGTCTATGTGCTTCAACTTCTGAAGCAATGCGCATGGTTAAACAAGGCGCAGCTAAGATTGAAGGCGAGAAAGTTGCTGATGCGAAGTTTGCGCCAGAATCTGGAACTTACGTATTCCAAGTTGGCAAACGCAAATTTGCACGTATTACTATTAAGTAATCAATAACTGCCCAAAATGAAAGCGCCTAATAGGCGCTTTTTTTGTATTAAAATTTAGTGAAATCGTGTGACATTGACTGTAAAAACAGATGAACTTTGTTACTATACGCGCGCTGCAAAATGAGCAGCTTTATCGGAGATTTACATGAACAATACCGACCATCCTCCCAGTTGCTGGGTGAGTAAGATTAAGGGAGCGAAATAACCCGCTTCGGTATTGGCGATCTCCGCCTTACCTGAGTGGTAAGGCATCTTTTCTATTTTTCCTTCTTGTTATTTCCTTCAACTAATTCTGAACAGACAGTGCAATTGCATTGATGTCTTCACGCATCTTGATTTTGTTATATAGAAAGCAAGTGCGCGAACAACCTTTTGCGTGCGTTGTCGATGGTCGTTACCAATGCCAATCGGGAGATTCGCCATGACGGTAATGAACAACACTTTTATTGAAACAACACCAAACTTCTCAGAGGTTGAAATTGGTGCCGCTCGTAATGCATTTCTGCAATATGAGCAGGAGCAACAGCTACACTTATTGACCGTAATGCCTATCGACGAAGCCGTCGGTATTTTACAGCACTGCTCGGTTGGTTATGTGAACAGCCTAATTGCTCAACTAGAACAAGCAGGGTATGACAAACGAGCGAGACATTATGCGCACCAGCTAGGGCTGCATATGTCAGAGGTTGATACACCGGACGGTTATTTATCGACGAGTGTTATCGAGCATGTGAAGCAGCGTATTGGCTGGATCATTGCCCTTGCATTACTTGGTATTGTCTCTGGACTTATCATCGCTCAATACGAGGACACACTAAGCCAATTGGTTTTGCTGGCTGTATACATGCCTGTGATTGCTGCTGCTGGTGGTAATACAGGAACGCAGGCGGCTACGTTAGTTATCCGAGCTCTTGCAACTGGGGAGCTTAAGAAGCGTCAATGGCTTGCAGTGCTTTGGAAAGAAAGCCGCGTCGCTTTATGTATCGCGTTTACGATTTCTATCGTGATGATTGGCAGAATTATGCTGTTTAGCGGTAATCAATCAACGGGCGGTTTTGAGCTTGAAACCATCGCATTTGCTATTGCAGTCGCTCTGTTTATTCAGGTGACTATTTCGACGACATTAGGTGGGCTACTGCCTATTATTGCTCGAGCATTTAAACTGGACCCTGCCGTTTTGGTGAGCCCAGTTTTAGCATCAATTGTTGATATCTCAGGTATGTGGATTTACTTTACCGTTGTTAACTACTTCTTAGGTATTGCCTGACTGAAGCTGATAATGTCTTGATAGAAGAGTTTTTCAAAACGCGTAATAGGGGCGACGACAGGTTTGTTATCGTCCCTTTTTTCTGGGAAATAATCCGATACAAACTGAACAAACACAGTGTTTGGTTTACCATTCTTATCTAACCCATACCCTGCCATATTGTAAGTCCCGTATAACGAGCCACTCTTTGCTATCAACTGCCCTTTGATCGGTGCCTTACGCATACTTTTTCGGTACTGCAAAGTCCCAGATTCACCTGACTTTGGCATAATGGCGATTAGGTTGAGTTCCTTCTCATGCTGCCAAATGTAACGCAGGATTGCCGCCATAGAGGTCGCTGAGATTCGGTTGTTACGTGATAAGCCAGAGCCATCTTCTAGTCTTGCATTACGGATATCGACCCCAGTATTGGCAAAAATAATTTGCTTGATCGCTTCTGTACCATTGGCGAAGCTTCCCGCCTGGACAAAAAACTTCGCGCCCAATGTTTTGGTCAGTGTATCGGCAATAAGGTTATCAGAGCGTTTAAGCATTTGATCCAACAATTGAGGTAAAGGCTTCGATTTATGTATCGCGAGCAATTTACGCTGCTTTTCTGGAGGCGTGCCGATACGGATATTGCCTTTCAAGCTGATTCCAACTTGTTTAAGCAACTTCTCTAATTTTTTGCTGGTGTAACTTTCTGGGTCTTGTACGGCAAATTTAAGAGGTAACGGTTTGTCCCCTCGGTCAACGAGGCAGCCGTTAAGTTCATAATGGTTGTCGGGCTTAGCAATTAGGTCTAAATCGCAATGACGGCTCTTTTGGACGCTTCTAGACACGGTTTTTACACTAGTGCTGACATTAATTGGTTGATGTTCAGGAACATAAACCCGTGTTGAACCGTTTTTCTTGGTGTAGATGGAAGCTTGAACACAGTTGTCATTTAGAGTGATCGCCGATGCTGGCGCACTATAACAAACCCCTAGAATGTCCCACGGCCAACCGACCGCACGGTTGTATCCAGTAAAGGCACTATTATCGAGCCATAGGTCGCCTTTGATTTGCGTTAAACCGTTTTTCTTTGCGCGAGTCAGTAGATTTTTGAGATCGCCAGTCAACAACGTTGGATCACCAGAAAAATGAATGACGGCGTCCGAGCTAGAGCTTTCTAGGGTAGTGCGAAAAGCAAAGTTGTTTCCCAGTTCAAGTTTCGCAGCCAAAGCGGTGACGACTTTTAGCGTGCTAGCTGGCGGGAAATATTGGTCGGTTGGATTAATACCGGTTAGCTCACTTTGGTCGTTGAGTTTTTCAGCAATCAAGCTGACACGGGAGCCTTCTGGCAAAACCTCTTGATGAGGATAAGCCATAGATGTGAGTGGGGCGAGACTAGAAAAAAGTAATAAAGACCAAGGTAAGCGCATAGTGAAAGTTCGTGAGGTTAGTTATGCAATTGAGTATATACCGAAAAATTGCAGAATTCTGGATATAAAAAATGCCCGCATAGTGCGAGCATTTTATCTTCAAGTCTTAAGACTGAATTAGAAGTCGTAACGTAGGCCTAGAGCTAGCTCGTCTTCTGCGTCAGCTTTAGTCGCTTTGTGGTTAGCGAATTCAGTTGAACCCATTTTATCGCCAGCATCAATTAGGTTGAAGTTGTACGATACGTAACCACGGAAGTTAGGCTTGAAGTAGTAAGACGCGTCGATAGCGAAGTTGTTCGCTGAAGTATCGCCGTTTGTCTCTGCGTTGTTGTACGTAGAAGTGAACACAGTTTGACCTAGAGTGTAAGCACCCGCTAGTTCGTAACCTGTGTAGTCTACAGTGTTTTTGAAGTCAGCTTCTTTTTCGCCGTCAGTGAATACACCAGCGAAGTATAGATCGCTCATAGTGTAAGAAGCAGCAAGCATGTATTCGTTAGCGTCAGCTTGATCTGCGTAACCAGCACCTAGGTCAAGACCAGTGTCACCTAGAGTGTAGATTGCAGATAGAGAGTAGCCATCTTCGCCGTTGTCTTTGTATGCGCCGTTTTCTTCTACACGGTCAGCAAAACGGTAGCTAGCTTTAACTGCTAGGTTTTCGAATTGGCCTTTGTAAGAGAACATGTTGTCTGAACGGTCAGCAGCAGCTAGTTTGTCAGCAGCTGTGTTACCAGCGTAAGCCATGATATCTGTGAAGTCAGTGATAACGCCTAGCGCACCGTCGTTCTTACCGTAAGTAACTTCACCGAAAGCACCGCCTAGACCAGCGTATGCGTAACGAGTGTCTAGATTGCTGTTGCCGTCTACGCCGCCTTCTTCAGCTGTAGTGAACTCACCTTCCCAGAAACCAACACCGTATAAGTTGTCGTTGATTGCTTGAGTACCAAGGAAGTTTAGACGGATGCGAGAGTTATCCGCTACGTCGCCATCTTTCATAGATAGACGTGCTTCAGCACGGCCGCCCATTTCTAGAGAAGTGCCGTCTTGGTTGTAAAGTTCAGCTGCGTTAACGCCAGTTGCCATAGCTGCTGCAGATACAGAAAGAGCAATTAGAGTCTTTTTCATCTTATTTGTCCTAGTTAGCTGTCCATAATCATTGTTTTATGGGGGAGAGGTTATCTCTCACAAGCTGTTGTTGTGCGTATAGTTTCACTCGTGAGAATCGCCCACATTCGAAAAAGCTATGACGTAACAGCTTGCCGGACATGTTTTACTGCTAAAGTTTCCTTATGAGTTAGTAAAATGATATAAATCCAACTAATGAACAGTGTTCAATTGTCTGGATTTTTAGTGTAAGTTGTTGTATTTAAACGGTTAGGTTGAGGCTAACATTGGTCTGACATTGATTTGTTTTTATCTTTTTTGATGTTTTTAGTGTAATGAACAGTGTTGTTTTCCAATAAACTGCGATGATGGTTAAATCTAAAAACAATTCATGACGAGGTATTTCTTTCGCTGTCACGCTGTGAAATCGAATTAGGGTGATTTCATATCGGAGTTTGTTTAAACTAACTGAAACAAATCTTCGAACGCACTACCTAGCCATTTGGTTGGGTGGGCTTTTTTTGTCCAAAGACACCTTTGGCCTTGAGGTTATATAATGGAAAAAGTTCCAATGACAATGCGTGGCGAACAATTGCTACGCACAGAACTCGATCGTCTACTAAAGCTTCGCCCACAGATTTCAGAAGCAATCGCAGAAGCACGCGAACTTGGTGACTTGAAGGAAAATGCAGAATACCACGCGGCTCGAGAAGAGCAGGGTATCTGTGAAGCACAAATCCGTGACATCGAATACAAACTGTCTGTGGCTCAGGTTATCGACGTAACCAAGATGGACAACACAGGCAAAGTGATTTTTGGTTCAACAGTGACTTTGATCGATTGCGATACAGAAGAAGAAAAAACTTACCAAATTGTTGGTGATGACGAAGCTGATATTAAATCGGGTCGAATCTCTGTTAGTTCTCCAATTGCTCGTGGTTTGATTGGTAAGATGGAAGGCGACGAAGTCGTTATTCAAACCCCAGGTGGTGCGAAAGACTTCGAAATCGATAGCGTAGAATACGTGTAATCACTCGATATGTCTTATCGTTAGATGCAAAAAAGGTCGCCATTGGCGACCTTTTCTTCTTCCATAGGGTAAGTTGAGATTACTTACGAGGAATTTCGATTTTACGCTCTTCAGATTGGCGGTATAGCACAAGTACTTTACCAATAGTCTGAACTTTTTCAGCGCCCGTCTCACGTACGATAGCGTCGATGATTAGCTGTTTTGTCTCACGGTCTTCTGATGCAACTTTCACTTTGATCAGTTCGTGATGGTTTAGAGCGATTTCAATTTCTGCTAGCACGGCTTCTGTAAGTCCATTTGCGCCCATTAGCACAACAGGTTTTAAACTGTGAGCCAGGCCTTTAAGGTGCTGCTTTTGTTTGGTGCTTAGGTTCATTACGCGGCCAATTTTCTTTAAAATAAGGGTTGAAAAAAGCTATTTTAACGCCATCTATTGCTGAAGACTATAATTTATTGAGCAATAGGTTGAGCCTATTAGAACAATAGCTCCTATTTACGCCTTGTTGGGATTAAAATGAGTAAACAAAAACATTCGGCTAGTTCTGGTCGTTGGTTGAAAGAACACTTTGATGATAAATACGCTAACGAAGCTCGTAAAAAAGGCTATCGTTCTCGTGCTTACTTCAAAATTGATGAGATCCAAACGAAAGATAAATTGTTGAAACCTGGTATGACTGTCGTCGATTTAGGCGCGGCTCCGGGGGGCTGGTCTCAATATGCTGCTAAGATATTAGGTGACGAAGGACAAATCATTGCGTGTGACTTATTACCAATGGATCCAATCGCTGGTGTAAGCTTCTTACAAGGTGACTTTCGTGACGATGTGGTATTAGAAGCGTTGTTGGAAAGAATCCAACCTTCGATGGTAGACGTAGTAATGTCTGATATGGCGCCTAATATTGCAGGCAACAACTCAGTAGATCAGCCGCGAGCTATGTATTTAGTTGAATTGGCTTTAGATATGTGTCGACAAGTTCTAGCACCTAATGGTAGCTTTGTCGTAAAGGTTTTCCAGGGTGAAGGCTTCGACGAGTACGTTAAAGAAGTCCGAAACATGTTTAAAGCCGTAAAAATCAGAAAACCAGACTCATCGCGAGCTCGCTCACGAGAAGTCTTCGTTGTAGCCACTGGTTACAAAGGTTAACTATTTCGCTCGTTTAGAGCATGGTTAACACTATAGCTACAGCTAATAAACTGTAGTACCCTACCTTTAATTACAATTAGTTATCGAGAGGCTGACACCTTGAGTGACATGGCAAAAAATTTAATTCTGTGGCTTGTTATCGCTGTCGTGTTGATGTCGGTATTCCAGAGCTTTGGCCCTGGAGAGAGCAACGGCAGAACCGTGGACTACACCACGTTTGTACAGGAAGTTGGCCAAGGCCAGATTCAAGAAGCAACTTTTAAAGACGGTGAGATTAGTTTCGTTCGTCGTGGCGGTGGTGCCAAAATGGTCACCTACATGCCAGTGTATGATCAGAAGCTTCTAGATGACCTAATCAACCAAAATGTGAAAGTACAAGGTACGCCTCCTGAAGAGCAGAGCTTACTTGGTACTATCTTTATTTCTTGGTTCCCAATGATCTTACTGATTGGTGTGTGGATTTTCTTCATGCGTCAAATGCAAGGCGGCGGCGGTAAAGGCGCAATGTCCTTCGGTAAGAGTAAAGCTCGTATGATGAGCGAAGAACAAATCAAGACAACTTTTGCTGACGTCGCAGGCTGTGATGAAGCAAAAGAAGATGTTAAAGAACTGGTGGACTATCTGCGTGACCCAAGCCGTTTCCAGAAGCTGGGCGGTAAGATTCCAACGGGTGTTCTAATGGTTGGTCCTCCGGGTACTGGTAAAACGCTACTAGCGAAAGCCATTGCAGGTGAGGCAAAAGTACCATTCTTTACTATCTCAGGTTCTGACTTCGTAGAAATGTTTGTTGGTGTTGGTGCATCTCGTGTGCGTGACATGTTCGAACAAGCGAAGAAAGCGGCACCTTGTATCATCTTTATTGATGAGATCGATGCGGTAGGTCGTCAGCGTGGTGCTGGTGTTGGTGGTGGTCACGATGAACGTGAGCAAACACTTAACCAAATGCTAGTAGAAATGGATGGTTTCGAAGGTAACGAAGGTATCATCGTTATCGCTGCGACTAACCGTCCAGATGTATTGGACCCAGCGTTGCTACGTCCAGGCCGTTTTGACCGTCAAGTTGTGGTTGGTCTACCTGATGTACGTGGTCGTGAACAGATCCTTAAAGTACACATGCGTAAAGTACCTCTTGCTGGCGATGTAGAGCCTTCTCTCATTGCACGTGGTACGCCTGGTTTCTCTGGTGCTGATCTTGCTAACTTGGTCAACGAAGCTGCACTGTTTGCTGCTCGTGGCAACAAACGCAATGTATCTATGGTTGAGTTTGAACTAGCAAAAGACAAAATCATGATGGGTGCAGAGCGCCGTTCAATGGTGATGTCTGAAGAGACAAAAGAGTCTACGGCTTACCACGAAGCTGGTCACGCTATTGTTGGTCGTCTCGTGCCTGAACATGATCCAGTGTATAAAGTATCTATCATTCCACGCGGACGTGCGCTTGGTGTGACAATGTACTTACCAGAGCAAGACCGCGTAAGCATGAACCGTCAACATCTTGAGTCGATGATTTCTAGTTTGTATGGTGGTCGACTGGCTGAAGAGCTTATTTACGGCAAAGAGAAAGTATCAACTGGTGCATCCAACGATATTGAACGTGCAACAGATATTGCTCGTAAGATGGTGACACAGTGGGGCTTCTCTGAAAAATTAGGTCCGCTTCTTTATGCAGAAGACGAAGGTGAAGTATTCCTTGGCCGTAGTGTGACGCAGACTAAACACATGTCTGATGATACAGCGAAGCTTATCGATGACGAAGTCCGTAAGATCATCGACCGCAACTACGATCGTGCGAAGCAAATTTTGGAAGATAACATGGACATCATGCATGCGATGAAAGACGCGCTAATGAAGTATGAAACCATTGATGCTGGCCAAATTGACGACCTGATGGAACGTAAAGAAGATATTCGTGAGCCTGCTGGTTGGGGGGATAAACCTACTAATAAACCAGAAGACGACGATAAGCCTCAAGCGAAGCCTGAAGTAAAAGCGGAAGAGAAGTCTGTTGAGCCTACTAAACCAGTAGAGCAATCAACGACTCAAGAAGCGACTTCAAGCGAAGTGCCAGAAAAGAAAGACTCTGAATAAAGAGTAGTCTTTGATAATAAACCCCGAGTTAAGCTCGGGGTTTTTGTTTATGTTGTAATTATTAAAGCTATGATCATTAAAGCAAATAATAAATCCCTCAACCTATCCCATCCTCACGTGATGGCGATTCTCAATGTCACGCCGGATTCATTCTCTGATGGTGGCAAGTTTAATAATCTTGATTCTGCTTTGATCCAAGCTGAGAAAATGATTAAGGCTGGAGTGAGCATTATTGACATCGGTGGCGAATCAACACGTCCCGGAGCGCCAGACGTTACATTAGAAGAAGAGTTGCAACGTGTTATTCCTGTGATCAAAGCTATCCGTGAAAAGCACGATGTTTGGATTTCTGTTGATACCAGTAAAGCTGAAGTGATGCGTCAAGCGATTGAGGCTGGTGCAGATCTCATTAATGATGTTCGCGCCCTTCAAGAGCCGGGAGCGTTAGAGGTGGCTGCTGCATCAAACTTACCAATCTGTTTGATGCACATGAAAGGGCAACCTCGAACCATGCAAGCCAACCCTCACTATGATGATTTGATGAGTGATGTGGCTGAATTTCTGCATGAACGTATTACCACGTGCGAATCGGTAGGGATCGAAAAGTCACAACTTATTCTTGATCCTGGTTTTGGTTTTGGCAAAACCATAGAACACAATTATCATATGCTTGCTCATCTCGACAAGTTTCATGAGTTTGGTTTACCTATATTGGCTGGGCTTTCGCGTAAGTCCATGATTTTTAAATTATTGGATAAGCCAGCGAGCGAGTGTGCTAACGCAAGCGTTGTCTGTGCGACTTTGGCAGCGATGAAAGGTGCACAGATCATTCGAGTTCATGATTTTGAAGAAACCATTGAAGCAATGAAAATTGTCGAGATGACGAAAAATAATATCTAAAAGAATTAAGGAAAGTTTTATGTCTGATAAAAGACGTTACTTTGGTACCGACGGTGTGCGCGGGAAAGTAGGACAATACCCAATTACCCCTGATTTCGTACTTAAGCTTGGCTGGGCTGCTGGTCGTGTACTAGCAAAACAAGGTACTAAGAAAGTGATCATCGGTAAAGATACGCGTATTTCTGGTTATATGCTTGAATCTGCACTGGAAGCCGGCCTTGCTGCTGCGGGGTTAAAAGCGACCTTTACTGGTCCGATGCCAACACCGGCGGTGGCATACCTAACGCAAACCTTCCGCGCGGAAGCGGGGATTGTTATTTCTGCTTCACACAACCCTTATTACGACAACGGTATCAAGTTCTTCTCGTCTGAAGGTACTAAATTACCAGATGATATCGAGCTTGCTATTGAAGCTGAGTTAGATAAAGACATCGAGTGTGTCGAGTCTGCTGAGCTAGGTAAAGCGACACGTCTAAATGATGCTGCTGGTCGTTACATTGAATTTTGTAAGAGCACATTCCCATCGGAGCTTAGCCTAGCAAGTCTTAAGATTGTCGTTGACTGTGCACACGGTGCGACTTACCACATCGCTCCTAACGTATTTAAAGAGTTAGGTGCAGAAGTGATCGCAATGGGTGTAGAGCCAAACGGCACTAACATCAACGCTGAAGTTGGCGCGACTGACGTTCGTGCTTTACAAAAGCGCGTTGTAGAAGAGCAAGCTCATCTCGGCTTGGCGTTCGATGGTGACGGTGACCGTATTATCATGGTTGACCATCTAGGCAACAAGATTGACGGTGACCAAATCGCTTACATCATCGCACGTGATGCTCTGCGTCGTGGTGAGCTAAAAGGTGGTGTCGTTGGTACGCTAATGACAAACCTAGGCATGGAAAATGGTTTGAAACAATTAGGCATTCCATTTGTGCGTGCAGCAGTGGGTGACCGTTATGTCATGGAACAGCTACTTGCTAAAGGCTGGAAAATTGGCGCGGAAAATTCAGGTCACGTTATCTTGCTAGACAAAGTAACTACGGGTGATGCTATCGTGGCAGCACTGCAAGTGATTGCGTCTGTAGTTGGCAGTGATATGTCGTTGCACGATTTGTCGCAAGGTATGACACTTTACCCTCAAGTGCTTGAGAATGTTCGTTTTGCTGGTGATAACAATCCACTTGAAGAGCAAGCCGTACTAGACTCTGTAGCGGCGGTTGAAGCGGAGTTAGGCGATAAGGGTCGTGTGTTGCTTCGTAAGTCAGGCACCGAGCCATTGATCCGTGTTATGGTGGAAGGTGAGGATGCAGATCTCGTTCAAAGCTCTGCGCTTAAGATTGCGGAAGCTGTAAAAGCGAGTTGTTAATCATTGCTTTAATGCCTTTTGCGAGAGAAAAGGGCAACTTTTGCCCTTTTTTTGAGCGCTTAATGCGTTAGTGCTGATTTTTTGCTAATTTTCCCTTGTCAGCGTTACTGGCTTTCGCTAGTATTGCTCCGCCTCCTGTTAGGAGGTCGCTAGCCTTGTTCTAAAATGAAAGTGTTATTTTTGAACGGCGCTGGCTCAACAATTTGGAACATAGGTGGAAAAAATGTTTTCAGTTCTACTTGTGATTTACCTGTTGGCGGCGCTTGGTGTGATTGGCCTTGTGTTGATTCAACAAGGTAAAGGCGCAGATATGGGAGCCTCGTTCGGTGCAGGTGCTTCAAACACAGTGTTTGGCGCAAGCGGCTCAGGTAATTTCTTAACTCGAACAACTGCTATTTTAGCAACCGTATTTTTTATCATTAGCTTGCTACTTGGTCGTATGTCTACGCACAAGACTGAGTCACAATGGGTAGACCCAACGTTAGGTCAACCAGTTGTAGAACAAGTTAAAGATGCAGCGAGTGAAGTTCCAGCACCTACTGGTGATGAGATTCCTCAATAAGCTGTAAAAGTTTATGAGCCGAGATGGTGAAATTGGTAGACACGCTAGCATGAGGTGCTAGTGCCTTTGGTGTGAGGGTTCGAGTCCCTCTCTCGGCACCATGAATTTACAAACTTGTAAATCACTTGTTTGAGGGTATAATGCTCAGCAAGTCGGACGCGGGGTGGAGCAGCTTGGTAGCTCGTCGGGCTCATAACCCGAAGGTCGTCGGTTCAAATCCGGCCCCCGCAACCAATCTCTTCTTTCATTGGAAAGAATGATGCGATTGGCAAGTTTGCACAGTGCTAACCACACTGTGAGTTAAGAAAAGTATTTTTGGCTATTCTTAACGTATCAGGGTCCAGCAGCATAAAACCCCGACTTTCGGGGTTTTTTGTTATCTGAGTTTTTATAATCTCTCAGATACTGCTTGGTTTTTTGATTGGGCTCTGAGCCCTTTTTTTGTTTCTGGAGTGGTTAAAATGACTGGTTTAGAAAGACAACTTACTGAAATGCTTGAAGCTCCAGTAGAGGCATCAGGCTACGAGTTGGTTGGATTAGAATTTATTCGTGCGGGTGCGCACTCAACGTTACGTATTTACATCGACCATGAAAATGGCATCAATGTAGATGCTTGTGCAGAAGTTAGCCATCAGGTAAGTGCAGTATTAGACGTTGAAGATCCAATTTCTGTTGCTTACAGCCTAGAAGTTTCTTCTCCAGGCTTAGAAAGACCACTTTTCAAAGCAGCACATTACGAGCAATTTATTGGTCACGAGGTCAGCATCGTATTGAAAATGGCTGTTGCCAACCGCCGCAAGTGGGCAGGTACTATCCACAGCGTTGATGGTGAGACAATAGCGGTTACTGTTGAAGGGCAACAAGAAGAGTTTGCTCTAAGTAACATTTCAAAAGCTAACCTGATCCCTAAATTTTAGTTCCCTAAAAAAGTTTAAGCTTAGAGGCTAAATACAATGAGTAAAGAAATTTTAGCGGTAGCAGAAGCGGTATCGAATGAAAAAGCGGTACCTCGTGAGCGTATCTTTGAAGCTCTTGAGATTGCTCTAGCAACTTCTACTAAGAAAAAGTACGAGATCGAAATCGACGTACGTGTTGCTATTGACCGTAAAACGGGCGAATTCGAAACATTTCGTCGTTGGTTGATCGTAGAAGATGTTGAAAATCCAACAAAAGAAATCTCGCTAGAAGCTGCACAGTATGAAGATCCAGAACTTCAACTAGGCGACTTTGTTGAAGATGATATCCCTTCAGTTACTTTTGACCGTATTACGACACAAACGGCTAAGCAAGTTATCGTACAGAAAGTACGTGAAGCTGAGCGTGCACAAATCGTTGAACAGTTCATTGACAACGAAGGTGACCTTATCACTGGCGTTGTTAAGAAAGTAAACCGTGAAACTGTCGTAATGGACCTTGGTAACAACGCTGAAGCGGTAATCCTACGTGATGACCAACTTCCTCGTGAAAACTTCCGTCCAGGTGACCGTGTTCGTGGTCTTCTGTACAAAGTAGCTCCAGAAGCTCGTGGTTTCCAACTGTTCATCACGCGTTCTAAGCCTGAAATGCTGGCAGAACTATTCCGTGTTGAAGTGCCTGAGATCGCTGAAGAGATCATCGAGCTTAAAGGTGCGGCACGTGATCCTGGTTCTCGCGCTAAGATCGCGGTTAAAACAAACGATAAACGCATTGACCCTGTGGGCGCTTGTGTTGGTATGCGTGGTGCACGTGTACAAGCAGTATCTGGCGAACTTGGTGGTGAGCGTATCGATATCGTTCTTTGGGATGATAACCCAGCACAGTTTGTTATCAACGCAATGGCGCCAGCTGACGTAGCATCAATCATTGTTGATGAAGATGCACACTCAATGGACATCGCAGTTGAAGCAGATAACCTAGCTCAAGCTATCGGTCGTGCAGGTCAGAACGTTCGTCTAGCGTCTCAACTAACTGGTTGGGAACTGAATGTAATGACTGTTGCAGATCTTCAGAAAAAACACGCTGAAGAATCTCAAGCATCAATCGAGAACTTCATGAAGTACCTAGACATTGAAGAAGACTTCGCTCAACTGCTTGTTGAAGAAGGTTTCTCAACGCTAGAAGAAATCGCATACGTACCAGTTAACGAACTGCTTGACGTAGACGGTCTTAACGAAGAACTTGTTGAAGAACTACGTAGCCGTGCTAAAGACGCACTAACCACTATCGCACTAGCACAAGAAGAGTCATTTGAAGGTCTTGAGCCGGCTGAAGACCTACTAAGTCTTGAAGGTCTAGAGCGTGAAATGGCGTTCAAACTAGCAGCGAAAGGTGTTGCAACACTAGAAGATCTAGCCGACCAAGGTATCGACGATTTAGAAGGTATTGAAGGCCTGACAGAAGAACGCGCAGGTGAGCTTATCATGGCTGCACGTAACATCTGTTGGTTCGGCGAAGAAGCATAATATCAGCAAGGAGGAAGCGGCATGACACAATTAACAGTTAAAGCTCTGAGTGAAGAGATTGGTACTCCAGTCGACCGCTTAATGGAACAACTTGCTGACGCTGGCATGAACAAAGCGAGTTCTGACCATGTATCGGATGAAGAGAAGCAAAAGCTTCTCTCTCACCTGAAGAAAGAGCACGGCGATACGTCGGGCGAATCTGAACCTACTAGACTGACGCTTCAGCGTAAGACTCGCAGCACACTAAGTGTTGCAGCAGGTGGCGGCAAAAGTAAGGATGTTCAAGTAGAAGTGCGTAAGAAGCGCACGTATGTGAAGCGCAGCACTATCGAAGACGATGCAAAACGTGAGGCTGAGGAAGCAGCAAAGCGTGAAGCTGAAGAGCTTGCGAAGCGTGAGGCAGAAGAACAAGCCAAACGTGAAGCTGCAGAGAAAGCACAGCGCGAAGCCGAAGAGAAAGTGAAACGTGAAGCGGATGCAAAACGTGACGCTGAAGAAAAGGCAAAACGCGCACAAGCTGAAAAGGCTAAGAAAGACATGAATGCAAAAAATGCGGATGTTAATACGCAAGCGAAGAAAGAAGCTGACGAGCTAAAGCGTCGTCAGGAAGAAGAAGCCCAACGTAAAGCTGAGCAAGAAGCAGCTAAGCTTGTTGAAGAAGCTCGTAAACTTGCAGAAGAAAACGAAGCTCGTTGGTCTGAAGAAGAGTCTAAGAAGAAAGAACTTGAAAACTCTGACTACCACGTAACCACTTCTACGTACGCTCGTGAAGCTGAAGATGCAGCTGACCGTAAAGAAGAAGGCGGTGCTCGTCGTAAGAAGAAGAAACCAGCTAGAGAAGAGCAGTCACGTGGTGGTCGTAACCAACGTGGTGGTAAGGGCCGTAACAAAGGCAAACTTGCTAAGCCAACTTCAATGCAACACGGTTTCGATAAGTCTGCGACTGTAGCAAAACAAGACGTAGTAATTGGCGAAACAATCGTTCTTTCTGAACTTGCTAACAAGATGTCGGTTAAAGCGACAGAAGTTATCAAAGTGATGATGAAGATGGGCGCTATGGCGACTATCAACCAAGTGATCGACCAAGAAACAGCACAACTTGTTGCTGAAGAAATGGGTCACAAGGTCGTTCTCCGTAAAGAGAACGAACTGGAAGAAGCAGTACTATCTGATCGCGACACTAACGCAGAAGCAGTACCTCGCGCTCCAGTTGTAACTATCATGGGTCACGTTGACCACGGTAAAACGTCAACACTTGACTACATCCGTCGTACACACGTTGCTTCAGGCGAAGCGGGTGGTATCACACAGCACATCGGTGCTTACCACGTTGAAACTGACAACGGTATGATCACGTTCCTTGATACTCCTGGACACGCAGCATTTACTGCAATGCGTGCTCGTGGTGCTCAAGCGACAGATATCGTTGTTCTTGTTGTAGCAGCAGACGATGGCGTAATGCCACAAACAGTTGAAGCGATTCAGCACGCGAAAGCGGCTGGTGTTCCTCTAATTGTTGCTGTGAACAAGATCGATAAAGAAGACGCGAACCCAGATAACGTTAAGAATGAGCTAGCTCAATACGACGTAATCCCTGAGGAATGGGGCGGTGAGAACATGTTTGTTCACATCTCTGCTAAACAGGGTACAAATATCGATGGTCTTCTAGAAGCTATCCTTCTTCAGTCTGAAGTTCTTGAACTTACGGCTGTAGCTGAAGGCATGGCGTCTGGTGTTGTTGTTGAATCTCGCCTAGATAAAGGCCGTGGTCCAGTTGCAACCGTACTTGTTCAATCAGGTACGCTAAACAAAGGCGATATCGTTCTTTGTGGCCAAGAATACGGTCGTGTTCGTGCAATGCGTGACGAACTAGGTCAAGAAATCACTCAAGCTGGTCCATCTATCCCTGTAGAGATCCTAGGTCTTTCAGGCGTACCATCTTCAGGTGATGAAGCAACAGTAGTACGTGACGAGCGTAAAGCACGTGAAGTAGCAAACTACCGTGCTGGTAAGTTCCGTGAAGTGAAACTTGCTCGTCAGCAGAAATCTAAACTAGAGAACATGTTCTCTAACATGACTGCTGGTGAAGTTGCTGAACTAAACGTAGTACTAAAAGCAGACGTACAAGGTTCTGTAGAAGCGATTGCAGACTCACTACTGAAACTGTCTACTGACGAAGTTAAAGTGAACATCGTTGGTTCTGGTGTTGGTGGTATTACTGAAACTGATGCAGTACTTGCAGAAGCTTCTAACGCAATCATCCTTGGCTTTAACGTTCGTGCTGATGCTTCTGCTCGTCGTGCGATTGAAGCAGCAAGCGTTGATCTACGTTACTACTCAATCATTTACCAACTGATTGACGAAGTTAAACAAGCAATGGGCGGTATGCTTGCTCCTGAATTCAAGCAAGAAATCATTGGTCTTGCTGAAGTACGTGACGTATTTAAGTCACCGAAACTGGGCGCAATCGCTGGTTGTATGGTTACTGAAGGTCTGATTAAGCGTAACAACCCAATCCGCGTTCTACGCGACAACGTTGTTATCTACGAAGGTGAGCTAGAATCACTTCGTCGCTTTAAAGATGACGTTCAAGAAGTTAAGAATGGCTACGAGTGTGGTATCGGCGTTAAGAACTACAACGACGTTCGCGTTGGCGACCAGATCGAAGTATTCGAAATCGTTGAAATCAAACGTACTCTAGACTAATTGACTAAAATTACTAAACGTCTGAAAGACAAATAGTAATTGGTTGTTGAATACACCATGGGGGGCTGGCTTGACCATCCCCCCATTCTTTCTATTTAAGAGAATGAATATGTCAAAAGAATTTAGCCGCACGCAGCGCGTATCACAGCAGCTGCAAAAAGAACTTGCGATGATCCTTCAACGTGAAGTTCGTGACTCTCGCCTAGGCATGGTTACGATTTCTGATGTAGAAGTATCACGCGATCTTGCTTACGCAAAAGTATTCGTTACTTTCCTATGTGTGGGTGAGCAAACGCCAGAATCATGCCTAGCAGCACTACGTGAGCACGAAGTGCACATCCGTATGATGCTTGGTAAGCGTATTCGCCTACGTCTAACGCCTGAAATCCGTTTTTACTACGACAATACGTTAGTAGAAGGTATGCGTATGTCGAACCTAGTGTCTGAAGTCGTGAGCGAAGACAAACGCAAACAACAAGATTCAGGTCGCGAAGAAGATCAGGCAGGGGAAGAGTAATGGCTCGTCGTCGTAAAGGTCGTCCAATTAATGGCGTTATCTTGTTGGACAAACCAACAGGTATTTCTTCAAATGATGCACTGCAAAAAGTAAAACGTATTTTCTTTGCTGAAAAAGCAGGTCATACGGGTGCATTGGACCCACTAGCGACGGGCATGTTGCCAATCTGCTTAGGCGAAGCAACTAAGTTCTCTCAGTTCTTGTTGGATTCAGACAAGTGCTACCGCGTAATCGCAAAGTTGGGTGAGCGTACTGATACGTCTGACTCTGATGGCGAAGTGGTAGAGACGCGTCCAGTTGACGTGAACCTTGAGAAGTTAGAAGCGTGCATCGACACGTTCCGTGGTGAATCAGACCAAGTACCTTCAATGTTCTCTGCATTGAAGTACCAAGGTAAACCATTGTATGAGTACGCGCGTAAAGGTATCGAAGTACCACGTGAGTCTCGTAAGATCATGGTATACGAAATTGTGCTTCACCGTTTTGAAGGCGATGAAGTTGAGATGGAAGTACATTGTTCTAAAGGCACGTACATCCGTACTATCGTTGATGATCTTGGTGAAATGCTTGGTTGTGGTGCGCACGTGACGATGCTGCGTCGTACGGGTGTTGCTAAGTACCCATATGAGAAAATGGTGACGTTAGAGCAGTTAAACGAACTTCTGGAGCAAGCTCATCGCGATGAAGTTGCGCCAAAAGAGCTGCTTGATCCGTTATTGCTACCAATGGATACTGCGGTTGAAGATTTACCAGAAGTAAACCTCAATGCAGAGCTTACCAATCTTGTTCAGCATGGTATGCCTGTACAGGTGTTCGGCGCACCTGCTGGTACGCCACTTCGAATGACTTCAGGTGAAGAGAAACTTTTCATCGGAGTCGCTGAACTAAACGATGACGGAAAAGTGGCACCAAAGCGTTTAGTGGTTTTCCGTGACGAAGCATAAGCTCACCAATGAATTGAAAATACCGGCGAAATCGCCGGTATTTTTGTATTGCGCGGATAAGGAAACTTCCCTATAATTCGCGCTTCGCGTAGCGGCTGAATCAGAGATTGGCTGCTACAACTTTAAACTTACTCTTATTAGGAGAGAATTATGTCTCTGAATGCAGAAACTAAAGCAGCAATCGTTGCAGAATACGCACAAGGCGAAGGCGACACTGGTTCACCAGAAGTTCAAGTAGCTCTACTTACAGCTTCTATCAACCACCTACAAGGTCACTTCAAAGCACACAAAGGCGATCACCACAGCCGTCGTGGTCTTCTACGTATGGTTTCTCGTCGTCGTAAGCTTCTAGATTACCTAAAAGGTAAAAATCTAGCTCGCTACCAAGACCTAATCAAGCGTCTAGGCCTACGTCGCTAATAAGCGACTGCATAGCAGTTTGTCTAAAAGGGGCTTTATGCCCCTTTTTTGTTGCCCGTTACTTATTTTGGCTGCTATAACTTAGCCAAATCAAACTTATGCCGTTATACTACACGCGGCTAAATCTCGTTTTGAGATTTTCACTAAGCTCATCGTATTACAGTCAACCAAGTCGACCAAAAGGTCGCGACTATTAAAAGTGTACTTCAGTCTGACTCAGTCCATTTTTACTAGTCGCGATTCGTAATACCTTGAGTGTCAATTAACACACTCTGAGGCGCCTTTATTCGTAAAGAACGCTCGGAAACAAGGAATAACAATGTTCGAAAAACCAGTTGTTAAAACGTTCCAGTACGGTAACCACACAGTTACTCTAGAAACTGGCGTTATCGCACGTCAAGCTACGGCTGCAGTAATGGTTACAATGGACGATACAGCAGTATTCGTTTCAGTTGTAGGTAAGAAAGAAGCGGTTGCAGGCCAAGATTTCTTCCCACTAACAGTAAACTACCAAGAGCGTACTTACGCGGCAGGTAAAATCCCTGGTGGTTTCTTCAAGCGTGAAGGCCGTCCTTCTGAAGGCGAAACGCTAACAGCTCGTCTAATTGACCGCCCAATTCGTCCACTATTCCCTGATGCATTCAAAAACGAAGTTCAGGTTATCGCGACAGTAATGTCTGTAAACCCAGACGTTCAGCCAGATATCGTAACAATGATCGGTACTTCTGCTGCGCTTGCTATCTCTGGTATCCCGTTCAACGGTCCTATCGGTGCTGCGCGTGTTGGTCACGTTGATGGCCAACTTGTTCTAAACCCAAGCAACACAGAGCTAGATGCATCTAAGCTAGACCTAGTGGTTGCAGGTACAGAATCTGCGGTACTAATGGTTGAATCAGAAGCAGACAACCTAACTGAAGAAGAAATGCTAGCTGCGGTTGTTTACGGTCACGACCAACAACAAGTTGTTATCAACGCGATTAACGAATTCAAAGCTGAAGTTGCTACTCCGGCTTGGGATTGGGTTGCTCCTGAAGAGAACACTGCGCTTAACAACAAGATTGCTGAGCTAGCAGAAGCGAAACTTGTTGAAGCTTACCAAATCACAGAAAAGATGGCTCGTTACGACCGCATTCACGAAATCGCGGCAGAAGTAAACGAAGTGCTACTTGCTGAAGATCCAGAAGCGAACACAAAAGAAATCCACACTATCTTCCACGATCTAGAGAAGACAGTTGTACGTCGTAGCATCATCGCTGGTAACCCACGTATCGATGGTCGTGAGAAAGACATGGTTCGTGCGCTAGACGTACGTACTGGCGTTCTTCCACGTACTCACGGTAGCGCGCTATTCACTCGTGGTGAAACTCAGGCGATCGTTACAGCGACTCTAGGTACACAACGTGATGCTCAAATCATTGATGAGCTAACTGGTGAGCGTAAAGATCACTTCCTACTACACTACAACTTCCCTCCATACTGTGTAGGTGAAACTGGTTTTGTAGGTTCTCCAAAGCGTCGTGAAATCGGCCACGGTAAACTGGCTAAGCGTGGTATCGCTGCAGTAATGCCATCTGTAGATGAGTTCCCATACACAGTACGTGTTGTATCAGAAATCACAGAATCTAACGGTTCTTCATCAATGGCTTCTGTATGTGGTACTTCTCTTGCTCTTATGGATGCAGGTGTGCCAATCAAGTCTTCTGTTGCGGGTATCGCAATGGGTCTTGTTAAAGAAGGTGACGATTTCGTTGTTCTTTCTGACATCCTTGGTGACGAAGACCACCTAGGCGACATGGACTTTAAAGTAGCAGGTACTCAATCTGGTATCACTGCACTTCAAATGGACATCAAGATCGAAGGTATCACCAAAGAGATCATGCAAATTGCGCTTAACCAAGCTCAAGGTGCACGTAAGCACATCCTATCTGTAATGGATGAAGCAATCTCTGGTGCTCGTGAAGACATCTCTGAATTTGCTCCTCGCATTCATACAATGAAGATCAGCTCAGAGAAGATCAAAGACGTTATCGGTAAAGGTGGTGCAGTTATCCGTGCTCTAACGGAAGAAACTGGTACAACTATCGAAATCGAAGACGACGGTACTATCAAGATTGCAGCAACTGAAGGTGCTGCAGCGAAAGAAGCTATCCGCCGTATCGAAGAGATCACTGCTGAAGTTGAAGTAGGCCGTATCTACACTGGTAAAGTAGCTCGTCTAGCAGACTTTGGTGCATTCGTTACTATCCTTCCAGGTAAAGATGGTCTAGTACATATCTCACAAATCGCTGAGAAGCGTGTTGAGAAAGTGTCTGACTACCTAGCTGAAGGTCAAGAAGTTCAAGTTAAAGTTCTTGAAATCGACCGTCAAGGCCGTGTACGTCTAAGCATGAAAGAAGCAGTAGAGAAGCCAGCAGAAGAGGCGTCTGACGCATCTGAAGCGAAAGGTGAGTAATCTTAGTTTCGACTTTTGGTCTTTTATTAGCTTAAGAGCCTGAAAGCATGCTATAAAAGGGGAGCATTTTCGCTCCCTTTTTTTTGGTTTGTTTCGAAGTATTTACCCTCAAATGAGGTTAACTATCCTATAGTGCATAAAAGAGAAACAGACCCAGAGCGGTCCAAACAGGAGTACTAATTAGTGAAATGGTTTCAAACCGCAAGTTTATGTGTTGCTATCGCGCTGACCGGTTGTGCTAATACATCTCAACAATCATCGGAGAAATGGATCTATCCACCGATGGCAGTTCCTCTGCAGCCGAGTGTTCAACAAGAGGTTCAGATCGCGCGTCTGTCTCAGCTTTTACAACGCCCTGACCTAAGTGATGAAGTGCGCGCAAAAATGCATTACGAACGTGGTAACTACTACGACAGCGTTGGTCTTCGTGATCTTGCTCGTTTGGACTTCAACCAGTCTCTACAATTAAACCCTGCTCAACCTGATATATTTAACTTACTTGGGGTGTACTTTACTCAGGTAGGTGAGTTTGATGCGGCTTATGAAGCCTTTGACTCAACGCTAGAATTAGCACCAGAAAACTCTTACGCAGAACGTAATCGAGCCATTGCGTTGTACTACGGCGGTCGAATTGATCTTGCTTTAGAGGACATGACTAAGCACTACGAAGAGATGCCTAGTGACCCATTCCGTGCATTATGGTTATACATCATAGAAGCAGAGCAAAACCCTGAGCAAGCGAAAGCGAACTTAGAAAAACGCTACCAACGTGATCGCAGCGAAGAGTGGGGATGGGTGCTTGTTGCCATTATGCTTCGTGATGTGTCAGATGATGCCGCACTTAAAGCTATTATGGATGGCACGCGTGAAAATTACCGCCTTGCGGAGCGCCTGACAGAAACCTACTTTTATTTAGGTAAGCGCTATCAACTGGAAGGGGATGTGGCTGATGCCATTGCCTTGTATAAATTGGCGATTTCTTTCAATGTGTATGAGTATGTTGAGCATCGTTACTCTTTTCTAGAGTTGGCTCAAATATACGATAGGCTACAACAAGAACAGCTGGCTAAACTCAAAGCCGAGCAACAAAAAGAAGAAGCAAAATAACAGAAGGCCGCTCACTTAGAGCGGCTTTTTTGTGCTTGAAGATTTTGAACCTCTTCACTAAAATAGTTAGCCTTGCTAACTAAATGGATTGTACTCAATGGCATTAGAAAAAAGCTTGATTGATTTGGAACGTTTTTGTGCAAAAGCGTGGCGTGTTTATGCCAAGGAAGATCCGCTTTCTCATTTGAGCTTTAACGAGTTTGATTATCTACGAGTGATCCAGCTTTACCCAGAGGGAGTTCGAATTACGGACCTTGCTGAGGATCTTCAGGTGACAAAACCTTCCGCTTCTAACATGGTGGTTCGTTTGGAGAAAAAAGGATTAGTACAACGCATTGCTTGTAATGAAGATGCACGTTCAAAGCGTGTTCTTTTAACGGAAGAAGTCATTCAAGAAATGTCGTTAGAGCAAGTGGTTTACAAGGATATTTCTGAGCAACTCGTGCGTAAACTTGATAAACAAGAAGCACAGCAACTGAAAGCGCTACTGGATAAAGCGCTCGGAAACTAAACATACATTTTATTCTTTTATCTATTTAGTTAGCCTTGCTAACTATTGGTGGTAGTCATGCAAAACTCTATATATAAACAGTTTTGGAAATACACAATTCCGACCGTTGCAGCCATGTTGGTCAACGGCTTATATCAAGTCGTAGATGGCATTTTTATCGGTCGTTATGTAGGGGCTGATGGATTAGCCGGGATCAATGTAGCCTGGCCGATCATTGGCTCGATACTTGGTATTGGTATGATGGTGGGCGTAGGTACGGGTGCACTCGCCTCTATCAAACAAGGTGAAAAAGACAGTGAAGGTGCTAAACGTATTCTTTCAACTGGTCTTTTGCTTTTAGTTGCTTTGATGCCTGTCGTAGCAACAACTTTGTTCTTCTTCGCTGATGACTTTATTGGTTGGCAAGGGGCTGAAGGGCGAGTATACGAACTTGGTTTGCAGTACCTGCACATCTTAAGCGTGGCGTGTGTGTTCTCGTTAGGTTCAATCGCAGTGCCGTTTTTGCTGCGTAACGATGATAGCCCGAACTTAGCCACCATCTTGATGGTGATTGGTGCCGTGATCAATATCGTGCTTGATTACTTGTTTATTGCTTGGCTTGGTTGGGAGCTTGAAGGTGCAGCGATTGCGACTGCGTTAGCACAGATGGTGGTCACCATTCTTGGTGTGGGATACTTCTTTACTTCAAGAGCCAACATGCGTTTGTCTTTCAGTGACTTGAAGATGCAGTTTGATGTTATCCCTAAGATTGTCATGATCGGCACATCAAGCTTCTTCATGTACGCATACGGCTCAATGATGGTCGCGCTGCACAACGCGCTGTTTGCTCAGTATGGTAGCGCTCTGCTAATTGGTGCTTACGCCATCTTGGGTTATATCGTTACGGTCTACTACTTGATCGCGGAAGGCATTGCTAATGGTATGCAGCCTTTAGTGAGCTATAACCATGGCGCACGCAACCAAGACAATATTCGTAAGCTGTTGAAGGTCGCAATGGGCACGTCAGTGCTCGGTGGTGTCGCGTTTGTTATTTTGATGAACATCTTCCCGTATGAGTTTGTCTCGGTGTTCAACAATGCCGATCAAAACCTGATTGATGCGACAGTAGTCGGCATTCGCCTCCATATGTTTGCATTGTTCTTGGATGGTTTCTTAGTGGTTGCTGCGGCGTACTACCAATCGGTGAACAAAGGCAGCAAAGCCATGTTTGTGACCATTGGCAACATGGTTATCCAATTACCGTTCTTGTTTATTATGCCCAAGCTATTTGGTGTAACTGGTATTTGGATTGCATTCCCACTGTCTAACATTGCTTTGAGCTTAGTGGTGATGAGTATGTTGTGGCGTGATATTAAGAAGTTAATGAATGAGAGTACTGTAGAGCCGAGTGTTCAAGTTTCTTAATCGAAAAACGCAAACGAAAAAGCGAGGTTAACACCTCGCTTTTTTATTGGCTTGAAAACCCTGAGAAGGGCTTAGATGTTCTTCACTTCTAAGCCAGCAAGC
This sequence comes from Vibrio sp. MOR3, assembly GCF_001557775.1. Taxonomy (NCBI): domain Bacteria; kingdom Pseudomonadati; phylum Pseudomonadota; class Gammaproteobacteria; order Vibrionales; family Vibrionaceae; genus Vibrio; species Vibrio sp. MOR3. Next base: position 72,781 of record NZ_LNRD01000011.1, on the reverse strand, counting down.
TGATGCCAGTAACCGTTACATTGGCGGTCTTGGATCTTGCCTGGGTTAGTGCCTTTCTCGTTTGAACGGAATTGGTCTAGTTCAGAGAAGGTACTGATACCGAGTGGGCTTAGACGAACCACATCAACCAAACCTTCCATGCTCGGGAGATCATTGACCAAGTTGTAGCAGTAACCCGATTGAGTCTGAATGCCATTTAGGTTGAAGACTTCTTGACCTTCTTGGCTGCTGACTTGGATACCTGTTGGGTACTTAATACAGCAGGTCTCGCAGTCGTCTTTGGCTTTGTTTTCTGCACGAGCGGTAAAGCAGCGTGCCGAGTAAGCCAGTGGCAGGTAACCATGGCTGAAAACTTCCACTTCAAACTTATTGCGAATACCTAGTTCGTCACATTGAACCAGCGTGTTGCTGAGCCACTCACGCGATAGCTCTACTGGCATACACCAGCGGGTCATGCCTTGTTTTAGGAACAAGTTAAGCGTGTGGGCGTTGTAAGTGTTAACCGCTGGGCCTACTACGAAAGGCACTTTGTGTTCAGAAGCTAATTGAACTGCAGATACGTCGTTAGCTTCAATCGCGAAGTCACCGTTGTCGATGTACTTTTTCATGATGTTGACTTCACTTGGCGCTTCTAATAGTGCCATCGTTGAAAGCACCACTTGTTTACCAGATGTAGACAGTTCTTTCGCAATATCAAACCAGTGTGCAGGTTTCATCTCTCGACGTTTTGAACACACGGTTTCACCTAGATAGATGATGTCCGCAGAACTTGATTTTGCTTGCTCATAAAACGCTTCAATATCTTGCTTTGGCCAGAAGTACAACAGCGGACCAAGTGCGTATTTCATTGAGTTATCCATCTTAACCTCTACTGCCATTTACGGTGGTAAGCACCAAGTGTGGTTTGCGTACCTTCCGATACGTTTGCCAACGCTGCATCCCAAGCCGCTTCTACTTGGTAAGCCTCTGGGTTTGCTTGGTAACGATCAATCGCTGCACGCCATGTGCGCGTTACTTGTTCTACGTACGCAGGGCTACGTTGGCGGCCTTCAATTTTTACTGAAGCCACATTTGCCGCAAACAGCTCAGGTATCATAGAAAGGGTGTTTAAACTGGTTGGCTCTTCCAGTGCGTGGTAGCGTTTCTTCTCGCCTTCAATTTCAGCGTCGAAACGACCTTTACACAAGGTTGGGTAGCCCGCGTTTTCACCGGCGCTGTAGCGATCGATCAGGATGTCGTTAAGACGAGATTCCAGACCGTTTTCTGTTTCTTGCCAGCGAACGTATTTCGCTGGAGAACACGCACCCACGGTGTTTGGTGACTCGCCGGTCATGTAAGACGACAAGTAACAACGACCTTCTGACATGATGCACAAACTACCAAAAGCAAAGACTTCCAGCTCGACATCGCTGGTGATGTTGCGAGAAAGCTGTTTTACCTGATGGATAGACAATACGCGAGGCAGTACAACGCGCTTCACGTTGAAGTTTTGTTTGTAGAAATCAACAGCCGCAACGTTGGTCGCTGAGGCTTGCACAGATAAGTGCAATTCTAGTTCAGGGTATTTGCGAGCAGCGTATTCCAGAACCGCAATGTCAGCGACAATCAAAGCATCAACACCAAGAGCCGCTGCGTTATCGACGGCATTTGTCCAGCGATCAAAGCCATTTGGATGGGCAAAGGTGTTGAGCGCAACGTGGATCTTTTTGTTGCGGTCATGAACGTATTGCACCGCTTTTTCTAGCTTCTTGCCGTTAAAGTTAAGACCAGCAAAGTGACGAGCGTTGGTGTCGTCTTTAAAGCCGATATAGACGGCGTCTGCACCGCAATCAATCGCGGTTTTTAGCGCAGGCAAGTTACCCGCAGGACACAAGAGTTCCATATGCTCACAATTTTAGAGAATAAAAAGGTGCCCGCATTTTATGAAGAATTATGAATAGCGAAATTGACCTAAGTTAGGTTTAGCTCAATAAAGTTGAGATTTACCCCTTGAGAGTAAGGGGTAACACTCAGATTTTGTTGCAGTTGAGATCAGTTCTTATGACGGCGGTTTTGCGCAAACAACTCTTCAACTTCGTGTTTAGGTTGAGGACGGTAAAAATGGAAGCCCTGAATCGAGTTACATTGCAGGTTCGAGAGTAGTGTCGCTTGCTGGTGGGTTTCCACACCTTCGGCGACCACGGTCAAATCCAATGATTTACCAAGGTTGATGATGTTCTCAATCACCGTCACCTGTTTCGGGAGTGTATCGATGTCGTTGATAAATGCGCGGTCGATTTTTAGCTCATCGATAGGGAAGCGAGCTAAGTAGGAAAGGGAAGAGTAACCCGTTCCGAAGTCGTCGATAGACAGAGCAAAACCAAGCTTTTTGATCGCGTTAAGCATTTGCAGTGTGTGTTCGCTGTCGCTCATTACTGCACTTTCGGTGAGCTCGAAGGTAATACAACTTGGGTCAAGTTCGGTAGTGCGCAGCAGCTTTTCCATGTAGTCGATCAGTTGTGGGTTACCAAATTGCTCTGGAGAGAGGTTGATCGCCACGCGTCCCGGTAAGATGCCTTGCAGTTTCCAGCGCTTTACGGTGTTAAACACATCGCGCATTACCACACGACCAAGGTGTTCAATCAAGCCTGCACGTTCAGCTACGGGGATAAATGCACCCGGGCTGATATAACCTTCAACCGGATGCTTCCAACGTACTAACGCTTCTGCACCGTTAATGCTGAAGTCACGGGCGTTAACTTTTGGTTGGTACCATACTTCTAAGCCGTTTTGCTGCAATGCTTTTTGTAGCTCGATCTCCAACCACAAACGCATTCGTGCTTCTTTGTTCATCTGATCGTTAAATTTAATCAGACGGTTACGACCTCGATCTTTCGCTTCGTACATCGCGGTATCAGCATTTTGTAGCAGAATGCGCGCGTCTTGCCCGTCTTCTGGGTAACGCACACTGCCAATTGAACATGCTAGGCGTTTACTGAAATGATGCAGATCGAAAGGTTGGTTAATCAGAGAAATAATGCGCTCAGATAAAATCTCCGCCATGCGAGTGTTTTCTGGCTCAGGCAGGATGATGCCAAATTCGTCACCGCCTAAGTGACCAATGATAGCTTGATTAGGTAAAGAGCGTTTTAGGCGGGCGGAGACTTCTTGAATTACTTTGTCACCGATGTGGTGGCCAAGTGAGTCATTGATATTCTTAAAGTTATCGATGTCGAGGTAGAAAACCAGTAACGGTGTCTGGCTCTTAATAAGTTGCTCTAATCGTTTAGTAAAGCCAAAGCGATTGTACAGCTTGGTCAGTGAATCAATGTGTGCGTCTTCATTGGTGGCAGAAGAGAGTAGTTTTGGCGCATCATCAGCGTCTTGGATCAATATGATTTGGGACTCGCTACCAAGAATTGCCGTAGTATCCGCATGCAATTGGACTTTACGTTCAAATCCACAACGTGCGCTGGTTAAACAAACAAAGGGCTTTTCTGATAACAGCGTGCTGATGCGATGGGTGAAAACCTTTTTGCTGTTTTCATCAATGAACAAGCGAGTAAGCTCTTCACCCAGTAATTCGTGGGGAGAGTTTAACCCCAGTAAGCGAGCTGAAGCAGGGTTTGCAGAGATGATAATGTCATCTTCAACAAGCAATAAACCGTCAGGTAAGAGCTGGGTGAGCTTGGCAAACTTGCTTTCAGATTCTTCTAAAGAGCGAACCAGAATTTGTTTTTCTGATGTATCGACGGCATGAAAAACCACAAAACGGATTTCGTTTTCTTCGTGAATCGGAGAAAGACTGAAGTGCAAACTGGTTTCGAGATCGGTTTCGTCGAGTGTGATTTCTGCTTCGACATGCTCGCCTTTGAAGGCACGCTGATAGTAGGGCGCGAGCTTTTTGTAGAACTGCTCTCCCAATACCTGACTGTCGTTAAGGCCGATGATTTCATCATGACCTAAGCCTGCAATGTCACAATAGCGATCACTTACCATTCGATAATTGTGTTTCTTATCAAGAATGGCAAAAAAGAAAGGGCTATTTGAGGTTAGCGTTGCAAACCAATGTTGTAATTGCTGGGAAGGCATTAAGGTGTTACCGATCTCCAATGAGCCTGATTATTCGTCCGTGTAATAAAAACGCTATTTTGATAACTATAACTTTGAACATACCGTTATTAAAGCGTTTATCCACGACTTAGCGTCAATAATACACGTAAGGTCAAAAAAACGACGCTAAGGTTGGTAAAACTGCCTACTTCTAAAACAAACAGTTTTATTGATACATAACAGGTACTGGTATTACTCTATTGCGTAATATAAACGACCTTATGACAAAGTAACGGATAATTAGCGTGTTAAACAAGATTCGCAGTCAACTAGTAAAGAACGCAGCATCAATTTTGCGATCTCCAGTCCAGTTATTGCCACAAACTGTTCAGAAAAAAGCCTTGTTAGAAGGCCTAAAAATGGTGTTCAAAGAAGCCCTAGAAGATGGCGATTTTGAGTTCCTTGAAGACAAGTGGCTAAAAGTTGCGATTAAAGACTTGAACTTAGCATGGTATATCAGCTACCAAGATGAAAAGTTAGTGGTAGCAGAGAAACCGGTTCAGGAAGATGTGAGTTTTAGTGGTAACCTTAACGACCTAGTACTTATTGCTGGTCGTAAAGAAGACCCTGACACGCTGTTCTTCCAACGTCGCCTTTCTATTGAAGGTGACACCGAGCTTGGCTTGGAAGTGAAAAACCTGATGGACAGTGTCGACTTAGAGCAGTTACCAAAAGCAATGCAGGTTGCACTGAACCAACTGGCTGACTTTGTTCAAAAAGGCGTTCAAGCACCAGCACAAGAAACCGGAGTAGCGAATGCTTATTCGAACTGAAGCCCCTGCGGACATTCTGACCATTGACCGCCTATTGAAACATGCTTTCCCCACTGAGGCGGAAGCCAATCTAGTGATGCGCCTACGTGAAAACGGCAAGCTCACTTTGTCGTTGGTAGCATGTACAGATGAAGGTGAAGTCATTGGTCACGCATTGTTTAGTCCTGTGACGCTAAACGGTGAAGATTTGTCTTGGCAAGGGCTTGCACCACTGGCGGTACATGAAGACTACCGTCGTCAAGGTATTGCGGCTGAAATGATTAAAGAAGGTTTCGATTCACTACGTGATTTTGGTTACCCAGTCTGTGTGGTATTAGGTGAGCCAGAATACTACGCTCGTCAAGGTTTTGAAGCTGGTGAAGAGATGGGTTTTGACTGTGCATGGGAAGTTCCACAAGGTGCATTCCGTGTCGCTGAATTAGTAGAGGGCCAGTGTGATGGTCGTTCAGGTCGTATTGATTACTCACCAGAGTTTTCTGAGTTGTAGTTTGCCGTCTATCTACTCGACTTAGAGAAACAAAGCCCGCATTAAAAAGCGGGCTTTGTTGTCGATGCGCAAAGAGAAAGCGTGGATTAATCTTGCTCTTGGATACGTTTTTTGCCCCAAACCTCGATTTTGGCTTTTTTGCTCATACCTGCGGCATTCAGAGTCATGTTACCCCAGCTTTTGTATTCCATATCCAGACGCTTAAATTTAGCATCTTCAGAGCCTGGTAGAGTCCATGCGCGCGTCGACATGCCCTTAGTTAAAGTGCCGACCATGGTCTTGAGTTTTTTTTCACTGCCATCAGTCATGGTCACTTTCATGTTCTTGATGCTCATGGTGCCTTGAGTACACTTGATTTTAATCTTGCTGAATTTACGATTTTTGAAAAGACCATTTGGCTCAACCGTATCAGTTTCCGTTTGGAAGTTTACGGTTTTTTCAGCGATCAGCTCCCAACCATCGTTGCTATCCTTAGCAAAAGTAGTAAAGCTGGTGGTCGCGACGAGCAATGTGATTGCGAATGATTGGAAAAGCTTCATAACACCTCTGACTTTAAATGCGAAATTTTGGTAGGATTGCCTCGTTCAAATAGGTGACAAAAGATGTCAATTAACGAGAAACAATATTTACATGAAATGGGGATCAGCACATGGGAGCTGACTCACCCAGAAAGATTGGAAGGCTATCAGTCGCCATTATTGGATTTGCAAAGTTCTTGTAAACTCCTATTGGTATCGCCAATGTGTCCTGAAAACGAGACAGCTTTGATGTTTGAGCGTGTATTGAAGAGCATTAAACTCTCGCTCGACGATGCGCTGTATTTAGAACCGAGCCGAGTATCTTCTTTAGGCGAGCACGAGTTGGAGTGGGTATGGTTTGCTGGGTGTGAAGTAGATGCAAGCGTTAATGCAAAACAACTGACTTCCCCACTACTGAAAGATATTGATGGCAACAACGAACAACGTCGCGCCTTGTGGCAGCAGATCTGTTCGTATTCGTAACGGAGCAAAAGCGTGACGATTCAAATTACGCCGATGGAAGCTAAACACTCAGATCAAGTATGGCAAATTGAGCAGCAAGCACACTCTCACCCTTGGGCTGAATCACTGGTTCGAGATTTATCGAGTCGAGGTGCTTGTCATCATGTGATGACGGAAGATCATCAAGTATTGGGTTACTTTTATGCGCAGAATATTGTGGGTGAAGTGACCTTACTCAACATCGCGATAGCACCGCACCAACAAGGAAAAGGCTTAGGTCAGAAGCTTTTGGATGCTTTCCTTGAATACTGTGAACAAGCAAAAGCAGAGAGCGCTTGGTTGGAAGTGCGTGAAAGTAACCATCCAGCTATTCATATTTATGAACAAGCGGGCTTTAATGAAGTGGATCGTCGTTACAACTATTACCCTGCTAAAACGGGCAATGGCAAAGAAGATGCCATCATTATGAGTTACTTATTTTTGATTTAGTTTTTAGTCATTACGAATTACCTCATCAACACTTATGCTATAAATGCGTATCTGACTTCGAGGCTATTGAATATGTAATAATAATTTTTTGAATTTTTTACATCTCTTTGTGTGGAGCTAGTTTTCCATTGTTGGCGCTAGGGAATGTGAGCCCTAGGGAAAGAGAGGATGAACCGAGCAAATTGAGTTCATGTCTTTCCAGTTTGCTAGCATAGCGATAATAAGCGAGAATACCGCACAATATCGAATAGTAGATATGCTTGCCCATTTTGTGAGCATGAAAGTAATTTAGAAGATTAACTAATGTCAAATCCCCTTTTTTTAGGCGAAGTTTCTAAGCGTAGAACGTTCGCTATTATTTCTCACCCGGATGCGGGTAAAACCACCATTACTGAAAAAGTACTGTTATTCGGAAACGCAATCCAAAAAGCAGGTACGGTTAAAGGTCGTGGTAACGCACAACACGCAAAATCAGACTGGATGGAAATGGAAAAGGAACGTGGTATCTCGGTAACCACGTCTGTCATGCAGTTTCCTTTCAACGATTGTCTGGTTAACCTACTTGATACTCCTGGACACGAAGACTTCTCGGAAGATACATACCGTACACTTACGGCGGTGGACTCGTGTTTGATGGTTATCGACGCAGCGAAAGGTGTCGAGGATCGTACTCGTAAGCTGATGGAAGTTACTCGTTTGCGCGACACACCAATCGTAACTTTTATGAACAAACTTGACCGTGACGTTCGTGACCCAATGGAAGTATTGGACGAGGTTGAAAACGAACTTGGCATGATGTGTGCGCCAATTACCTGGCCAATCGGCTGTGGTAAAGAGTTTAAAGGCGTTTACCACATTCACCGTGACGAAACGATTCTGTACGAATCTGGCCACGGTCATGAGATCCAAGAAGTTCGTATCATCAAAGGCCTAGATAACCCTGAGCTTGACGAGAAAGTGGGTGAAAGCTTGGCAGCAAGCGTTCGTGAAGAGCTTGAACTTGTAATGGGCGCTTGCCCTGAGTTTGACCAAGAAGCGTTCCTAACGGGTGAGTTAACGCCAGTTTACTTCGGTACAGCACTAGGTAACTTCGGTGTAGATCATATGCTAGAAGGTCTGACTGAGTGGGCTCCAGCACCGAAGACTCGTCAAGCGGTTGAACGTGACGTTGAAGCGACAGAAGACAAGTTCTCAGGTTTTGTATTCAAAATTCAAGCAAACATGGATCCAAAACACCGCGACCGTATCGCATTTATGCGTATCGTTTCGGGTACTTACACACAAGGCATGAAGATGAACCACGTTCGTCTAGGCAAGCAAGTGAGTATCTCGGATGCGGTTACCTTCATGGCGGGTGACCGCTCTCGTGCAGAACACGCTTACGCGGGTGACATCATTGGTCTTCATAACCACGGTACGATTCAAATTGGTGATACGTTCACTCAAGGTGAAGCGTTGAAGTTCTCAGGTATCCCAAACTTTGCACCGGAACTGTTCCGTCGTATTCGTTTAAAAGATCCATTGAAGCAGAAGCAGCTACTAAAAGGTCTGGTTCAGCTTTCTGAAGAAGGTGCGGTACAGGTATTCCGTCCACTACAAAACAACGATTTGATCGTTGGTGCGGTTGGTGTACTTCAGTTTGACGTGGTTGTGGCTCGCTTGAAGTCAGAATACAACGTTGAAGCAATCTACGAAGGCGTTAACGTGGCAACGGCGCGTTGGGTTGAGTGTGGTGATGCGAAGAAACTGGATGAGTTCCAACGTAAGAACCAAACTAACCTAGCGTTGGATGGTGGCGACAACCTAACGTATATCGCACCAACCATGGTTAACTTAAACCTAGCGCGTGAACGTTTCCCTGATATCGATTTCCGTGCGACTCGTGAGCACTAATCGAATCTAACTCGCTTTATATTGCGTACTAGATCATAAGCCGCCGTTAGCTATACACTTAGCTAACGGCGGCTTTTTATTTGGCGCAACGCGAATTCTATTAGCTAAAAAGGGAGTGTGATGAACTGGTTTAAGAAAGGGCTCAAACGCTATGACGATTGGTGCAAAGAGATGGGGCTGACGCCTGCTCAAAAGCGCAGTTGTGTGCCGTATAAACAAGACCCAGTTCATGAAGACGAGCCTGCTAAAAAAGCAGAGCAAGGGAAAGCAAATAATGAAACTGTTTGATACCCACTGCCATTTTGACTTTGACGTCTTTCAACAGGATTTTACTCACCAAGTCGACCTCGCTCGTGAGCAAGGGGTAGAGCGTATCTTGATTCCGTCTATCGGGCCGAGTAACTGGGCTCGTATTCAAGAGCTGGCCAATCAATACTCTCACCTTTATTACGCGCTGGGTTTTCATCCCTATTTTCTACAACAAGAGTTTGAGCAGTTTGTTCCTGAGCTCGAATCTCTGCTTTCCTCACGCAACCGACAATGCGTTGCGATAGGGGAGTGTGGTTTAGACTTTGCTATCAAGGTTCCCGCCGAGCTTCAAGAGCAGGCGCTCAAATTACAGTTCAAACTGGCAAAACGATTCGAACTACCCGTTATTTTACACAGCCGAAAAGCACACAATCGTCTCATCCAAATGGTCAAAGTCGCTAAGTTGCCGAAAGGTGGTGTGTTGCATGCTTTCTCTGGCAGTTATCAACAGGCGATGGAGTGGGTTCGATTAGGTTTTCTTATCGGAGTTGGGGGCACAATTACCTACCCAAGAGCGAACAAAACACGCGACGCGATTCAAAGGTTACCACTGCAACATCTTGTACTCGAAACCGATGCTCCAGATATGCCTATACTTGGCTATCAGGGCGAACCGAATCACCCTTCAAAACTCATTTATGTCTTAAATGAGCTGTCTGCGTTGCATATAGAAAATAAGCAATCGATTGCGTCTCAGCTATGGGAAAATAGCAATTCTGCCTTCTCTATATGTGAATAAAATCTAAAGATGGTGTTTAAAAGCGAAAACGTTTTCCTTCTTATTGTGAGATAACTCACAAACGAGAGTGAATCAATGATGAATCTTATAAGAAAGTGTGAGGGTGGCATTACTTTAATTGATTCGGGATGAGTATAATTGCCCCCGCTTTATAGCTCCATTTTGTAACACGCCAATAAATAACTTATAAGGAAGTCATAAACTATGAGCCTGTTTATGAGCCTAGTCGGTATGGTAGTGCTTCTTGCTATTGCATTTGCATTTTCTAATAACCGAAAAGCTATCAACTTTAGAACTGTGGGTGGCGCATTTGCTATCCAATTTATCCTAGGTGCATTTGTTCTTTACGTACCTTGGGGCCGTGATCTACTAAACGGTTTCTCTACTGGTGTATCTAACGTTATCAACTACGGTAACGATGGTTCATCTTTCCTATTCGGTGGTCTTGTTTCTGACAAGATGTTCGAAGTATTCGGCGGCGGCGGTTTCATCTTCGCATTCCGCGTTCTTCCTACACTGATCTTCTTCTCTGCACTGATTTCAGTTCTTTACTACATTGGCGTTATGCAGTGGGTTATCAAGATTCTTGGTGGTGCACTACAGAAAGCGCTTGGCACATCTCGTGCGGAATCAATGTCAGCAGCAGCTAACATTTTCGTAGGTCAAACAGAAGCGCCTCTAGTTGTTCGTCCGTTCGTTCCAAAAATGACTCAATCTGAGCTATTCGCGGTAATGTGTGGTGGTCTAGCGTCTGTTGCTGGTGGTGTACTAGCAGGTTACGCATCTATGGGTGTTCCACTAGAATACCTAGTAGCAGCATCATTCATGGCTGCACCAGGTGGTCTACTGTTCGCTAAGATTCTTCACCCAGAGACTGATAAGCCTCACGAAGATATCGAAGAAGCAATGGACGGTGGCGACGACAAACCAGCTAACGTAATCGACGCAGCAGCGGGCGGTGCGGCTTCTGGTCTACAACTTGCGCTAAACGTAGGTGCAATGCTAATCGCATTCGTTGGTTTGATTGCTCTAGTTAACGGTATGCTAGGTGGCATCGGTGGTTGGTTCGGTATGCCTGAACTAACACTAGAACTTATCCTAGGTTACGCGTTCTCTCCACTAGCATTCCTAATCGGTGTTCCATGGGACGAAGCAGTTGTTGCTGGTTCATTCATCGGTCAGAAACTAGTAATCAACGAATTTGTTGCATACTTGAACTTCACACCTTACCTAGGTGAAGGCGCTCAAGTTGTTGCAGCTACTGGTGAAGTAATGTCTGCTAAGACAACAGCTATCATCTCATTCGCACTATGTGGCTTCGCGAACCTTTCTTCTATCGCGATTCTACTTGGTGGTCTAGGTAGCCTTGCACCAAACCGTCGTTCAGATATCGCTCGCATGGGTATTAAAGCAGTTCTTGCTGGTACGTTGTCTAACCTAATGGCAGCGACTATTGCAGGCTTCTGCCTTAGCCTTGCAGCACTATAATTAGAATCGGTTCTTAATATATAGACGCCGTTTTAAATCATGCCCTGTAGCAAGAGATTGCTGCGGGGCATTTTTCGTTTTTCAGGCCTGAAAATTTTATCGTATGTAGGTCGATGCAATTCGCTTACGCAGTCGATGGAATAGGGGCTGGGAAATTTTGAGATACAAACCGTTTGCGCTCTATTTGGTGCTACAGTTTTGCGGTGAAACTCTATAATGTAGTAATCATGAAATGGTGGTTCTGACAACCACTTAATCACAGAGTGAATATTACATACTCGATGGGCAAATGAATTGCCCTCCAATATCAGTTCCCACAAGCGTTTTATTGTGTGATGTGATATTAAAGACACCGCAATCATAGATTGTTGTGCCATAGGCCAAACTGGTACTGTGCGGTGACAAGGATAGCAATTGGTATATGATTTTTCGCAGTATATGCCGAGTCTTCAGGGAACCAAGTCCGTTCATTAATAGACTGCTTAGCTAAAATCTCACGCTGTCTCTACTTGTTGATTATAGTTAGAGAAGTGATGTGAAGCTGAGTAGTGAATTTTTTGAATATTGATCGGAGATAGAAATGAGCGATTTAAAAGCAGCAGCGCTACGTGCACTGAAACTTATGGACCTTACTACGCTAAATGATGATGACACTGATGCAAAAGTGATCTCGCTATGTCATGACGCGAAAACTGCAGTAGGCAACACAGCTGCAATCTGTATTTACCCTCGCTTTATTCCTATTGCTAAGAAGACACTTCGTGAGCAAGGTACGCCAGAAGTTCGCATTGCGACTGTAACGAACTTCCCACACGGTAACGACGATATCGACATCGCTGTTGCTGAAACAAAAGCGGCGGTTGCTTACGGTGCAGACGAAGTAGACGTAGTTTTCCCATACCGCGCTCTAATGGCGGGTAACGAGAAAGTTGGCTTCGAACTAGTTAAGCAATGTAAAGAAGCTTGTGGTGATATCCTTCTTAAAGTGATCATCGAAACAGGTGAACTAAAAGAAGAAGCGCTAATCAAGAAAGCATCTCAAATCTGTATCGAAGCAGGTGCTGACTTCATTAAAACTTCAACTGGTAAAGTGCCAGTAAACGCAACACCAGAATACGCTCGCATGATGCTTGAAGTTATTCGTGATATGGGTGTTGCAGAATCTGTTGGTTTCAAACCAGCAGGTGGTGTGCGTACTGCTGAAGATGCAGCGGCATACCTAGCAATGGCTGATGAAATCCTTGGTGACAACTGGGTTGATGCTCGTCACTACCGTTTCGGTGCGTCTAGCCTGCTAACAAACCTACTAAATACATTAGAAGTATCGGACCAAGTCGCTGATCCAACAGCGTACTAATTCCAAAAAAAGCGTCTGAACGGTAGCACCAGCTTTGGTGCTACCAAACCTCTTCTATCCTACTTTTACCATGGCTCATTATGAGCTTGGGAGGCACTAATGTATTTACCACAAGAAATCATTCGTAAAAAACGTGACGGCGAAGTTCTAACAGCCGACGAAATCAACTTCTTTATTCAAGGCGTAGCAAACAACAGTGTATCTGAAGGCCAGATCGCCGCTTTTGCTATGACAATCTTCTTCAATGAAATGACGATGCCAGAGCGTATCGCACTAACCTGTGCAATGCGTGATTCAGGTATGGTTATCGATTGGAGCCACATGAATTTTGGTGGTCCAATTGTCGATAAGCACTCTACTGGTGGTGTGGGTGACGTGACTTCTCTAATGCTTGGTCCAATGGTGGCTGCATGCGGTGGTTTCGTACCTATGATCTCTGGTCGTGGTCTTGGCCATACGGGCGGTACGCTTGATAAGCTTGAGTCTATTCCTGGCTACAACATCACACCGACAAACGACGTATTTGGTCAAGTAACCAAAGACGCAGGTGTGGCAATTATCGGTCAAACGGGTGACCTAGCACCAGCGGATAAGCGCGTTTACGCGACTCGCGATATCACCGCGACAGTAGATAATATTTCACTGATCACGGCGTCGATTTTATCGAAGAAGCTTGCTGCAGGTCTTGAATCTCTAGTGATGGACGTAAAAGTAGGTTCTGGCGCATTCATGCCAACTTACGAAGCGTCTGAAGAGCTAGCAAAATCAATCGTAGCAGTAGCAAACGGTGCTGGTACTAAGACAACCGCTATCCTAACGGACATGAACCAAGTATTGGCCTCTTCTGCGGGTAACGCAGTGGAAGTACGCGAAGCGGTTCGTTTTCTAACAGGTGAATACCGTAACCCTCGTCTACTTGAAGTAACCATGGCTTCATGTGCTGAAATGTTAGTACTTGGCAAACTGGCTGAGAACACAGAAGACGCACGTGCGAAATTGATGGAAGCACTAGATAACGGCAAAGCGGCTGAGTGCTTCGGTAAGATGATTGCCGGTCTAGGTGGCCCAGCAGATTTCGTAGAAAACTACGATAATTACCTAGAGAAAGCGGAAATCATCAAACCAGTATACGCAACTGAAACGGGCGTTGTATCTGCGATGGATACTCGTGCAATCGGCATGGCTGTGGTTTCTATGGGCGGTGGTCGTCGTGTAGCAACAGACGAAATCGACTACGCGGTTGGTTTTGATAACTTCATTCGTTTAAGCGAAGTAGCGGACAGTGACAAGCCTTTAGCGGTGATCCATGCTCGCACAGAAGAGCAGTGGGAAGAAGCGGCAAAAGCGCTTCGCAGCGCAATTAAAGTAGGCGGAGAATACACACCAACGCCAGAGGTCTACCGCCAAATCCGTGCAGAAGATCTTTAATCGAACAAGTAATTACACAAGGCCTACTCAATCATAATTAGAAGCCGAGTGGGCCTAAGGAACGAGCAATGAAAAGAGCATTTATTTTAGTACTAGACTCATTCGGTATCGGCGAAACCGCTGATGCGAAGCAATTTGATGACGTAGGTTCGGACACGCTTGGTCATATTGCTGACCAGTGTGAACAAGGCTTAGCAAACAACGATAAACGTGAAGGCGCGCTTCGTCTTCCAAACCTATCTAAACTGGGTTTGGCAATGGCACATAAAGAGTCAACAGGTCGTTTTGCTCCTGGTCTAGATGCAGACGCAGAGATCATCGGTGCGTACGGTCACGCAGCAGAGCTTTCTTCAGGTAAAGACACGCCGTCTGGCCACTGGGAAATCGCAGGTGTTCCTGTTCTGTTTGATTGGGGTTACTTCACTGACAAAGCGAACAGCTTCCCGAAAGAGCTGACTGACCGCATTCTTGAGCGTGCTGGTCTGGACGGTTTCCTAGGTAACTGCCACGCATCGGGAACTCAAGTTCTTGACGATCTGGGTGAAGAGCACATGAAGACTGGCAAGCCAATCTTCTATACATCAGCTGATTCTGTATTCCAAATCGCATGTCATGAAGAGACATTCGGTCTAGACCGCCTACTAGAGCTTTGCCAAATTGCACGTGAAGAGCTAGAAGATTACAACATCGGTCGTGTTATCGCGCGTCCATTCGTTGGTGCAGGTAAAGGTCAATTCGAGCGTACAGGTAACCGTCGTGACCTTTCTGTTGAGCCACCATCAGCAACGGTTCTACAGAAACTTGTTGAAGAGAAGCAAGGCAACGTGGTTTCTATCGGTAAGATTGCGGATATCTACGCAAACTGCGGTATCACGAAGAAAGTGAAAGCGACAGGTATCCCTGCCTTGTTCGAAGCAACACTAGAGCAAATCAAAGAAGCGGGTGACAATACGATCGTATTCACTAACTTCGTGGACTTCGATTCAGCTTACGGTCACCGTCGTGATGTAGCAGGTTACGCCGCGGCACTTGAGTACTTCGATGGTCGTATCAACGAAGTGCTAGATATTATGGAAGAAGACGATGTGCTTATCCTAACGGCGGATCACGGCTGTGACCCAACATGGCCAGGTACAGACCACACTCGTGAGCACATCCCAGTGATTGTTTACGGTAAGAAAGTACCAGCAGGTTCACTAGGCCGTCGTGACAGCTTTGCTGATATCGGTCAAACATTGGCAACGTACTTCGGTATTTCCCCAATGGATTACGGTAAGAACTTCCTATAATTATTTAGGTTTTGAAAACTAGGAGCATCATGCTCCTAGTTTTATGTTCGCAGCATGAAAATGTTGCTTGTCGGAAATGAGAATATTCTAGCCAAAACCGCCAACAGCAGCGCGGATCGCTAGAGACAGGTTAAGGAAAAGAAACATGGCAACTCCACATATCAACGCAGAAATGGGTGCTTTCGCAGACGTCGTTCTAATGCCGGGTGACCCACTACGTGCAAAATACATCGCAGAGACTTTCCTTGAAGATGTTGTTCAAGTGTGTGACGTTCGTAATATGTTTGGTTACACAGGCACTTACAAAGGTCGTAAGATCTCAGTAATGGGCCATGGTATGGGTATCCCATCTTGTTCAATCTACGTGACTGAGCTAATCAAAGACTTCGGCGTTAAGAAAGTGATCCGTGTAGGTAGCTGTGGCGCTGTGAACGAAGACATCAAAGTACGTGATGTTGTGATCGGTATGGGCGCATGTACAGACTCTAAAGTGAACCGCATTCGCTTCAAAGGTCATGACTTTGCCGCTATCGCTGACTACAAAATGGTTCGTGCAGCAGAAGAAGCAGCAAAAGCTCGCGGCGTAGATGTGAAAGTAGGTAACCTATTCTCTGCAGAGCTGTTCTACACGCCAGATCCAGAAATGTTCGACGTAATGGACAAGTACGGTATCGTAGGTGTGGAAATGGAAGCGGCAGGTATCTACGGCGTTGCAGCAGAGTATGGCGCGAAAGCTCTGACTATCTGTACTGTTTCTGACCACATCAAGACTGGCGAGCAAACCACATCTGAAGAGCGTCAAAATACGTTCAACGATATGATGCTGATTGCGCTTGATTCAGTACTACTAGGCGATGAAGAGTAAGACGAAGGGATAGCGTTCTTTTCGCTTTAAAGCATTACAAAAACAGCCCGCATTGTGCGGGCTGTTTTTTTATCCGAGATCGAATGAGAGCTACTTTGTCAGTAACAGGTTTTCACCTTTTTTACGGCGGATTGGTTGTCTGCGTAAAATCATAATGAACAGCATGCCGCACACAAAGCTCATCAGAACCATCATGTACATGTAGCGATCACTCTTGCGGTAATGGTGATCAGAAATCGCTGTTACACGACCTGTTTCAAAGGTCACGCGAACAAAACCAATCACAGCGCCATCAGCCGATACGGGCTCGACCAATTGTTGGCGCCCGATAGAGGCTGTCGCCAGCGGTGTATCTAATCCTAGCACTTCACGTACCGAAAGCGCCTCTTCACTGGAAGCCAAACGTACACCTTGCGCATCATAGATGGTGGCATCAAATACTAAACGGTCTTGCGCAAGTTGGTTGGTTAACTTAAGTAGACTTTCTTGATCTTTATTTATGATCATTTCACTAGCGGATAACGACGCTTGCGAAATCAAAACTTTTGTCAGTGTTTCAAGCTGCTGTGCTTGAATCTTCTCGTTGCCCTTACTGATCACGACACTGTTTTTTATGGTGATAAATAGCATCACGCATAGCAGGATCAGCGCTAGGATTCGTAGGGCATTCCTCACTGAGAACAGGGATTCACTCATGCTGTTTACTCGTCCATTCAAAACAAAACAAAGACTTGCCTTTTTAGCTTGTTGAGGTAACGTTTTAGCAAAGTCACAAGGGATTATATACATGGACGCGTCAAAAAGCTTGCCTATCAGAAGGCATACGACTCTTTTAAAACGACTACCCGAAACTCGCTTTGCCACCCAGCTTGATAAAGCCAAGGCTAACTGGATTGTGTTTGGTGAACATCTTGAGCCCCGTAACTTCGAAGACATCGATTTTTTTACTGGTTTCTACAATCCAATCTTAGACACTTGGAAAGTTGGGCAGTATGAAGTTGCATTGATGGCTGGGCAACTCACTCCAGAGCACGAAATCATTTTGAAGAACCTTAACCTTGATTATGCGTCGCTTAATGAAGTGCCGGATCTCTCTACGCCAGGGCTGGTGGTTTTCGATATGGATTCGACGGCGATTCAAATCGAGTGTATTGATGAAATCGCTAAGCTGGCAGGCGTTGGTGAAGAAGTGGCAGAAGTCACCGAACGAGCCATGCAAGGGGAGTTGGATTTCGAACAAAGTTTGCGTCAGCGCGTGGGTAAACTGAAAGGTTCCGATGAAGCGATTTTGGAACAAGTACGTAGCCAACTGCCATTTATGCCTGACTTTGAAGCGCTGATTGCGACCTTTAAAGCATTAGGTTGGAAGACGGCGATTGCTTCCGGTGGCTTTACTTATTTTTCTGATTTCATCAAAGACAAAGTTGGCTTGGACTTTGCTCAATCGAACCAACTGGAAATTATCGATGGCAAGTTGACCGGTCAGCTACTTGGCGATGTTGTCTCTGCACAAACAAAAGCGGATATCTTGGTTGAACTTGCAGAAGAGTATGACATTGAACAGCACAATACAGTGGCCGTAGGCGATGGAGCCAATGACTTGGTGATGATGTCTGCAGCAGGGCTAGGTATTGCTTATCATGCGAAACCAAAGGTAGAACAACAAGCGCAGACATCAGTTCGATTTGCGGGGCTCGGTGGAGTGTTATGCATTCTGTCAGGTGCTTTGGTTAAGCAACAGAAAATCAGCTGGCAAGCAAAGCCATAAGCTCAAGGTTTAAGACCGACCAATAGAAAACACCGCCTATAGTTGGCGGTGTTTCTTTATTCGGTGAGTTCAAGCCTGACGACGACCTCTTCCGTGATGTCTTCAAACTCACTGTAACCGACGAGAGCAGTCAGTTCTTTTTCTAACTTGCTGGCTTGATGGACACCAAATTGAGTCAGGTCGCTCAAATCTTGGCGCAGCAAAGAGGTCATTGGATCAAAGATCGGCGCGGTTGAAATACGTGTGGCGTAGAACTCGCCCATCATGCGCGCTTTCTTAATAAATTGAATGCGCTCTTTCACACTGGTGAAATCTTGGTGCAGTTTAGACTCGAGGCCCGTGATCTTGCTGCCTACTTTCATCAGGCTGATATAAATGTCTTGATGTCTTGCTTGTGCGCCATCGATACGCTTGATGGGGTCGGCAATCAATGTGCTGGAGCGACCCTTAAACAGAGGTTCTAGCGAGAACAGTTGATTGTGGCCCAAGCGAGCGTACAACTCGATGTGTTTTGGAAGTGGGAAGTTCACCCCTATCACTGGTGTTTTAACCGAAGAGGTGGCACTTTTACTAATAAAGATCGGAGTACTCAAGGTACGAGAAAGTAACACGCTGTGCAGCCTTTCTAGCAGTGGGTTACTTGGTAGCACCTCTTTTTGTTGAATGAGTTTGTCTTGGTTGTGTTCAATAATGCTATTAAAGAAAGCAATCACACGCATGGTTTTGCTGTCTTCGTCTATCACCATTTGCACACTACGGCCATCAGGACTCACTCGAATAATACGATAAGGTACCTCGGATAGGGGCAGTTTCTTATCGTAGAGCTGCAACTCACGGAAATTGATGTGAACCTCTTGCCCTGAACGCAGCGCAGTAGGTTCATCTAATCTGATGCCCAAGCCACGTTTGGAAATATCCATGGTGAAACCAGCGGCTTTTAGGTTGCCAGCATCCAATACCAACGGTGTTTTGAAACGGTAGCGAGGTTCCTTGCGACGTGATTGCGCATCGAAATAGATACCTTTAGGACTGCCAATGATCTTCCTCGGCTGACGAAATGAATTTAATGTGTTCGCAGGAACACGAGGTTTCTCCGTCAGTAGGTAATCTTGACCGGATTTATCATCAGCGATCTCTTGCAAAATACCGACATGTGTTAGTCTTTGTGAGCTTTCAGCAAGCTCAGAAGAGAACGCTGCAAGGTCATTTTTCTCTTGTTCAGAGAGTTCAAAAATTGAAATACGGAACGCGCGCCAACTTGAACGTTTTGCACCTAAGTGCCAAAACAGTTGGCGTTGTTCTCTAGTCGCTTCTGGACGGAGCATTGAATAGAAGTAGGTTTTATTTTCATGCTCATGGGTAAAGGAATAAAGCACATTGGTTGTTCCTTTAACTCCTGGCGTAATAAGCGATGCCATTCTTTGCTCATGGAACAACGAACCAAATACTTGCTGATTACGTTCATCGTGCCAGTACTGCCATAACTTTTGGTTATTTGGCGTTAACATGGCTAACTTAAGTTCGCTACCTTCGAAGAACAGAGGTAGATTGCTCGTGTGCTTGAGAGCAATGTGTTCGTAACCACGAGTTCGAGCGCGAATGATTTTATCTTGGTTGTCATGACGAGCTCGTTTTGCTGCACTATTTAGTGCTTCGTCAATCACACGAGCGATGATGTTGGTTTCCGTCAGGCGAATCGTTCTTAGGTAGCGAATCGAGTCATTTTCATAACAATCATCTACGGCTAGAACACGATAGGTCATTGGCTTTTCAATGCCAGCGACCTGAGACTTGCTCGCAAACTCAGTAAAAGTCACCTGAATGACTTCTCCCAGACTGTATTTAAAAGCGCTAGGGACTTTGAATTTCGCCCCCGAACAAGAAAGGTCGATGCTCAACCCATGGATCACTTGCTCTTTTGAACGAACGATTTCCACTTGGGACTGTACTTTTAAACGCTTCTCTTGACGTTTTAGGTCATACCCAAGGTGCACAGGCTCTGCAAGAAAAGGGCTTTTCGGATCGGTCAGCGATCGTTCTTCACTCTTACCATTATTTTTGCTCATCACACGGAAGTTATTGCGTGTGTTGACCAAAGCCTCCCACATGCCCTCGGTGTAACCACCATACTTTTTCAGGTTCTTGTGGTAAGCGTTAAAGGCGACATCATCCAGCCAATGTGGAATGCCATCTAATAAGTATTCACGACATTCACCTTTCACTCGACCTCGCAAATCAATGCTCTTTTTACAAGGAGCCATGACACGGTTGAGCTCCATCTTTACTAGAATTTTGGCCGATGGTGGCTCTCCTTCAGTCAATTGACCCAGGACGAAATCAAAGTCATCAGCGCCATAAACAGGGATGAGGCGTTCTGCGAGCGAGAGAATTTCAGATTGCTGCATTATTTCTGTTAAAGTATGTCGTTATTCGAATTATATCGGCTAAGCAAAGCAAAACTTGAGTATATCAATAGTTCTGCTCATATAAGGTCTGACATGGCTGTGCTTGGTCACATTTGTTGAAAAAACCGAGTGTTGAAAAAATCGAGGCATCATGGCGAAAGCAAAACGAGCGTATGTTTGTAATGATTGTGGCGCAGACTTCCCGCGTTGGCAGGGGCAATGTAACGCATGTGGCGCGTGGAATACGATTACTGAAGTTCGTATTGCAGCCTCTCCGACGGTTGCGCGCAATGAACGCTTGAGTGGTTATGCTGGTTCAGCAACAGAATCGAAAGTTCAAACCTTATCGGAAATCGATTTACAAGAAGTCCCAAGATTCACCAGTGGTTTTAAAGAACTAGACCGTGTACTAGGTGGTGGTGTTGTTCCTGGCGCTGCGATTTTGATTGGTGGTAGCCCTGGTGCGGGTAAGTCGACCTTATTACTGCAAACCATGTGCTTACTCTCTTCTCAAATGCCAACCTTGTATGTGACGGGGGAAGAGTCTTTGCAACAAGTCGCGATGCGAGCCTCTCGCCTTGGGCTGCCGAAAGACCATCTAAAGATGTTGTCGGAAACGAATGTCGATAAAATTTGCCAAATCGCCGAGAAAGAGCAACCTCGCATTATGGTTATCGACTCGATTCAAGTTATGCACGTGTCTGACGTTCAGTCGTCACCGGGCAGTGTAGCGCAGGTACGTGAATCAGCAACGGCATTAACGAGATACGCAAAGCAAAACAATGTCGCCGTCTTTATTGTTGGTCACGTAACAAAAGATGGTACCCTTGCCGGCCCGAAAGTACTTGAGCACATTATTGACTGTTCAGTTCTGCTCGATGGTGGCACTGACAGCCGCTTCCGTACTTTGCGTAGCCATAAAAACCGTTTCGGTGCTGTGAACGAGCTTGGCGTATTTGCTATGACGGGACAGGGGCTGAAAGAGGTCAATAACCCTTCGGCGATTTTCCTATCCCGTGGTGAAGAGGAAACATCAGGTTCTTCCGTTATGGTGGTGTGGGAAGGTACGCGTCCTCTATTAGTAGAGATTCAAGCGCTAGTGGACTACTCACAACTGGCAAACCCGCGTCGTGTTGCGGTTGGCTTAGAACAAAACCGCCTGTCTTTATTATTAGCGGTACTGCATAAACATGGTGGTCTTCAAATGGCAGACCAAGATGTATTCGTGAATGTCGTCGGTGGTGTAAAAGTGACAGAAACCAGTGCTGACCTTGCGTTAGTTATGGCGCTTTTATCGAGTTTCCGCGATCGCCCGTTACCGAAAGATGTTGTCGTGTTTGGTGAGGTTGGCTTGGCGGGTGAGATTCGCCCAGTACCAAGTGGCCAAGAGCGTTTAAATGAAGCATTTAAACACGGCTTTAAGAAAGCGATAGTGCCAGCGGCGAATATGCCTAAGGGCGGAATTCCTGGTATGCAAATCCATGGTGTGAAAAAACTCTCGGAGGCCATCGAAGCATTTGATGAGTTGTAAATGCCATCTTGTGCCCCAATTTAAGGGGTAACAATAATGTTGAACCCATCCTCATTATTCTTGAATTAAGCACACAAATTGCGAAGTTTGACTATTATTTGAGGGTGGAAAATCGACGTTAAAATTTTTTTTGTTCCAATGGCACGCAAAGGTATCCGTCTTGACAGATTGTGATATACTCTGCGCGCACTTTATACCTTATTAACAGAGTAAGACAATGACTGATTTATCAAAATACAGAAACATTGGTATTTTCGCGCACGTTGATGCGGGTAAAACTACCACAACTGAGCGTATCCTGAAGCTTACTGGTAAAATCCATAAGACTGGTGAAGTACACGACGGCGAGTCTACAACTGACTTCATGGAGCAAGAAGCTGAGCGTGGTATTACAATCCAGTCTGCAGCAGTAACTTGTGAGTGGAACGGTCACCGCCTGAACGTAATCGACACTCCTGGACACGTAGACTTTACAGTTGAAGTATACCGTTCACTTAAAGTTCTTGACGGTGGTATCGGTGTATTCTGTGGTTCTGGTGGTGTTGAGCCTCAGTCAGAAACAAACTGGCGTTACGCGAACGACTCAGAAGTTGCTCGTCTGATCTTCGTAAACAAACTAGACCGTATGGGTGCAGACTTCTTCAACGTTGTTGACCAAGTTAAGAACGTACTAGGTGCAAACCCACTAGTTATGACTCTACCAATCGGTCGTGAAGACGATTTCGTTGGTGTTGTAGACGTACTAAACCGTAAAGCTTACGTTTGGGATGACACAGGTCTACCAGAAAACTACGAAATCCAAGACGTTCCTGCGGACATGCTTGATGACCTAGAACAGTACCGTGAAGAGCTAGTTGAAACTGCTGTAGAGCAAGACGACGACCTAATGGAAGCTTACATGGAAGGCGAAGAGCCGACTATCGATCAACTAAAAGCTTGTATCCGTAAAGGTACTCGTGATCTAGCGTTCTTCCCAACGTTCTGTGGTTCTGCATTCAAAAACAAAGGCATGCAACTTATCCTTGACGCTGTTGTAGATTACCTACCAGCTCCAAACGAAGTTGATCCTCAGCCTCTAACAGATCCAGAAACTGGTGAAGCAACAGGTGAAGTAGCTACAGTAGACGCTGACGCGCCACTAAAAGCACTTGCGTTCAAGATCATGGACGACCGTTTTGGTGCACTAACATTTATCCGTATCTACTCTGGTCGCATGAAGAAGGGTGACACAATCCTTAACTCTGCAACTGGTAAGACTGAGCGTATCGGTCGTATGTGTGAGATGCAAGCTGACGAACGTAACGAACTTACTGAAGCTCAAGCTGGTGACATCATCGCTGTAGTAGGTATGAAGAACGTTCAAACTGGTCACACTCTATGTGATCCTAAGCATGAATGTACTCTAGAAGCTATGATCTTCCCAGAACCAGTAATCTCTATTGCTGTTTCTCCAAAAGACAAAGGTTCTACTGAGAAAATGGGTATCGCGATCGGTAAAATGGTTGCAGAAGATCCATCATTCCAAGTTGAGACTGATGAAGATTCAGGTGAAACTATCCTGAAAGGTATGGGTGAACTTCACCTAGATATCAAGGTAGACATCCTTAAGCGTACTTACGGCGTTGAGCTAGAAGTAGGTGCTCCACAGGTAGCTTACCGTGAAACTATCACTAAACCAGTTGAAGATAGCTACACGCATAAGAAACAGTCTGGTGGTTCTGGTCAGTTCGGTAAGATCGACTACCGTATCAAACCAGGTGAGCCAAACTCTGGCTTCACGTTCAAATCAACAGTTGTTGGTGGTAACGTACCTAAAGAATTCTGGCCTGCAGTTGAGAAAGGCTTTGCGTCAATGATGGATACTGGTGTTCTAGCTGGCTTCCCAACTCTAGACGTTGAAGTTGAACTATTCGACGGTGGTTTCCACGCAGTTGACTCATCAGCAATCGCTTACGAAATCGCAGCGAAAGGTGCATTCCGTCAGTCTATGCCTAAAGCAGGCGC
Organism: Vibrio sp. MOR3; assembly: GCF_001557775.1. Lineage (NCBI taxonomy): Bacteria > Pseudomonadati > Pseudomonadota > Gammaproteobacteria > Vibrionales > Vibrionaceae > Vibrio > Vibrio sp. MOR3. The sequence goes on along the minus strand of NZ_LNRD01000011.1, from coordinate 48,884 downwards.
GCAACTTCTTGAGCCAATCATGAACGTTGACGTGTTCACTCCAGAAGACAACGTTGGTGACGTAATCGGTGACCTTAACCGTCGTCGTGGTATGATCAAAGACCAACAAGCTGGTACTACAGGCGTTCGTATTAAAGCTGACGTTCCTCTATCAGAAATGTTCGGTTACATCGGTCACCTACGTACTATCACTTCTGGTCGTGGTCAGTTCTCTATGGAGTTCGCACACTACTCAGCATGTCCAGCAAACGTTGCTGAGCAAGTAATCGCAGAAGTTAAAGAGCGTGACGGTAAGAAGTAATTCTTAAGTTAACTCTTTAAAATCTCAAAGCCCCGCCTAGTGCGGGGCTTTTTACTATCTGTTCTCTCACTTTCTATCAACAGCACTTGTTGCTGGGCTCGTCATTAAATCTTAGTTTTATTGAGCCAAGGTTATGGTCTCAAAGTCTCTAACCGTGGTCTTTTCAAACTCAGCAATCTCTTCTTTTATCCACTGGCTAAACGATAGTGCTTTTGGTCGTTTCAGGTAACCAGCGGGAGCGCAAAGGTAATAAGCATATTTGGGTTGAATTCCTATATCGCCAATTCGAACCAGTTTACCTTCTTGAATATAACGATACGCCAAGCTGTGCTTAACCAAAGCGACACCTTGTAGAGACAGTGCACCTTCCAGTACTAAATGAGATCCACTGTATTTAAGGGTTGGCTTGGCTGACTTATGGCCTAGTGTCTCTAGCCACAAACACCAATCTAAATCTGGCCACAAATCCTCAATCAGTTCTGCTTTGTGTAAATCTTCAACCCGATAGATTCCGTGTTCCTTTTGATAAATGGGATGACAAGCCGGATAAAAAGCCTCATCCATCAACCACTGAGACTCTAAGTTTAGGTAATCGCCACGGCCGTAACGAACACACAGGTCAATCTGACTATCTTGAAATGATACCAGTTCATTGGTGGGCTCCATCAGTAGTGATAACTCAGGGTGCCTTTGTCGAAAAGCGGTAATACGAGGAACCAACCAATGATGGGCGAAAGATGGCAAGGTTGAAATAGAGAGGTGATTCGGGTTGGGATCTTGGTTAATCAAACGCACACCTTGTTGAAGGTGATTAAACCCTCGTTCAGCTTGAGCAAAAAGCAAATTGCCCTCTGGAGTGAGAAGTATCTTACGGTGTTGGCGCACAAATAAATCGGTACCAAGAAAAGCTTCCAATTGACGTATCTGTTGGCTAATCGCTGCTGGAGTCACAAACAAGTGTGTTGCTGCAACTTTAAAGCTGCCTTCCTTTGCTGCGATATAGAAGTAATACAGTCCCTGTAATGGTGGCATCCGCTCTTTCACATTAGTTTTCCTTAACTCAATGTCAGATTCTATCGTTTGAGCATTACAGGGTAGTCGTTGATTATTAAGTGGTCAATGTGAATCAAAAGGAGGAGATATGAACAATACAGCACAAACTTGTGGGCGATGGGCCTCGAAACCACGTCAGCGTTTAGTTCAGTATATCTTTTCCAAGTTAGTCGTATGGAGAAAGAATTACCGTACACGGCGTCATCTATCAGACCTTCCAGAGCATCTTTTGGATGATATTGGTTACAACGAAAGTGAAGTACAAAAGGAAATTCAGAAACCGTTTTGGCGAGATTGAACGCTAGCTAAAGAAAAAGCCAACGGGCAATTCACCGCTGGCTTTGTACTTTAAGGCATCGCTTTCACTTCTACCGTAATCGTGTCCTGGTATCTTCCCGCACGGGCAAAATCAATGTTGCCTAACGTTACTTCGAGAGGTAAACCCCACCGCTTAGTATCTTCATTATTAGAGAAGGTATAAACCGACTTCTGGTTTACCTGGGTATGGTTAAACTTGAGGGTATAGGGAATCGTAAAGTCTGGTTCTGACTTTTGTTTTAACTCACCATACTTTTGTTTAATGACTAAGCGAACGTTTGAATTAGACAGAAGATCAAAATCAGACCGGTAGGTTCGGTTGGATTCAAGTTCACCTAACTGGAAGCGATAACCTGAATTGCCGGAGCGCTGAAGGTTGGGAGTATTCGGTGCAGAGTTAAATGCGACAAAGGCGGGTACCTTTAGTTTTACTTTTGCATTCTTGGTCTCTTCTTTTCTATCTAGTGAAATGGAGGCTTCTAGCAGGCCGGTATAATTCCCAGAGGCAGATGTTTTGGCCTCTGGGACTTTAATCCAAAACTTGGTTCTCTGGCTATTATCAAGTGGAAGTTGGAACCCTTTATTAGGAAAGTGGCTTAATTGACGAAAGTTTTTGTCTAAGATCGTCAGGGGCAAGTTTCCACTTATTGAGCTCAAGTAGCTAGATTGCTTATTGTTAACCGAGACCATGGCCATCGGAAAGCGGCAGCGTTGGATGTCTCTTGAGAGTTCAAGATAGACGGGTATATAAGCGCCTAAATCGCGTTTAAATTCGACGTTACTTCTGTCGACATTGAGCGTCCATTTGCCACTGCATTCCGCCCAGACTGAATGGGAAAGTAGGGCAAAACCAAGCACTGAGAGTTTGATTAGGTGTTTCATTGTTTATCCCTCTTTAATAAGTAAAGTGGGTAGATAAATCAGATTTTCATTTGTATCAGGGACGTTCAGTTTCGTTGGGGAGAAGCCATCTATCATGATGGTGTAATCGCCCGGCGCAACGCCTTCTACAACAAATCTACCTGATCGGTTAGTGAAAAATTCATACGTTTTCTGTTGTCCAACTAACTGACCTTGGAATAGTTTTAATGGTTTATTCTGGCTAAGTTCAATCGTACCAATGATGGTTTTCGATGCCGCAGACCCTATTTTTATGAGGTGTCCGGTTTGAGACCCTGGAGTAATGCTGTACTCACTGTCGCCAAAGTCATACCCGACGGGCGCATCAGGCACATTGATAAATATCGTTGATAACTGGTGCCCACCAGACAATTGAACCGCATTATTTATTGTAGAAGTTGATATGGCTTCTGCGGGATCATCCGCGACAGCATTGATCTCGACGTCTGCGTTTAGTGACTCATGAACTGCGACAATCGCAACTGGGCCATTTATTGGGCGCGACCACGCCAAGTTACCGTCTGCTAATGTCAATGCCGTACTCGCGCGAACGGAAGCCGTTTGGTAACTGTCTGCGTTATCAAATTCTAGGTGGGAGACCTTGGCATCGGCAATAAATCGGTTGGCAACATAATCGCCTTCAACGGAATAGGTTTGTGAATCTGCATCGCCTTCTGCGGTCATAGCATAGCCATAGCTGCCAGTGTAATCATCGGATGGACGTTGGAATTGTGCTCGATAAGTATCGGGCTCATTCGAATAGGAAACATTGGCGTTATATTCCCCAGAAACCGAATTCCAATCCCAATCCGCGGAGAAGGTGAAGCGCGTTTCATCAATATTGTCGTTTGGGTTCTCCTCTTTTTCTACACCAGCAGAGAGCGAGAGGCTATACCATTGCCACGCAATTTCTGACGAAACTAGCCATTCAATTTCCTCTTCTTCAAAATCACGATAGTCCCCAGTTAAGATGAGATTGAGATCATCCGTAATGGTAAATACATAGTTAGAGAACACTCGTAACCCTGTCGCTGAAGGGCCAATTTGCCAAGGCAGTGAAAAATACTGATCTTGATATTCAGCACCTAAGCGAAAGTTTGGTGAGCCATAACTGTCCGTTCCCCAAAGTTGATGAGAGTAATCCAGGCTGTAAATGCTGCCAGTTTCATCATTGGGTTTGTTGTTTTGAGCGGAGGCCCTTAACCCCAAATTCCCCCAATCTGAACCAATGGTAGCGATAACACCAAGTTGTTGCCCATCTGGGTGATACAAGCCGTTTACGCCAAGCGTTAAGGTATCGCTGATACCGTAATCGTAATACCCAGACGTTACCCATTGCTCATCATCGTATTTGAAGTTGTTGTCCTCAATCGTCGAAATCAGTCCTGAGTAAAATCCAAAATCAGAGATGCCTTCACGCAGTAGGCGAGAATTGAAAAATTGGCTATAAACAATGGTGTCTGTGCGGCCTGATTGATAACTGATGTCTAACCGAACATCATTAGTGCCAGAGACCAGCGGAAGGTCATCAAGGGTGTATCGGCCTGGTGGAAGTCGGATTTCGGTGAGGAAAATATCATTGATGTAAATCTCCACATCAGCACTTTCGTTAAGCACTAAAGGTTGTGTACCACCATTTTGAATATTCCGAGTTGGTTGAAGGTCTTGATACAAACGCTCAAATGCAACGCCGCCTAACGGTGTACTAGGTAAATGACCGGCACTGGTTTGAGTCACATCACCGAAGGTTAAACGCCAAGGCGTGCTCGGTTCATCGAAGAAGAGTCTTGCCTCCCCACGATAAACGTCAGAGTCAATATCGTCGCCATCAGTAATAAAACCCGAGACGTCGATATTGGCACCACGAACCCCACCTATGTTGGCCTTCACCAACCATTCTCCTAACCATGTCTGCGTATTTTCACTGTCTGAATCGCTAAACAAGGTGTAATCAGTACTGGCATTGAAGGTGTTTTGCATGGTCCAAAATGCACTCTCTGAATATTGCGCAGGCTCGTATTTACTGCCGAAAGAAAGCAGAAAATCAGCCGCTGCGGATTCATCAATCACGAGGTTGATGCTTTGATCTGATGAATTGAATTCTGCTGCTATTCCCATCTGCTTCAATTGCTCGACCGTGACATACTCATCTGGTAAGTTTCGGAGGGCGTCGAGCGTACCAGCATTGACTAATTGCTCAGTTGCTTGTGTCAATTGTTCTACATTGATGGAGCCAACTGTGATCCCATCCGAATACGCATCGATTTCCCCAAGGGTCCTTTCCCCCCATATCAACGGAAATGGAAATAACCAACTTTGAGCAGTTGCAGTTTGCAAGGTCAGCAAGAAGATAAGGCCTATAATGAGATTCTTCATGAAAACCTCATTAGTCTAATGTTTTTACGGTGACTTTCTTTGGTTGTCCTAACTTGCTAGGAAGGGCGTATTTCACCGTGCTACCCGGCATTAAATAAGCACTACTCTTATTGCTCAACACTTCCCAATCGATAGTCTCGTTTGACTTGCCTCCGGAGAAATTGAATTCCATCCCGTTCATATTCAGTACGCGTTTGCCATCGTTGGTTAACGCAACTTGGTTATTTTGAATCGACGCTTTTGGAATGGATTTACTGGATGCCGGTGAAACGAAGGCAAGGGTCGCAAACTCTAATAGCATTGAGATCGAACTGTCATCCGTCTCGTCTTCGACCTGATTTTCAAGTTCAATCTGAGTAAAGATAATTCGGTAGGTGACTGTCTGGCTGATGTTACCTTTCGGCATATGACGGACGCGGAATGTTTGTGATTTTTGTCCATCGATTTTGGCTTGAGGTGGGAGAACTAAGAAGTCCTCTTCTGATGGCGTTAAGATTTCCTCCCCACTAGAGAAATCAGCTTGATAGACACTCACTTCAAGCAGAATGGGCTCTTCTTCTACATTTGTTACTTTATAAAGCCCTTGGGAACCCCGTCCCACATCATCAAGCTCTAAGTAAATCGGACTTACCTCATAAGCAAATAAGACAGAACTGAACAATAAAGAAAAGAGAAGAGTGGTGATCCTAGCCATAGATTTATCTCCCTATAACAAACTTGGCTCGATAACCGAGCCAAGTTTTTTTGCCTTTACCTTTAAAAGATATTATCTATAAAGATGTCGTTCGGTTAAGGCATTACTGGACCTGATGCAGCAAGGCTTACTTTGATACGACCTTTATATTTACCAGCTCGTGCAAAGCCTGAATCTTCAGGTTTCACGTAAATTGGATGCTTGTTGATCTTGTTCACCAAGTGCTCACCAACTGATGGAAGCGGAGTTGCCATTTGCTCCATGCCATGGTGGTTTTTAGTGTTCGCAACGGTTTCAGAGCCAATTTTTACTTTATAGTTAATTTTCATGCCCATATTGTGTTTAGTAACACCGCGAAGTTTGTAAGCGGTTACTGAGAAGTCCAAATCAGTACCGTAGTTACACCAAGCGCGTAAGTTACCAACTAACACTTTCTTGTTGTTGAACCCGTTATCCCACGAATCTGAGTGCACTTTGTTTGCTTTACGCAGAACATTGTTTTTCACATCTTTCTTACCGATTCGTAGTAAACAACGTTTTGGCACACGACCTTCAATACGAATCGTTTTTTGGTCAGTTTTGCTCAGCGTTGTAAAGTCTACTGGGTTGTTAAACTGAACCGCAGAAGCGCCAAAAGAAAGTGAAGCAGCAGCTGCAGCTACAGCTGAAGCAAGAAGTAACTTTTTCATAACTCAATCCCTCGTTAGTAATGAATGCATATCGTTGCATCGCTCTACTAGCTTATGAGGGGAGGAGTCTCTCAACCTCACCGACAAAGGTGAGATGATGTTATTAGTTAGGGTGAAAAAGGGGTGAACTTGGTTCAACTCTATTTGATTACACCCTGACTAATGTTGAATTAATCAATAATCCTTTTTTATTTCTTATAGTTAGCTTAGAACTGATCTTTTGCCATCGCCATTAACTCGTAGCGAGAATGCACATCTAATTTATGCAATACGTTGGACGCATGAGTTTTGACCGTATTCACACTCACATTTGAGTGTCTTGCGATTTGCGTATTAGAGAGACCTTGAAGCATGAGTTTGCACACTTCACTCTCTCTTTTGGTAAGCAAGAATTTAGAGCTAAGCTCTTCGGCCGCGACGACAGGGTTTTCAGTCCCCTGTTGGTAGTGATGAATGGCTTTATTTAAGATGTGGCGCGGGAACCAAACATCGCCATTTGCGACCGCAGAGACGGCTTTGGGAAGCAGTTCCAGTCCATGGCAAATCTGCCCTGAGTAGCCTTTTTCTAGCCACTCTAATGAGGTTTGGGAGTTGACATTAACGGCGATCCACTTTTCATCTCGTTCGTTAGGCGCAATACCATATCGTTTAGGGCATGGCATGGTCTGTACGTCGAACAATATGATTGAGTTGAGACTGTTTTCATCCAACTGGGTGAAGCGGTCGCTATTGACGAAGTTGACGTATGGAAAGGAAACCTTAATTAAGTCGCGAATCACCCTAGAGTATGAATTATCTCGACTTAAAAGGTGTACAACAAAATGCTGAGTACTGAATTCCATGGCAAATATTCCTGTAGGTCTAGTCTTTGATTTTTTATTAACCTAGTTCTCAACGCGTTGATGTATAAAAGTATTTAACGAATAGACTGCGGCATATGATTCATGCATTTTCATATTGTTGTAAGCAAAACTACGCTAACAAATCATGTGCACCTGTATTAAAAAAGGTTAGTACCAAATGACTAGAATACAAATATCGATAAGACAATAAGTTAGGAAAATAAGCGGTGAAGCTAGAGCGGGCGGAGTATGAAAAGGTATGAAAAGAATCACCCCTGATGCGCAACTTTGTCAGCATCAGGGGTGATATTGGGGTGAGTTAGGAAGGATAATTACAAATCTTCTTCCCAAACAACGAGATCGCCTTTCGGCCAGTTGTGACCAATTTCATGATACTTTTGTTCAAGCACATGACGTTTTATCTTGAGTGTTGGTGTGAGCACGCCATTCTCTATACTCCACGGGTCTTGGATCATCAGTACCCCTTTAATCTGTTCATGAGACTCCAAATCTTGGTTCATTCTCTCAATCACTTTACGAGTGGTACGAGCGTAGCGCTCTCGATCAAAGTTCGGGAAGTCATGTGGCACGACCAACAGAATCGGTGCAGGCAGACCTAAGCCGATCAAGCACATCATTTCTACACGGCTGTACTCAAAGAGCTTATTCTCAATTGGTACTGGGGCAACAAACTTGCCCTTGGCGGTTTTAAAGGTGTCCTTTTTACGACCTTGAATGGTGAGGTAGCCTTCCGCATCAATAAAGCCGATATCGCCGGTATGCAGCCAACCATCGCTGTCAAATGACTCTTGAGTTGCGATGTCGTTTTTGTAATAACCCGAGAATAAGCCGTTACCACGAACCATGATTTCATCATCGTCAGCGATTTTGAGTTCAATACCAGGGCCTGCATTACCAACCGAACCAATTTTATCTGCTCGGAATGGGTAGTTGAGGGTGCTGTAAGCGAAAGATTCAGTCATGCCCCAAGCTTCGGTAATGTTGAGGCCGACACTGCGGTACCACTCCAATAAGGCAGGAGATACTGGCGCAGAGCCACATCCCAATACACGTGCTTGATCAAGGCCAAGGCCGTCAGCCAGCTTCTTCTTAATAAGAGAGTTGACGAAAGGAATCTTCAATAGAATATTGAGCTTTTTCTGTGGCAGTTTGTCTTGAATACGTTGTTGGAACAGCGTCCATAAGCGTGGCACGGAGATAAACAGCGTAGGGCGGTGCATCTTCACGTCTTCGATAAAAGTATCGAGTGACTCTGGGAAAGTAGTCGTTACGCCACCCATGACTGACGAACCAAAGATGTATACCCGCTCAGTAATGTGCGCAAGCGGCAAGTAAGAGAACAAGCGATCGTTTTCTTGTATACCAATATGGTTGATCAGTTGTTGTACAGACCAACTGAACGCGCCATAGGTCAGCATTGCGCCTTTAGGCAGGCCAGAAGTACCAGATGTATAAACCAGAGACATTAGCTTATCATCGTAGTGCTGAGGACGCTCCTCACTCGGCTGCGCATTAGCGATCAATGCTTTAAATTGATGTTGGCACTTGGGCGCGGTATCGTAAGGTAAAGCAATGCTGATTACATCAGGCATGGCATCAATGACTTGTTGGGTCGCGGCCGGATCATCCAACTTACCGCCTATGATCGCTTTGCTTTCACTGTGTGTGAGGCAGTACTCAATGGTATCTGCACCCGCAGTCGGGAAAATAGGTACGCTGACGTAATCGCCAAGCATCATGGCAAGGTCACAGATAAACCATTCGGCGCAGTTTTTTGAAACCAGCGCGACTTTATCGCCCGGCTGAATCCCCAAATTGCGCAAAGCGGTAACCAATTTTAGTGCTTGGTCGGCCACTTCGGCGTAGGTGAACTCAACAAACTGTCGGTTGATGATTTGTTTTAAGTAGACTTCATCTGGGCGCTCCGCTGCCCATTTGAGAATCATTTCATTTGGTGGTGGGAGAGCGCAAGTCTGCTCACTTAACTCGTTAGGCTGAATCATTCTCTAACTCCATGTTAATCGCAGGTTTGTTGTTGTTAATGTAATGTTAACGATAGCATGAGTATGATTATTTGGGGAGAGAAAAAACAGTAACTTGCTGTCAAGGATCACAGCTTATCGATTCTTTGGGCCAAAGTACGGTTAAGTCCATCATTAAGGTGTATTGGTGAGGTGCTTTTTATAGTGCTGATAAAGCTTCATCACTTTCGCGACATAGAGCCGAGTTTCCTCAATTGGCAGTGCTTGTGTCAGTCGAAAATAGACTTCTTCATCATTTAATTTATTCATTTCTTTAGTAAAATTTGGAATGGACTGTGTATAAGACAAGTAGCGCATTAAATTCGATAAACCGCAGTTGTAGGCCGCAATTGCGAGTACGGTTCGACTCTTTTCTGAGTGAATAGCGTGTAAATACTCCGTTTCGAGAATATGTAAATATGCCGTGCCTATATCGATATTAAACTCAGGCTCAAACAATGCTTCTCTTTCTATCCTTCGGCCAAAATAGAGCTGCTGAGAGACTTCTAATGCTCCACCGTTTTCCATCACCTGCATCAAGCCAATTGCATCGGCATGAGATACCGCATTGGGGTTAAATGCGCTTTCCGTATGAATGACAGCAAGAATAAGAGCAGGATCAATCTGCCATTGTTTTGATGCTGCGACGATGGTGGGTAAATACTGTAACGCGGCAGGCGATGTTGGCTTTTTGATGAACGAATAAACGGTTTGGGAAGAAGGCGTATTTTTTCCTCGAAGTTCAATAACGTGATTTCTTGAACTGGTAGAGGCGGTTGGAGCAGGTTTCAGCCTGAGCTTTTTATTGTTCAATGATTGCCGATTTTGTTGAGCAACGGAGTTTTTGTCTACCGCAGTCATTTTTGCTTGAATTGGGTAAGAGGCATAAAGCAAAACAATGCTCAAGACGATGAGAAGGTAGTTTTTGAATAATGGAGAGTAGAAAGACATCTCGACTCCAGTTAAAAGTGTTTGTGCCCTTTTCTTAATTTATCGTGCAACCATTGATGGTATTTGCCGTAGTCAGAGTGTATTGGCCAAATCAACGAGGCGTACAGCTGCTTCCCAAACAACGCACTTTCGCTGGGGGCCTTTGCTAACACCCCCTGATGCATGGAGTTATCAATCGTATGTTGCGGAAGGAACGCCATGCCTTTCTTAGCAATACACAATTCCATGATGGTACTGATGTCATCGAGTATCCACATGTTGTTTTTGGCTACATTCGAAAGGTCGATCAAATCTTCGCACCCATCCAATAAGAGTAGTCGAGACTCTGTGGGCTTACCCTCTTGAATTAACTCTCGATGCACAATCCAATTGCAGTTGACGGTAAAAAGCTCATCAATATTAAAGTCTAATTTGGTGCGGTGATAAGGGTTGCAGATGGCAATATCGATTTGGTTATTATTGACGTATTGACCCAGAATTCGACTTGGTTTAGTGACGACAGTAAGTTCAATTTCAGGAAAGGCTTCTGAGAACTCAATGAGTGCACTTTTGACTTCGTTGTTAAACACCAGAGAATCAATGCCGACTCGCATATGGTATAGATCAGTTCTCAACAGGGATTCGGCGATTTGGCTCAGTTCGTTGTACTTGTTGATGATGGGCGTTGCCAGCTGATAGATCTTCTTTCCCCGTTCTGTTGGTTCAACTTGTTTGTTGCTTCTGTCTATTAGCAGATAGCCTAGCTCCTCTTCTAAGCTCTTCACCGCACCACTTACCGTCGATTGAGACTTACCTAACTTTCTCGCTCCACTGCTAAAAGAACCATAAGTGATCACGGCATGAAAAGAGATCAGATTGTCGAAGGGAAGTTTCATCGAGGTGCTTCCTCTTTCCTCTAGTCCTTAAGTTTTAGCTTAATGGGTATGAAGAAGGCTTAACTAACAATTTAGCTAAGTGTGACATGTGTCACAGTTTGAGTTTATGGTACAAAATCTTATTTTTGCCAGTCAAAGAAGAAGAGTGATAGCTAATTGACTGAACTGTAGATAGAAGTTTTTTCTGATACCTCTAAAGAATAAGGACAATTGGAATACAGAGTATTGGCAGAATCGGTCACACCGATGTTGTTCATTTTTGAGACAGTGATCCGGTGTCTACGATCAAAGTGCTAAGCAATTAGTACGAAACAAGGAAAGAGGGACAAACCATGATTACTAAACTTTATGTAGACATTACAAACTACCTAAATGAACTTAAAAATGATGAGCAGGGCGTTACTGCTATTGAGTACGGATTAATCGGTGTTGCAATGGCGGCATTCTTGATTCTTACCTTCGCTTCTGATGGATCTCTTATTACGGCATTGGATGGAGCGTTTGATGACATTGCTGCTGACTTGGATGCATTCTGAAACTAAAACAGGTTTTCCAAATATTGAATGTTGTTTTTATACATCACGTTAGCAACAGTCTGTCTTGTTGTGTCGCTTTCTGATATCAGAGAGCGAACCATCAAAAACAGTCACGTATTGGTGATTGCCGTTTTAGCGATTGCGATTGGCATTGCAGACTTTTCACTATCAAGTCTTTGGGTTTTAGGCATTTGTTGGTCTGCTTTGCTTTTCCTCCATGTAATTAGGGTACTTGGAGGAGGGGACGTAAAACTTATTGCTGCTTTTTCTTTCTCACTCCCAACTCAAAGCCTTTTAGAGGCATTGATTTTAGTTGGGATATACGGAGGGATATTGGCAGTAACCTACCTGATACTACCGCGACCATCTCACGTTACTGGAGAGGGTAAGAAATCTCAGATCGGGCTCCCCTACGGTGTTGCAATTTGTTGTGGGTTTTATACGGCACTTCTTTTGAAAACATCCGTTTAAAAAACGGGAGGGGCGTATGCGATCTCGTATAGGGATGGTTTTTGCACTGTTAGCATTACTGGTTGGAGGCATCGGACTTTACAACCATATGACTGCCCAGCCTCAACAGCAAAATCCAACCGTATCCCAACCAAGCAATTCAGATGAGCCACAGGCTCATTATGTTCAGGTCTGGCGTGCGAAGAGCAATCTAGAGCGCGGAACACCTATTGAAATCGATGATGTTCAAAAAGAGCAGATGTTGCTTAATATCGCTTTAGAAGAGGGGATCAACTCCGATATAAAGCTGGATTTCTCACCGTCTACTCTCCTTTCAAAAAACATTGAAGCTGGAAAAATCGTCTTCTCTGAATATCAAGTTAAAGAAAACGACCCTCGTTATATCGACCTTCTCATTACCGAAGGGAAAGAGCCGTATTCTTTACTGGTGAGTACTCGTAACTTGGTCAAAGGTTATATCCGTCCAGGTACTAATGTTGATGTACTTTCCGTGGGCTCCCCAAAAGAAAACTTATCCGATGAAGATACCGACGCAATTGATTTTAGTGGCGTGAACGCACAATTGATTTTGAGAAACGTCAAAGTGCTCAGTGTCGGTAATACGAAAGAGCCAGTGGACTCCCGAGTTAAATCAAATGTCTCAAGTGAAGATGATCATCAAATAGTCATCGTTGTTGAAGTCGAGCCCAGTGAGATCGCCAAATTATCTATCGCGCAGAAAACGATGCATCTAGAGGTATATCGAAGCCATCGCTATAAAGATCCTGTTTTCGCGGAAGTTCGTGATGTGATCGGAAATTACAGTGGCGTGACCGAGTTAAGAGGATCTTCTCGTCAATCTGCCCAAGGAGAGGAGCTGTGATGAAAACAAAAAGGATATTCTCATACGCTTGGTTTTTGGTGTTTTTATTTAGTTTTTCCGCTTTCTCTGGCGATCGTTATATCACGGTGAGTGATGGTCAACATATTGAGGTGAAAGAACCGATCTCGACCGTATTTGTCAGTGACCCTGAAATTGTCGACTACAACGTTGTAAATGAAAATACCGTCGTTGTTTTTGCCAAGGGTGTCGGGCAAGCCAGATTCATCATTTACGGTAAATCGAAGAAAGTGCTGCTCTCTGACCGAATTATTGTCGATATTGATCTGTCGTTGGTCCGACGTCAAATCAAGCTTCACTACCCTGAACTCAACATCAAAGTGGAATCGGTGGGTAATCAGGTCGCAGTGAGTGGGGTTGTTGAATCTGAACAGCAACGTGATGATATTTATCGAATGGTCGCTACTTTGCTCGGAAGAGACAAAACGGAGAAGTGGGAAGAGACCCAAGTCTTGGAGTTTGAAAGTGATGCTTACGATGTTGAAGAACCTCAAAGCATGATCTTTGCTCGCAATATGACGTGGGAAGGCATATTAGAACTTATTGAGGTCGCGACGGATCAACAGGTCAATGTGAAAATATCGGTCGCTCAAGTGACAGAAACGTTCGCTCAAACTGTAGGTGTGGATTGGTCTTCTGTTGGGGCGGATGTCGGTGAGTTTTTATTCCAACAATTTGATGCTGCCGATCTCACCACTTTGATCACTGCACTTGGTAATGAAAACGTTGCCCAAGTCCTCGCCGAGCCAAACCTTACCGTTATCTCAGGAGAGTCTGCGAGCTTTCTCGTTGGTGGCGAAGTGCCCGTGATTGTTACCACAAATAATAATATCAACATTACCTTCCGAGAGTTTGGTATCAAACTCGACCTTACCGCGAAAGTCCTTCATGAGGGCAAAATTCGAATGCGCCTCATGCCTGAAGTTAGCGAAGTAGAAAGATACATTCGCTCTGCTGGGCTAGAAGTGCCCCAATTTGCGACTCGAAGAGCGATGACCACGATTGAACTTGGTGATGGCGATAGTTTTGTACTTGGTGGGCTGATGAGTAGTGCCGATTTAGAAGAGCTGCAAAAAATTCCACTTCTTGGTGATATTCCTGTTCTCGGCGCTGCGTTTCGCAAAGCCTCTACAGATAGACGACGCACGGAGCTGATCATTGTTGCTACCGTTAATCTTGTCAAACCAATGAAGAAGAAAGACATCCAAATGCCCTACATGAGCAAAACGTCGACACTTCGCCGTTGGTTGAAAATTTCGGATAGTGAAGAAGGCAACAAAGGCAATGACCCAACCATTCAATTGCTGTCTCAGGGAGGGTTTATTCAATGAAAACTTTATTTGTGGCAGTGTTAAGCGCGTTATTACTTTCTGGGTGTGCTGAGCGTTATTTCAATGGACCAGGAGCGGAAGCGCTTATTTACCCTGAAACCCATATCTATCAGTTTACGGTGAAATCTACTCAACAAACGGAAGAAAAGTTGAACATGATTTTTGACACGGTTGACGAGATAGATTCAGGGGCGAGTTACCTTGTTGAATATCGGAGCAATAAGGGCAAAAAAGTGGTTTATAAATCACTTAAAGACAAGACGGCGTTGCGTTTGAGAGCGGATGAGTTTGTTGTGCGCCAAAACAGTTCGCTGTCGAATGACATCCAACTGACGATTACCTACCACGCATTAGTGACGCACCAGTGCGCACCTTCTGAGATAGAAGAGGTGAATGTCAGTCGGAATTGCTTTTCTGAAGTAGCTCGGATGAAGCAAGTCTCACACAAGGAACGTATCGTGGAGGGATTGTGATGTTTGACTTAGGAAAATCTCTCAAAGAGAGCAAACCGCAAATCATAGAAAGTGCACATGGGCCAACAGGGTGTGTACTGCTTTACCAAAGCTTAGAATGTATGTCTCTGGTTCAAGAAATGTTCGAGTTTGAGGGTTGGAGTGCACCAACGTGTGTGAAACAGAGTTCGGTTCCTAAAGGTTTTTACTCTGAGCAAAGTGGGAATATTGTCATTCTTGAACTCACGGAGTCTTCTGACATTCTCACGGATGCTCAAGCGTTAACCAACCAAATGCCGACCCACAAAGGTATTATTGTCATCGGTACAGAAGACTCCATCTGCGTCTTACGTCAGCTCAAAGAGTTAGGGTTCTATTATCTTTATTGGCCAATCAACAAGCACGAGTTTGCTGATTTCGTCATGAATGTACATCGTAATTTGCAGACTTACACAGGGGTAAGTAAACAGCGAAAAGCAAAGCGTGTTGCAGTTGTCGGAAGCAAAGGTGGGATAGGGACGTCGTTTATTGCCACTGAAATTAGCTCGAAGTTAGCCTCCAATAATATCGATAATGTGTTGGTCGACCATCAATACAATGACAGCAATATTGATGTACTCCTTGCGTTAGATGACTTCAAATCTCGCTCCATCGACGAATACTCTGTCCCTATCCATGAGTTAGATACGGAAGGGGCATTAAGTCATCTGACCAAAGTGCGTAAAAACCTACGTTTACTTTCACTTAATAGTGACCGATCTCAGTCAGACATTTTCAGTTATAGCCAGACACTTTGCGAATTATTGAGTCGAAACACCAACTTTATGATCGAAGACTTCTCGGGAAGCGTCGACTTTCGTGTTGACCCCAATATGTTGATTGAAAATTACGACGTAGTCGTGGTGGTTTTTGAGCCTTCGGTTTCTTCCGTCCGCAATGCCAAAGCGTTACTTGAACAGCTTGAGAATAAGCAGCTTTCAATGAGCAAGCGGATCCGGATTATTACACTTGCAAATCACCACCGACCAGAGAACACGTTTGTTATCGAACAAAATGATCTCCAGAAATATCTTGGTTCTGAAGTCAATCTTGATATGGGGTATTGTCGCTCACTGGCTCACCTTCTTATTGAGGGCAAGCGCGCGCACAAACACGATCGAAATATCAATCATGCTATCGATGATCTTACTCGTTTGATCAATGGACAATCCACTCAACATGCTAGCGGTTGGCTCGCTAGATTGGGGGTAAGATGAGTTCAAATAAAGAGATCTACACGGCTTTTCGGTCACAGATTTTTGAGGCTTTAGATGTTGAAGCAATACAAAGCCTTTCTCGTTCGGAAATTGAAGGGCAAATCCGAAACGCTGTCGATGTTTTAGCGACGAACTTTGATCGTCCAGTCACGACCATGATGAAGTCAAGTTTGGTCAAAAGCATGCTGGATGAACTCTTTGGTCTTGGGCCGATTCAATCGCTGGTTGATGACCGAGCGATAACCGACATCATGGTAAATGGCCCCAATAACGTCTTTTTTGAGAAGCATGGCAAATTAGAAAAGTCGGACATTACCTTCATCGATGAAGAGCAAGTCCTAACGATAGCAAAACAAATTGCTGCGCGGATCGGACGTCGTGTGGATGAGCTTTCTCCTACCGTAGATGCGCGTCTTGAGGATGGTAGTCGTGTCAACATCGTTATTCCACCCATTGCCTTAGATGGTACCTCAATTTCGATACGTAAATTCCGCGAACAAAATATCGGGCTAGAAGAGCTTGTTGATTTTGGTTCACTGTCGATGGACATGGCGAGATTGTTATCAATTGCTTCCCGTTGCCGAATGAACATTTTGATCTCGGGTGGTACGGGTTCAGGTAAAACCACCTTATTAAATTCGCTTTCACAATACATCAGTGAAGACGAGCGTATTGTGACAATTGAGGATGCGGCAGAGCTTCGTTTAGAGCAACCCAACCTAGTTCGCCTAGAAACGAGAGCGGAGAGTGTGGAACACACGGGCTTAGTGACTCAGCGTGATTTGGTTATTAATGCGCTTCGTATGCGCCCTGATCGAATCATCCTCGGTGAGTGTCGCGGCTCAGAAGCATTTGAGATGCTCCAAGCAATGAATACGGGTCACGAAGGTTCCATGTCGACACTACATGCTAACTCGCCACGAGATGCAATATCACGCGTGGAATCCATGGTAATGATGGCGAACTTAAATCAGCCTCTCGATGCTATTCGACGCGCGATTGTGAGTGCTATTGAGCTGGTGGTTCAAGTGAACCGACTGCGTGATGGTTCAAGGAAAATAACCAGCATCTCTGAAATCGTAGGGCTCGAAGGCGATAGCGTGGTGATGGAGGAAATCTTCCGCTTTCAATACGACGAAGTGGGGTATGGTGAAGCGGTAAGAGGACGCTTTATGACCGAGGGCCTTATGCAGCGCTCCGAGCTTGTTAAAAAAGCACATTTTTACGGCTTATATGAAGAGCTAATGCAAGCCTTCCAAGGAGCAAGATCATGATGTTATGGATTGCTTTTATCTTATTTGGTATTGCCGTTTTGCTTTTAACGAGTCACCGAAGAAGCAAAATAGGAAATTACTTTCCAGAGACTGAAGTCGACGAAGATATTATTGCGGCGATTAATTTGAACGCATTGATGGAACAAAAGCGTTGGCAGAGATTCAAAAATAATTTATCTCCCGCAATAAAGGTCTTAGGGCCAAGAGCAAACTTCATTATTTTTGTGTTTATCGTTCTTTCTGCTTATTTAAGTTATTACGTCATTTATGAAGTTCTCAATATTAAATCAATGCTACTTTCTATGGGTATTTTTACATTTTCAGTAGTTTGGGCCTATTACTGGTTGCAAAACAAACGTCGCTTAGATTTCGAGAAGAAATTTCCGGATGCATTGAACATTTTGATGAGTGCCGTAACCGCGGGTGAGAGTTTAATGCATGCTTTTTCTTTTGTTGGCGAAAACATGGAAGGAGAAGTCGGACGAGAATTTAAAGAGATGGGCGATCGACTTAAGCTGGGGGAAAATGCAGAAAAGGTGTTACTTCGCTCTTGTAAAGCATTCCCTTATCCAGAATACATCTTCTTTACCATTACGATACGCGCCAATATTAACCGTGGTGGACAACTAAAAAATGTATTGGCAAGACTAATTCGCATTTTGGTTGATGCCAGAACGTTAGAGTCGAAAAAAATGGCGATGACCTCTGAGGCTCGTATCTCCGCTAAAGTAGTCGCTGCAATACCGATCGCATTTGCATTCATGGTCAATCAAATTGATCCGAGCCACATCGACTTTATTCTTAATGACCCTCAAGGGCGGATGGTACTTTACTATGTTGTAGGTAGTGAGGTGTTAGGTTTGTTCGTTGTTTGGCTTCTTGTAAAAGGAGTAAGACGATGATTTTATCGCTGAGTATTTTATTGATTATTTTTTCGTTGTCATTTTTGATTTATGACTATTATTTCACTCGTAAAAAAGAGTTGGTACTGAGCAAGTATCTTAAATATGGTCAAAAACAACCGACGAAGAAAAAAATCGATTCCTTCATTGTTAAATTTGGTGAAGGCAACAAAAAAGATTTAGAGCAAAAACTTCTTAATGCCGGATACTATAATAAAGATTTAGCGAAATATTACTTCCCTTTAAAAGCAGTTATTTTTATTTTAGTAACCGTATTTATATGGTTGTTAGACATGGCATTAATTAATAAGTTATTAGTTTCAATTATTGCTGTTATTAGTATCATCATTGTTCCAGATCTGTTGCTCGAGATGCGAAAGCGCATGTTAGTGCGAAAGGTTTCGAAAAACCTTCCTTATGTCCTCGATATTATGTCTGTTTGTGTGCAAACCGGTATGACAATTGAAGCGTCGTTTGCGTATTTAGCACAAGAGCTAAAAATCTTCGATAAAGATTTATGTTATCAAATCAATAAAACGTCAGAAGCCGGCAAAGTACATGGGATAGAAAAAGCATTGCATGATCTTTCCGTTCGCTTGCCTGCACCAGAAATTAACAGCTTTGTCTTAACGATTATTCAAAACCTTCACTATGGCGCATCCGTTGCGAATGTTTTAAGTGATTTAGCCGAAGATATGCGTCGGATTCAATTACTCGAAATTGAAGAGAAAATGGGTAAATTGTCAGCCAAAATGAGTGTACCTTTGATCTTGTTGATCATGTTTCCAATCGTCATTTTTATTCTTGCTCCTGGCTTTTTACAAATCGACTTTACGAGCTTTAGAGGGGGTAAATAATGAATAAGGCGACTTTTTTGAGTATTCCACTACTTTTGCTGTTTGGTTGCTCTTCCACAATAGAGAGTGAAGAGAGTGTGGTGCAAAACATGGAGCGTGTTGATAACCATACAGGCCTGATTAATCACTATAAAGGGCATCTAGAAAAGCGACCTGAAGACGTCCAGATCATGCAGGAATTGGCAAAAGTGTATTTTGATAAGGGCGATATCGAGTCGGCTAAGTTTTATGCTGACCATTTGCTCAATCAAGGGGTGAAAAATAGTGAGCTCCTGCAATTAAGAGGTCAGATTCATAGCCAAGATGGTGAAGATTCTTTTGCTCTGAAACGCTATAAAAGCTCGATCGAAATGGGCAACAACAGCGGAGAAATCTATGTTTTATCGGGCATCTCCTATTGCAATACCGACCAGTTCTCTCAAGCAAAAAATGCGTTCAATCAAGCTCGTCTAAAAGGCTATAACGACGTGGCGGTGAAAAACAATTTAGCCGTAGTTTATCTTGCACAACGACAGTATGACGACGTGATATCGCTATTGGTTCCTGTTTATCAAGAGAACCCAAGTAACCAGAAAGTGCGAGCGAATTTGGCTATCGCACTGTTCAAAGTAGGGGATGTCTATCAAGCGAGAGATTTACTTGAAGGAGCATTTACCGATTCTCAAGTAGCGCAAATCTCGAGGAAGTTACACCGGTAATAAGGGTGGACGGTATGGAGTATTCTCGAAGAAAGGTAAAGGGCGTAACCGTAGTTGAATTTGCATTAGGGGCCGGGGTTCTTGCTCTTGCTCTCGTCATGCTTTTTGAAATGGGATTTAGAATTTACGTAACCAACTTGGTTGAGTATGCGTTGAGGGAGTCAGTCAGAAATACAAAGGTGTTTGAAGGCGGAAACTCCTACGATAACTACAACCTAACATTGGATTCGGCGATGAAGGACGGAGGGGCATTATGGACGTCACTCGTTCCTGCTGAAAACTTTGAAGTGTCTGGTCGGTACTATTTGACATACGCCGATCTGATTTCAGGTACCAGTTATTCTGATGCCGAGATGGGAGAAGACGATCAAGGGTATGCAATCGCTGAAATTACGTTGACCTATAACTACACGCCAATTTTGAACGTATTTTCCAACGATGTTATCCCGATTACTAAAAGCACACTGATTAACCTAGAACATGAAGGTTGGGAGGAGTGATGATGAAAATACGATCCCGACAAAAAGGTGTTTTTGCTATTGAGCTGTTTTTTGTTTTGATTGCTCTCATTAGCATCTTTTATTTCATGACGGACATCAGTGACAAGTTATTAGCTCGTGCTCAACTTGATCGTGGGAGTTTTGCGCTAGCTAATATCCTTAAAGAGCGAAGTCGTTATTACGACGAAAGATTACCTTTAAACGCAAGTGATGAAACGGACATGCAGACACTTGCGTCACGTCTACTTGATACGACACCAGGCAGCGTCGCTATCAAAATTGAAGCATTGCACAATAAGGCGACGTTAAATGCTTTTGAAAGTAACGAGTACAAAAATCTCGGCTGTGAGGCTGCGGGTTTAGATACGAAGTCAGAGTTAGCACCCGTTGAGAATGGCGTGATTTTCTCTTTGTATCAAGTAACGCTTTGTCAGCAAGAAAACTCTTGGTTTACCCAGCTTTGGGGGAATTCAGGCGCATCCACGATGACAATCACATCCAGTTCTGTTGTGGTGGGGAGGTAACGATGAATTTCACTATTAAACAACGAGCTCCAATTCATTCAGGTCGCAATCAAAAAGGGATTGCGGCAATTTGGTTCGCACTGAGTTTAGTGCCTGTTTTTGGTATGACATTTTTTGCTGTAGAGGGGACGCGTTATATCCAAGAGACAAGTCGACTGAGAGACGCAGCGCAAACTGCTGCATTGGCCATTACGATAGACGACAAATCGAACCAAGCGGATGCATTGGCGACGATGTACATCAATGACTATGTGCGTGATATTTCCCATGTTGATATCCAAACGGTGAGGACGTACGAAGAGCCAACAGAAGACAACGATAATACGGAAAAAATTCAGTATTCCGTGCAAGCGGTTACCACTCACAATTCTTGGTTTGCCAGTAACTTAATTCCATCTTTTGAGGCTCAAGAGAAACTCGCTGGACAAGCCGTTGCAGCGAAATATCCTTTTTATTTAGGAGACAAAATCATTGATCTGGTTTTGGTGACTGACTTTTCAGGGTCGATGAACAACAGCTGGGATGGCGAAATTAAAATTGATCTCCTCAAAGATGCGGTTAAGCAAATTTCAAATCGTATCTTAGTTCCGCGAGAAGGTGAGAGTGAGGTACTGAATCGTATTGCCATCATTCCATTTAACCTGCGAGTGCAAGAGAAGATCAATGACAACCTCTACTCTACCAGTCAGTTAAGGTACAAAGGTAACTACCGCAAAAGTGTCTCTTCAGTGAAGTATGAGCAGGTAAATTGGGACTATTGGTCTCCTTACTCTGAAGAAGCTGTGGAGGAATGTGCCAACAAACGCACCGACTGCCCAAACAAAAAAAGTTGGGAGCGAGACCAAGCGAAGCGAGTCGCAGATGTGGTGAATATCAATAATAATCGCTTGGAGATTCCTGACTATGTCGGTTACTCAAAATCGGTTAGACACATGTTTGACGATAAAGTCGCGAATAACAATTTGACCTTTCACTTTAGGTCGAACAATAACAAGCTTTATAACTCCAGTATGACGCGGACTGGCCATTCGGGCTTTTATACCATTCCACTGACTGCCAACAAAACAAACCTCGACAAGGTACAAACCATGAGTTCGGGTGGGAATACTGCTGCCTATCAAGGCATGCTGCGTGGCTTGCAAATCATGGAAGATGGACGTCCAAACGGCAATAGCGAAGAAGAAACAGAGCAATACAATGACCGTCTTAAAATGCTGATAGTAATCAGTGATGGTATGGAGTATCCATACACAGAAATCTTGCCCGGTTTAGTGAACAAAGGTATGTGTGATAAAGCGCGTGAGCACTTCCAAACCGAGAACGGCAATTTGTACATTGGCGTCATTGGCGTGAACTTCAGTGCATCTTCGCAAAGCGGTTTCCAAGATTGTGTGTTGAATCCGGATGAAGACATCATCGATGTAACAGAGACGGAAGACTTCATTAAGAAAATCGAAGAACTAATTCAGAAAGGATCTCGTGGTAATGGTGTATCGAGACTATATGGGTGAGAGATATGACCAAAACAATGCTAATTACAGGGATGCTGGTGGCCGGTTTCACGACCGTTAGTGCGAATGCCAGTGAAGTCAGTTCAAAAGTGACCGAATACTGCGGGACGTCATATTATGAATACTCGCACTCGATTCAGGTTGGCGACGTGACGGGTGTGGCATCGCATCGTGATGGTTATTTGCAAGTAACGGATGTGAGTAATGACCCCGCACTGAAGTGGGCGCTGATGAAGAACTCATCACTGCTCACTAACCCGAATGATTGCCTGACGTATATCTCCAATTTAGGTATTGCTCAGTTTAGCGGAGAGGTCAGCGATAAAGGTAAATTGATTGCGCGAGTGCACTTCGCCTTTGACAAGTTTAACCTTACCCCGTTGGCCAGAAATGTATTGAGCGATGTGGCTCGTCAACTTGCTCAAACGAACTATCAAGTAACAGTAGAAGGGCACACCGATTGGATTGGCACCAAAGCGTATAACCAAACCTTGGGTCATAACCGAGCCAAAAGCACCGCTGGTGAACTGCACTATTATGGGGTGAGTGAGCAGAAAACCACGCTTAAATCCTTTGGTGAATCTGAACCGATAGCAACCAACAAGACCTCTTCGGGTCGTTCTAAAAACCGTAGAGCAGATGTTTACATTCCAGCGGATAAACAGGAAAAACCACCAGCAACGGAATAGGTGTTAACTACTGACTCGATGGAATTAAAAACGCCCGCCTTCAATTGGAAGCGGGCGTTGTACTCTTGTCTTTGTCTTAGCGATGCGCTTACATCATGCCTGTTACGATGCCTGCTGTGACAAAGAACACAATCATCCAAAGCACCGACAAGTTAAGTTTCTTATGTAAGTAGAAACCAGCTATCACAAGAGCGATGTCGATTGGAGCAACGACAGCGCTGCTGAATACTGGTTGGTAAAGTGCTGCCAATAGCAAACCAACGACCGATGCGTTTACGCCGTTGATTGCACCTGACACTGCCGGTTTACCAGCCAGCGCTTGCCAGTTCTTTAGCACGCCAAGTAGCAATAAGAAGCCCGGTAAGAACACACCTAATGTTGCGACTAACGCGCCTAGGATAGGTGCATCAGATAGTTCGTAACCAATGTAAGTCGCGAAGGTAAACATTGGCCCCGGTACCGCCTGCGCTGCGGCGTAGCCCGTTAGGAACGCGTCTTGACTTAGTTGATCGCCAACGATGTTTTGCAGTAGGGGAAGTACCACGTGACCGCCACCGAACACTAAGCTACCCGCTTGGAAGAAGTCGCTAAATAGCCCGAGCATTGGCAGGGTGTGAGCCACAAACGGCAAACCAATCAGAAGTACCGCGAACAGTGCCAATGGTGCAATGGTTGGTTTAAATGGTTCGGCAGGTGTTGCGGATTCTTTCTTAAGGTATTGAGTACCAATCAAACCCGCTCCCACAAGCACCAGCATTTGAGTTGCGATGCTCGGTGCAACCAATAACGCAATCGCGGTTGCCACACACAAGCCGGCTGTTAGTTTGCTTTGGCAAAAGTTTTTGTACATTCCCCAAGTCGCATCCGCCACCACAACGACTGCAAGTAACTTCAAGCCGTGAACGATGTTTTGGAACAGCGCGGTATCAGTGATCTGGCTGCTTACCATAGCAAGCGCCAACATGATGATCACGGAAGGCAGTGTGAAGCCAAGAAACGCCATGCATGCGCCGCCTAAGCCTCCGCGTTTGTAACCCAGAGCAAAGCCAACTTGGCTAGAACCAGGGCCCGGTAAGAATTGGCTCAAAGCCACGATCTGTGCGTATTCGCTGTCATCAATCCATTTGAGCTTTTCAACGAACGTTTGGCGGAAGTAACCGATGTGCGCCGCAGGGCCACCGAAACTGATCCAACCAAGCCAAAAAAAGGTTTTAAAAATGGTAAACATGTTGAGCCTGTTAAATCTCCAATAAAACTGCAGCTACTGTAAGAAATGTACTAAGATGATTCAAATTAATAGTTTTAATTTCATCTATGAATAAAATGGGATGAGGTGTTCTGTGAAAGATGATGTTCAGTGGCGCAATATCGACTTAAATCTATTGGTGACCTTTTCTTACCTATATCGCTATCGCAGTGTGAGCTTGGCGGCCGAGAAAAGCTTTGTCAGTCAGTCTGCCATGAGCCACAGCTTGTCGCGCTCGCGAGTGCTGTTTGATGACCCATTGTTTGAGCGTAAAGGCCATAAGATGGACCCAACCGAGCACGCGCATCATATTGCGCCGACGGTGCATCATTTATTGGATTCGATTGCCAAAGACTTACTGACGAAGTCCGCTTTTCAACCAGAAAACTACGCTGGCGTGTGCCGCATTGGTTTAACCGACTACGCCGAATTTATCTTCGCCCCACTGCTTTATGATGAAATCCGTAAGCGTGCGCCAGAAGCCCAAATCAGTTTTATCAACGTCAACCGCAGTAATTACGTGGCGATCACGGAACACGATAAATTAGATGTCATCATCGGCAGTATGCCTGTGCTCGATGATAACTTTGAGAGCCAGTACCTCTACACAGAAAAGCACGTATGTCTGTGTGATAAGCGAGTGTTGAAAGGTGAAACACAACTGTCGATTCATGCTTTTGCCAATATCGAGCAAGCCCTAGTGAGTCCTGATGGCAGCTTGAGTACACAAGTAGACAAAAAGCTTGCGGAGCATGGCTTGAGCCGAAAAGTCACCGTCGCTTCACGTAACTTTCTGACAATTCGAAACTTGCTTAAACAGCGTGAGTTGGTTGCGATAGTGCCGGAAAAAATGGCGCAAGCGGAAGGGTTCTCGGACGATTTGGTGAGCGTCCAGCCGCCGATTGCGGTGGCGGATTTTGATATCGCCATGTTGTGGCATACCAGTCGTAATAACGAGGATAAAGGGATTTGGCTGCGTCAGCTAGTGGCAGAATTGATCACAGGTAATTGATCTTATAAGGGCACCACGAGGGTGCCCTTTAAGTAACCGAGCTATAGGTCGTTTATACTTGCGTTACTGGCTCTTGCGCCTTTTCTTGCGTTGCTTGTTGTTTGATAGCTTGCTTCTTTTCAAAGCGAGAGATCCACCACCAAGCCAGAGCAGAGAAGACGGCAGTCATAAACACGTTGATGAAGAACGCACGTACCAAGTCAACGCCTGTTGGGAATGCCGACGCGGTCATACTCACCACGAAGATTGCAATTAGTACAGACACCACACTCATGCCCACTTTGCGTGAACCCATACGGAAGTCGCGCGGTGTATCATCGTGTTTTAGACGGAACACAAAGTACGCCACCATGATGAAGATTGGCGGTAGCATCGCCGTACCTGCGGTTAGGTTGATCGCTTGGTTCATCATGTCTTGCACGGATTCTGAACCAAAGCCGTTGACGATCAGCATCACCACAACGAACGCGAATTGCCACCATGCTGCACGTACTGGTACACCATGCTCGTTTAGCTCTGTGGTTTTCTCGCCGTATACACCTTTTGGAATTTCAGAGAAGTGAATTTTTACTGGTGCCGCAGTCCACATCATCATTGAGCCAAACATCGCGATGAACAAAATGATGCCAACGAAGCGGCCAACCAATACTGTTGAAATATCGAAGTATTGAGCCATACCGGTAAAGATTTCTACCATGCCGCCTGCGTATGTTAGGTCTTCACGCGGAACGAACACGTTCACCAAAAGTGAGCCAATAGCGTACATCGCACCAATCAAGACGCCCGCCATGATGATCACTTTGATGAAGGCTTTTTGGCCGCCTTTTACATCTTTTAGGTACGCCGCTGCGGTTTCTGCACCGCCTGCTGCTTGGAAGATCCAACACATAATGCCTAACGTTGCCCAGTTAATGGTTGGGCTCATTGCTTCTAGTGTGATTGGCTCTGCTGGCGTGTAAGTGTCGCCGCCCAGCGCCATTAGCGCGCCGAGAACGTAAATGCCGAATAGGGCAAACACACCGTAAGCAACCAGCTCAGAAATTTTACCTAACCAAGATGCGCCTTTGGTTGAAATGTGGGTCGCCGCTGCGAACAGAACGATCGAAATTACCGACGTGACCATTGGTGAGAAGGTGTATTCGTAACCAAGCATCGCGTAAGACGCGTAAGCAATCACGTTTGGTAGCAGAGACACAAACCAAAATAGGTTCACGAACCAGTAGAGGAACGAACCTAGGTAAGCGGCTTTAGAGCCAAGCGGTTGTTTAAGCCAGTCGTACATACCTGACTCAGAGTTTTTGTTCGCCGATACGAACTCAGCAATGATGAATACAAATGGAATGAAGTAGACGATCGTCGCTAACAGGAAGATAGGGGCAGAGCTAAGGCCAAGCTCAATGTTGTTGTTCACGATGTTACGGACGTTAAATACCGCCGCAAATGTCATCGACAGCAAGGCGAATTTGCCAATGGTGCCGCGCATAGATTCAGACATAGAGTCCTCCGATGAATCACGTCAATTCCCTTCGTAACTCAGTGATAGTGCTATTGACCGTTTTATCATCCTTGGGCGAATACTATTTGTAATCGCGTTGGATTGCTGAGGTCTACAACTGATCTGTGATCTGAATTACTTTGGGTTTATTTAATTATTTTGTTGTTAGGCCAGACGCGTTGTCTGGCCTTGCCTGTAAGCCGTTATTTATTTAGGAAATAGCCATCTTCGATGGTCACTTTGAGCACCACTTTTCTTACTCTGTTGTCACCGTGGAAGCGGTACGCTTTATCGTTATCAAAAATTGCCACTTGGCCTTCGCAAAGCTCACGAGTCTCACCTTGACCGGAGAGAAATTCGCGGTCAGTTTCATCTCGGTATACTTGCTCTAGGCGTAAATCGGATTTGTCGGCGAACTCCACTGTTTCGCGACCTTCTAGGTAGTAATGCACGTCGAAGTAGCGGCGGTTCCCTTCAAACAGTTCGGTTTGTTTTGTGCCGTCTTCAATCATGTAAACCAGAGAGTCACCAATCGAATACATCACGCCGTCTTTGATGTTGGCGATGTTCTCAATTGCTTCCACGCAGCGGTTCCATTTACGACCGTCGCGGTACACGACTTTGAATTGTTCTAAGTTGTCTAACACGATCATGGATTACGCCTCGTTTGCTGTTTGAGTATTGGATTGAGTGAAGAACGCATTGTCGAAATCATGGTGTGCCATGGCTTGTGCACTGCAATCGCCGGCTTGAAGTGGCATCAGTGTTAGGCCATAGCGGAACTCGTCCATGTACACGCGGTATGAATCAAGCACTTCGCTGCCCCATGAGTTTGAGCCCAGTCCCATCACTTGATGGTCAAGGTTGAGCGTGATGTAGCCGCTCTTTTCTAGCTCAATGGTGTGTTGCGCTTCGTGCAGGTTTTGGTTGGTGTAGAACCACGCGCTGAAGTTGATTTCTTGTTGTGGTTTCACCAACAAACCCGTGCCATGACGATTCGTTAGTGATGCCCAACGAACGTGTTGGCGGTTGCCGTTGTTTTGTGGGGACGGGTAGGTCTCAAACATGTCGGCTACCGTGCTGTGGGAAACATCAATCAAGTTGGCTTGGCGGCTGTCTTGGTAGTTTTCTTCAGGGCCACGACCGTAGTAACTCACTTGGTCAAAGTTGCCATTGATGCCCAAATCCAAGCCAATTACAGGGATAACGTGCGGGTAATCGCCGTAGCGTTCACCGCTCAGTTCCACATTCAAGTGACCTTGTGCGTTGATTTGGTAGCGGTAGGTACAGCGCATGCCAAAATCGAACACCGGTGGCGCAATGATGCTGGTGGTCGTAATCGAAACCGATTCATCCGTTGCTTCGACTTGTAGCGTGCGGAAGTGCTCTTGCATGATTTGTAAGTGCGCTGGGTGCCACAAACCTTCGTACTCTTGTTTGTGGTTATCAATCATTGGTTTGAAGAAGTTCAGTCTAGGTTCTGACTGAATCAGCTCTTCACCATTGACGCGCCAAGAGGTCAGCTTGCCGTTGACTTTAGAGAAGGTCAGAGTGAAGTTGTGGCCTTCAATCACATGTTCCAAGGGGCTTTCCGTGGTGACTAACGCTTGTGCATTGTGGCTAACAAATTCGCCTTCGCTTGCTGTGCTCTCTTTAAGTTGGAATTGGTACACCGCGATGTCGTGGTTCGCTTCGCTGTACAAAGTGCGGCTGTCTTTACGCACGGTGAAGTTAATAAAGGCTTCACGTTCGTCCAGCTCTGGCAGGTTAATTGTGATTTCACGAGCGCTGTTTGCTGCAAGTTCTTTGACCTTAAACTGCACGCTGCGCAGCGTTTCACCTTCCGCTCGGATATCCGCTGTGATGGTGTAATCATCAAGGTTGGTAAACCACAATTTGTTCTCTACGGTGAAGATGTTTGTCTTGCCTTCTACTGCTTGAATTTTCACTGGAGCGATGACTTGTTTGTACTCTTTCAAGCCCGGTCCAGGTGTTTGATCTGGGTAAATCAAACCATCCATACAGAAGTTGTAGTTGTTCGGGTAATCGCCGTAATCACCGCCGTATTTGTAAAACTCTTGGCCGTTTTCATCACGTGCTAATACGCCGTGATCACACCATTCCCATACGTAGTGACCTTGAATGTGGTCGTGCGCATAGAACACGTTTTGGTATTCCGTTAGACCGCCAGGGCCATTACCCATCGCGTGTGCGTATTCACAAATGATGCGTGGTTTCTCGTGTGGGTGCTCACCAAAGTGATTCATGAGCTGCGCACGCGAGTACATGGTTGAAATCACGTCGACAACTTCTGCATCACGGTCTTCTTCGTAATGCACCAAGCGGGTGTCATCAATCGCTCTGGTTGCGTCGTACATTGCGCGGATATTGCAGCCGTAACCAGACTCGTTACCCAATGACCACATGATGATAGAAGGGTGGTTCTTTTGGGCGTGAACGTGGCGTTCTGCACGGTCAACAAATACACTTTCCCATGCTGCATCGTTGGTGATGCGGCTTAGATCGCCAACGTTCGCGAAGCCGTGGGTTTCTACGTCGGTTTCTGCCATTACGAACAAGCCGTAAATGTCACACAGTTCGTAGAAGCGTGGGTCGTTAGGGTAGTGCGCGGTGCGAACTGAGTTGATGTTGTGTTGCTTCATCAAGATCAGATCTTTCTCGATGCGCTCCATGCCGACTGCACGACCTTTTAGGTGGTCGTTATCGTGGCGGTTCACACCGTGCAGCATTACGTATTGGTTGTTGATGTAGAACAGACCATCACGCACTTTAATGTCGCGGAAGCCAACGCGCTGCGGGATCACCTCAATCACATTACATCGTGCATCTTTCAGTGTGATGAACAGTTGGTATAGGTATGGATTTTCCGCTGTCCAATGGATTGGGTTCACCACATCAATGGCAAAGCTTGTTTGGCTGTTGTCTTGGATAGTCAGTGCATCACATTGGCCACTAGCAATCACTTTACCTTTGTCTTGTAGTGCGTATTCCAGCGTGTAACCAGACGCAACCGCAGTAGACAGGTTTTCTAGCTCAACTTGGCAGCTTAAAGTGGCACTTTGGTAATCGTCGGCGAAATCAGTACGAACAGTCAGATCTTGGACGTGAGCGTGCTCTTTTCCTACAAGGTAAACATCACGGAAGATACCCGCCGTCCACCACATATCTTGGTCTTCAATGTAAGTCGAATCTGCCCATTGCATGACGCGCACAGACAATAAGTTCTCGCCTTGTTGAACGTAAGAAGAAATGTCGAACTCAGCGGTTAAGCGGCTGCCTTTGCTAAAGCCAACGTAATACCCGTTTACGTAAACCTCGAAGTAAGTTTCAACGCCATCAAATTTGATGATGGTTTGTTTGTTGTCCCATTGCTGGCCAAGCGTGAAAGTACGTTGGTATGCGCCAGTTGGGTTGTCGGTTGGGACAAACGGTACGTCGATAGGGAATGGGAAACCTTCGTCAGTGTATTGAAGGTCACCGTGGCCTTCCATTTGCCACATGTTTGGAACGGTAATGCGTCCCCAATCTTCCATTTTTTGAGAGTAAAACGCTTCAGGAACCAAAAGCGGGTTAGTGAAGTAGTTGAATGTCCATTGACCACTCAGCAGCTTAAAGCGGCTGCTCAGCTCGCGTTGGAACGTTTGTGCGTTTTTAACTGAATCGTATGAGAAGAAGTAAGCACGTGGTGCCATACGGTTCTCATGTAGATGGAGGAAGTTTTCCCAGTTGTTCACGTTTGTTCTCCCCTCGGCTTAGCTTGGTCATTTCGGCGCGGTATCGTCAGCGTCGAATCTGCCCAAAAGAAATGAAGCCGATGTATTGTGAAAAGGCTTATTAGTTATCTGGGAAAGATATTAGTAAAAGTTTTACTAAAATAAATCAGTGAAAACGTTTAACTTTAACTCGATCACGTTTTAAATAGCGATCGGTGAGCAAGATGTGATCAGCATAAAGGAATAGCATCCCAAGCTTATTTGCTGGGTAAAATGAGTAAAAAATGACGGGAATTTAGATAAGAGAAATAAAAAAGCACTGAGGATTCAGTGCTTTATAAAATAAGAATAAAGAGGGATAACTACTTAGTCGTGCCGCGCAGCTTGAGTTTGCTTGGTACGTGGACTTGCAATGGCAGCGCACGACCATCGCGGTATTTTTCTACCAATAAGTTTACCCCTTGTATGCCCATCATCTCTGAGTGAATTCGCACGGTAGAGAGCGGTGGGAAGGTAAAGCGCGCGGTTGGAATGTCATTCACACTGATCAGAGCAATGTCTTGTGGAATGTTCAAACCGAACTCATGGATGGCACGTAAAACCCCAATCGCAATCGAGTCTGATGCGATAAAGAGTGCTGTCGGAAAGTCGCCTTTGGCCAACATCACTTTGGCTAAGTCGTAACCCGAGAGGCTAGAAAAATCGCCACGGTAAATGTCATTCTCTGACACGACACCTTTTAGGTTGCCGTATTCCACAAACGCGTTTTCGCGAATGTCCGCGGTGTTTGGTTCGTCTTGTCCACCAATGAAACCAATGCGCTGGTAACCTTGTTCGACGAAGAAGTCGACGACTTGCTTACTGATGCGAGCAAGATCGATATCAACGCTGTCGTACATGCTTTCGCTGTCTGAGAAGTCGATATAACAAATGCTGTCTGCGAGGCGCTTAGGTAGTTTATTGATGATCGCTTTATCGGTTTTACCAACCAAAAGGATGCCGGTGATCTTTTGTGTTTCGACGTCAATTTCGCTGTTGTAGCAATTGGTTAGCGTAATGCCCAATCTATCACATTGGGTTTCAATCCCGTGGCGAATGGATAAATAGTAAGGATCATTCACCTCTGCTTCTTGCTTGTAGTTATACAAAGCTAAAAAGTGGTGTTTTTGTTTCGCCTCTTTGGTGGCTTTTTTCGAACTGCTGGTACGGTATTCCAGCTTTTCAGCAATCTCTAAGATGCGGTGTTTGGTTTCTTCTTTTACGCTCAGAGTCGGATCGTCATTCAACACGCGTGATACGGTTGCAAGTGAGACGCCCGCTTCTGTAGCGATATCTTTTAGTGTTGCCATGTTCACTTCCCGTTGGCAAAGCTCACTGTCCCAGTGAGATAAGCAATAATCCCACCATTGTAAACAGCTACTTATGGATGCACAAATTTTTAGTAAAACTGTGCGAGTGGGTGAAATAAAGTGATTACATGGAAAAGAGGTTTTTTAAGCAAACAAAAGCCCGAGCGGCTAGGACTCTCCGGTCGGGCTTTGTTGTTCACTATTGCTACTTAACATGAGTGGCAAGGCGATAAGGTTAAACCTAAGACTTTTTACCTTTGGTTTTATCTGGTTCGACAAGCAAGTGGTCAAATACATGGCGAATGAACGGTGCCCCGACTTTTGAACCACCGTTTCCGTGCTCAATCACCACTGTCGCCACATATTTTGGATGGTCATACGGAGCAAACGCAGTGAACAACGCGTGGTCAAGTAGGTGGTTCGCGAGCTTTTTCGAGTTATAGACCTCGTCTTTGCGCAGGCCAAATACCTGGGCGGTACCGGATTTGCCACCACTGCTGTATTCCGCGCCTTTAAATGCGCGACGACCAGAGCCATGTGCGCCATTGTTTACCAAGCGCATCGCATTGATTGGAATGTCCCAGTATTTATCTGGCACACCTTCAATTGGTGGTAGATCTTTCGGTGCGACTTCGACTTGGTTTTCAAAA
Source organism: Vibrio sp. MOR3 (assembly GCF_001557775.1). Taxonomy (NCBI): domain Bacteria; kingdom Pseudomonadati; phylum Pseudomonadota; class Gammaproteobacteria; order Vibrionales; family Vibrionaceae; genus Vibrio; species Vibrio sp. MOR3. The sequence continues at coordinate 16,476 of NZ_LNRD01000011.1, read as the reverse complement.
TCTTCACCGTGCTCAATCACCGCTCTTAGCAGATGTGGTGCTTTCATCTCGCCATGATTGATAAGGAATGAAGTGGCTTTGGCGATTTGCATCGGAGTGGCTGTCCAGTAACCTTGCCCAATACCAATCGGCACAGTATCCCCTTGATACCAAGGCGCACGGTGACGGGCAATTTTCCATTCTCGTGTCGGCATGTTAGCACTGCTCTCTTCATAGATATCAATGCCTGTCGGTAAGCCGAAGCCGAATTTGTTCATCCATTTAGAGATGCGGTCAATACCCAAATCAAATGCGGTTTGGTAGAAGAACGAGTCAACCGATTCCTCGATTGCCTTGGTAACATCCACGTTGCCGTGACCCCAACGTTTCCAATCTCGCCAAGCTTTTGAATTCGGTTTTGAACCTGGAATACGCCAAGAACCGTGATCGTTACGTACTGTATTTGGCGTGATCACATGTTCTTCAAGCCCAGCGACTGCCATAAAGGGTTTGACGGTTGAAGCGGGTGGATAGACTCCCAGCGTGGTTCGGTTTACGAGCGGGTGGGCTGGATCGTTCAACAATGCGCTGTAGGCTTTGCTGGAAATGCCGTTCACAAATGGGTTTGGGTCATAACTTGGGCTAGATGCCATCGCAAGGACGCTATTATCTCTTGGATCGAGTACAACAGCGCTGCCCTGACGATTATCCAATTGCTGATAAACATACTCTTGTAGTTCGATATCGAGGTTTAAAACGATGTCTTTCCCTGCAATCGGCGGCACGTACTTAATGGTACGAATCACGCGCCCGCGACTGTTTACTTCTACTTCTTCATAGCCTTTGGTGCCATGCAAAATGTCTTCGTAGTAACGCTCCACGCCCAGTTTTCCGATGTTCTGAGTCGCTTGGTAGTTTTGTGCTTTGCCTTCTTTGTCTAAGCGTCGTAGATCGCGGTCATTAATATGAGAAACATAGCCTAGAACGTGTGTTAATTCCTTCCCGTAAGGGTAGTAACGTTTAAGATCTGCAGTTACAAATACACCATCAAATTCATGTTGATGCACCGAAAAACGCGCAACTTGTTTGTCGTTGAGTTCGTTCAAAATGGTGACAGAACGAAAACGGCGAGTGTGCTTGTAGCGTTTTTTGAATGACTCAATTTGTTCTGGTGTGATGTCGATGTAATGAGCGAGTTTCTCAAGCAAAGCATCGGGGTCGCCTGCTTGCTCAGGGATCATATCGAGGTTGTAAACTGGGCGGTTTTCAGCAATCAAAACGCCATTGCGGTCATAGATAAGACCGCGAGTGGGCGCGATAGGAAGAATCTTAATGCGATTGTCATTAGAGCGAGTTTGGTAATCTTTGAAATGATTAACTTGCAAGTTGTAGAGGTTCGCGACCAATCCTCCCAGCAAAATAACCATGCCGAGAAAGGCAACGACGGCACGGTTTTTAAATAACCTTACTTCTTGATTATGATCTCGAAATTCGTTTCGCTTGCGTAGCATGAGGGCCCTTCAGATTTGTTTTTATTCTCAGCATGCCCCGATAAAAGGAAAAAGACGCAGATTTGAGTCTTGTTACAAAAGGTTACATTTGGGGCGGGGCTACTGTAGCGGGCTTTATCTCTTGCTTTGTAAGAGCAATGTCAGGTATCGATTGCGGAAAATTATCTTTCTGGTTTGCGTGAATTACCGTGTTTTTCTTACATTGTGTAAACGTTTATACATGTAAGTATCATAAATCTTTCCCATTTTTCTGCTCTAACTCATTTTCCTTTATTTTTATTGATTTTAAATCGTGATGCAATTTTGTGGAAACGTTTACACTATTTTGAGTTTGATCACGGATCTGGATCGGTTTTGATTGGTAGACTTTTAGCCAGTTAAGAGATGAGCGAATCTGCTTGGTGAGCAGGCTCAACCAATTTCCAAGCATCGAGCAGCAAAAATGGAGAAGCAAAAGTGAAAGTTCTTGTCACAGGCGGTATGGGGTACATCGGCAGTCACACATGTGTCCAGATGATTGAAGCAGGTATGGAGCCAATCATTGTCGACAACTTGTGTAATGCCAAAGTGGAAGTGTTAAGCCGCATTGAAGCGCTAACCGGTAAGCAACCGGCTTTCTACCAAGGTGACATTCGCGATGAAGCCTTTTTGGACTCAGTGTTTGCCAAGCATGACATTCAAGCTGTGATTCACTTTGCTGGCCTGAAAGCGGTGGGCGAATCTGTCGCGAAACCATTGGAATACTACGATAACAATGTGAATGGCTCATTGGTGTTGGCGCGCAGCATGCGTAAAGCGGGCGTGAAAAGCATTGTATTTAGCTCATCGGCAACGGTTTACGGCGATCCTGACATTGTGCCGATTACGGAAGACTCTCCAACGGGGGCTACCACTAACCCATACGGTCGCAGCAAATACATGGTGGAAGAGTGCTTGAGCGATTTGTTCAACGCAGAAAATGATTGGAGCGTGACGTTGCTGCGTTACTTCAACCCAGTTGGTGCGCATCCATCGGGCACTATGGGTGAAGACCCTCAGGGCATCCCAAACAACTTGATGCCGTTTATCGCGCAAGTGGCAGTAGGCCGCCGCGAAAAACTATCGGTATTTGGCAATGACTACCTAACGCCGGATGGCACAGGCGTGCGTGATTATATCCACGTGATGGACTTGGCTGATGGCCATATCGCAGCGCTTAAATCGGTAGGTGAAAAAGCCGGTTTGCACATTTACAACTTAGGTACGGGCAAAGGCTCTAGCGTGCTTGAGATGGTAGAAGCGTTCGCAACGGCTTGCGGTAATCCAGTGCCTTACGAGCTTTGTCCTCGTCGCCCGGGTGACATTGCTGAATGTTGGGCAAGTACAGATAAAGCGGAGCGAGACCTTGGTTGGAAAGCGACGCGCAGTGTTGCGGAAATGACGGCAGATACGTGGAAGTGGCAGTCAAATAACCCGCAAGGCTATTCCCCTGCGTAATTGATGCTGCAGCGTTGTTGATTGACCGCCTAGCTGCAACTCCAATTTCATTGGGGAATGCAGATGAAAGAAATTTTAAAAGTTGAGTAAGTAAGATGTCGAATGTTGAATTTAACCCAGTGGATCACCCACACCGTCGTTACAACCCACTAACGGGGCAATGGATTTTGGTGTCACCGCATCGTGCAAAACGTCCTTGGAGTGGCGCTGATGAGAAACCTGCAATTGATGAGCTACCAAGCTACGACGAGAAATGTTTCCTTTGCCCGACCAACGAGCGTATTTCTGGTGATGTAAACCCAGATTACCAAGGCACGTATGTGTTCCAAAATGACTTTGCAGCACTGATGGTGGACTCTCCAGATGCACCTGAGTCAGACAACCCTCTGTTCAAAACACAAGGTGTGCGCGGGTTGAGCCGAGTGATTTGTTTCTCGCCTGATCACAGCAAAACTTTGCCTGAGCTACCGGTCGACAAAATTCGTGGTGTGATTGACACGTGGAATGATCAAATCGAAGAGCTGGGTAAAGACTACGTTTGGGTTCAAGCATTCGAGAACAAGGGCGAGACCATGGGGTGTTCTCAGCCTCACCCGCACGGTCAAATCTGGGCAAACAGTTTCTTGCCAAACGAAATCGAGCGCAAAGAACACAACTTAAAAGCGTACTACCAAGAGCATGGCAGTAACTTGCTGGTGGATTACGTGCAAGCTGAGCTTAAAGATGGTTCACGCACAGTGGTTGAGACTGAACATTGGATTGCTGTTGTTCCTTACTGGGCGGCGTGGCCATTCGAAACCATGCTACTTCCTAAAACGCATATTCGTCGAATGAGTGAGCTAACCGATGAGCAACGCGATGACCTTGCGGTTGCTATCAAAAAGCTAACCAGCCGTTATGACAACCTATTCCAATGCTCTTTCCCTTACTCAATGGGCTGGCATTACGCGCCGTTCTTTGAAGAAGGCACCGATATCGACCATTGGCAACTGCATGCGTTGTTCTACCCGCCACTGCTACGCAGTGCAACGGTTCGTAAGTTCATGGTTGGCTATGAAATGCTGGCAGAAAGCCAACGCGACCTAACGGCAGAACAAGCGGCGCAGCGTCTGCGTGACCTAAGCGATGTGCATTACAAAGAGCAATAAACCAATTAATGAATAGCCGGAGTTATCGCTGGTTTTACCTAAAGCTCGGTCAAATTCCCTTTTATTCGGGAGGGGAGGGTTAACCCCCTCTGGCTCCCCCTTGATAAGGGGGAGGACTAGACCCCCTCTAACTCCCCCTTATTAAGGTGGAGGATTAGACCGAGTGAATACGAAACTGGAAATCAGGATTTAACGCTGGTTACACCAATACCAAATTTATAATTTAAGAGAACGTCCCTATGTCTGATCTAATCCAAAATGTGAAAACCTCTTTTGAACAAGTGCTGGGTTACGCCCCAAGTCATATTATTCAAGCGCCTGGTCGTGTAAACCTGATTGGTGAGCACACTGATTACAACGACGGTTTTGTATTGCCATGTGCGATCAACTACCAAACCGTTGTGGCGGCAGCGAAGCGTGAAGACAACCTAGTACGCGTGGTTTCTGTGGATTACGGCAACGCCGTTGATGAATTCGACATCACGCAAGAAATCACATTCCAACAAGACAAAATGTGGGCGAACTACATTCGCGGTGTGGTGAAGTGTCTTCTTGCTCGTGGTTACCAATTCTCTGGTGCGGATATTTCTGTTAGCGGTAACGTGCCTCAAGGTGCGGGTTTAAGCTCGTCGGCAGCGTTGGAAGTGGTGATTGGTCAAACGTTCAAAGTGCTGTTCAATCTTGAAATCAGCCAAGCGGAAATCGCGCTAAACGGCCAACAAGCAGAGAACGAATTCGTTGGTTGTAACTGCGGCATTATGGACCAAATGATTTCGGCAGAAGGTCGTGAAAACCACGCGATGCTGTTGGACTGTCGTAGCCTAGAAACTGAAGCGGTATCAATGCCTGAAGACATGGCGGTGGTGATCATCAACTCAAACAAAAAACGTGGCTTGGTCGACAGCGAATACAATACGCGCCGTGAGCAGTGTGAAGAAGCGGCGCGCATCTTCGGTGTAAAAGCGCTGCGTGATGTGACCATTGAACAGTTCAACGAGAAAGTCTCTGAGCTAGACGAAATGGTCGCAAGACGCGCTCGTCACGTGATCACAGAAAACGATCGCACGGTAGAAGCGGCGCAAGCACTTCGCGCGCACGACATGAAGCGTATGGGTGAACTGATGGCTGAGTCTCATGCGTCCATGCGTGATGATTTCGAAATCACAGTCAAAGAAATCGATACGTTAGTTGAGATGGTGAAAGAAGTGATTGGCGAGCAAGGCGGCGTGCGCATGACGGGCGGTGGCTTTGGTGGTTGTATCGTTGCAATGGTACCGCCAGCATTGGTTGACGAAGTGAAAGCAACGGTAGAAGCGAAGTACCAAGCAGCAACGGGTTTGAAAGAATCCATCTACGTGTGCCAAGCGAAAAACGGTGCTGGTTTAGTCAAAGTGCTTTAAGACGCAGTAGGGGCGAGAGATGACTGAGCCATTAACTATCACGATGACACAGCAGGTCGCCTTTGATGGTGCGCCTGCCAACGTGGTCGAACTGAAAAATAACACAGGCATGAGCGTTACCTTTATGGATATTGGCGCGACATGGCTGAGTTGTCGTTTACCTTTGGCGAATGGGGAGTTGCGTGAAGTGCTTCTCGGAGTGGGGACGATGGGGAGTTTCATGCAGCAACAGTGTTACATGGGTGTCACTGTTGGTCGCTACGCAAACCGCATCGCCAATGGTCTTTTTGAAGTGAATGGCGAAGTATTTCAAGTGTCTACTAACCAAGCGGGCAACTGTCTGCATGGTGGTGAAGAAGGCTTTGATAAACGTCGTTGGAAGATTGAGTCTCACTCAAATCAACAAGTGACGTTCTCTTTATTGTCTGAAGATGGCGACCAAGGTTTTCCGGGCAATCTAGAAGTGCAAGTGACGTATACGCTGACTGATGATAACCAAGTGAGCATTGCGTACTTCGCTAAGACAGACAAAGCGACACCGATCAACTTGACCAACCATGCTTACTTCAATTTGTTGGGGGCAGAAGCGGACTTAGATTGTCGTTCGCATCGCTTAACCATCGTTGCAAGCCAATACTTGCCAACCTCTGAGGTCGGTATTCCGCTTGGTGAATTGCAAGATGTGAAAGGCACTGGGTTTGACTTTAGAAGTGAAAAACCAGTTTCAGAACACTTCTTACAAGATGAACAGCAGGTTGCCGCCAAGGGGTATGACCATAGCTACCTATTTGATGCTCATCGTGATGTTTCAAAACCGGTTGCGTTGGTGGTTTCTCCTGATGAAAAAGTGCACCTGTCAGTGGTGACAAACAAGCCTGCGATGCAATTGTACACGGGCAACTGGTTAGCTGGCGCACCAAATCGTCGTGGCGGTGAATATAACGATTACGCGGGTCTGGCGTTAGAAACGCAGTTTTTACCAGATTCGCCAAACCATGCTGAGTGGGCGCAGCCAAGCTGTATTCTTGAGCCTGAACAAGAGTACCGCTTCTGCACCACTTATCAGTTTGCTTTCTAGGTAAACTGAGCATTTTCGAGCTTTTGGGTTGCTGTAGGCTTTTTGCTCGCAGTAGGTCAAAAGCTCATCGAAAGTTGGCAAAATAACGCTCTCTACAAACACCCCAAAAAGAAAAAGCTCTGTCACTTCGGTGGCAGAGCTTTTACTTTGTAACCTTTCTTGGCACTGACTAGCGCGATATCTTAAAGACGATCCACCGAGTTACGGCGCACTAAAGTCGGGCTAAAGATGATGGTGTCATCTTCCACTTGCTCATCACGTGATAACGCTAACGCCAAACGCGCAGCCCGCTCTGCCATCATTTCGATTGGGTAACGAATCGTGGTCAAACTTGGGTTGACGAAGCGAGCAATTAAGCCATCGTCGAAGCCAACCATGGACACTTTTTCTGGTACGTCGATACCATTTTGGTCTAACGCCGCCAGCGCACCTGCTGCCATGTAGTCGTTGTACGCCACCACGCCAGTGATTGCGAGTGACTTGGTCAGCAGATTGGTCATGGCTGTTTCGCCGCCGTCACTGTTTGGCTCACCATATTCGACATAGCTTTTTGATAGCTCGATATCGTGATCTTTCAGTGCCGCTTGGTAACCTTGTAAACGCTCGTCGGTATCTTCGATGTCATGGGATGAGGCGATACACGCGATCTTGGTGTGACCATGGCGAATCAAATATTCCGTCGCTAAGTACGCGCCCTTGCGGTTATCAAGAGAGATACAACGCTCGGCCAATTCTGGGATATGGCGGTTGATCAACACCATGCCTTTGACTTCTTTGGCGTAACCAATCAGTTCTTCGTCTGATAAGCCTTTAGAGTGAATCACAATGGCTTCACAACGACTGTTGATCAGAAGTTCTAGCGCTTGGCGTTCGTCTTCTGGGTTGTGGTAGCCATTACCAATCAGTATATGTTTGCCGTTTTCACGCGCCACGTTATCTACCGATTTCACCAGTGTGCCGAAGAACGGGTCTGAGACATCACCGACAAGTACGCCCATGGTGTTGGTACTTTGGCTGACGAGTGCACGCGCCGCTGCGTTTGGACGGTAGCCCAGTTTGCTCATTGCTTGCGTCACTGCGTCGATAGAAGATTGGCTTGCTTTCGGTGATTTATTGATCACGCGAGAGACGGTCGCGACCGATACGCCGGCTTCTTTCGCGACATCCTTGATTGTTGCCATGAGGGACCTTTCGTGGGCTAAATAACGTTAATTGGAGTATTAAACACCCATTGTGTAATAAGTGCAATCAACACCATTTTTATATTGCGATGAATTTGGTCTTACTCTATGAATTTATTGAATATATGTGATGTGTAAACGTTATCTTAGCTAGGGCGTTGATTAGTAGTATGAAAACAAAAAATCGCGGTCATTGATGCGACCGCGATTTGTCGTTTCTATTTCTCTTTACAGGCCACAGAAAATGGCGCTCAGAAAGCTAGTTGTTGTTCATCCAATCAACCATTTGGGTTTTGTACACATCGCTGTTGCCGCCAAAGATAGCTTGTACGCCTGTACCAACTCGCACCACACCTGCTGCACCAAGTGCTTTCAGTTTGGCTTCGTCGACTTTGTCTTGCTCTGCGACTTGGATGCGCAATCGAGTGATACAAGCATCGGTGCTTAAGATGTTTTGTTTGCCGCCAAACGCGCTAACCAACTCACTGGCAAACTCTGAACTGGTGTCATTGACGGCTTTGCTGCTGTCTTGATCTTCACGCCCTGGTGTTTTCAAATCGAACGTCTTAATGAACCAAGTGAACACAACGTAGTACAGCGCTGCGTATGCCAAACCTAGTGGGATGATCATCCAACCTTTGGTCGAAATACCAAAGAAGGTCACGTAGTCGATAAGACCTGCACTAAAGCTGTAGCCATGTTTAACGCCCAGCATGATACACAGTGGGTAAGCCAGACCCGCAATGATCGCGTGGATCACGTAAAGCACAGGCGAGATGAACAAGAACGCAAACTCGATAGGCTCAGTGATACCAGTTAGGAACGACGTTAGCGCAGCTGAGATCATGATGCCCATAACTTTGGTGCGGTTCTCTGGTTTTGCTGCACGGCCAATCGCAATTGCCGCCGCAGGAAGACCAAACATCTTGAATAGGTAACCACCCGCTAGGTTGCCCGCATTTGGGTCACCAGCGAAGAAGCGAGGGATCTCTCCGTGGAATACTTGGCCAGTAGCGTTCACAAACTCACCAGCTTGAAGCTGAATAATCACATTGATCACATGGTGCAGACCAAATGGGATCAGAGCACGCTCTGCGGTGCCGTAAGCCCAGAATGCCACCAATGGGTTTTGCTCGGTTGCCCATGTGCCAAACCAATCAATGCCAGAGCCAATTGGTTGCCAGATAAAGGCAATCGCAATGCCCAAAAACAGCATAGAAAATGACGTCACGATCGGGACAAATCGTTTACCCGCGAAGAAGGCCAAGTAAGCTGGCATCTTAATGGTGTAGAAGCGGTTAAACATATACGCACCAACCGCTCCGGAGATGATGCCGCCGAGCACACCTGTGTCGATATGGTCCACACCCAGCACGCCAGCCATGACTTTTAGCGTCGCGACTAATACGTAATAACCAATACCTGCCGCAACTGCACCAACACCATCATTGTTGGTAAATGAGATGGCAACGCCAAGCGCAAAGATAAGCGGCAGGTTACCGAAGACCGCGCCCCCCGCTTCTGCCATCAATTCAGAAACTACGGGTGGAATGAACCCAAATTGCGCCGAGCCAATACCCAAAAGGATACCTGCCGCGGGCATTGAGGCTATAGGCAACATGAGCGCCTTACCGACCTTAGAAAGGTTGGCAAAAAAGTTAGCAAACATAAAAATACTCCAACTTGTTAGATAAAAATCTTGAGTGGCGCAGTCATGAATAAACTGTGGGAAGCGGGGAGATTAGCGATAGCATCGTGATTATGGTTTGCGGGGGTTGGAGCATAAACATAAAAACTGGTTGCTATCGCTAAAGCTTTATAAGTGGTGTGCTGAGCTAAAAATAGAGGGCCTTAACCAATTGAAGGGCACTGTCTCGATCGCTCAAACATAGGACTGCGTCAGAATCTAAGAGTATTTTGGGTAAAAATAAGGCATGAAAAAACAGAGTTAATTTTGTTTATCTTGTTCCTGATAACTAAGTTTTTAGACCTTTTTATTTGAATGAAGGCAATAAACGCTAATATAAGGAACAGGATCTTAGTTTTGGAGTGCCTGTTTTGGAGAGTATTAATCTTTTTCGCTATTACGAACGTGTAGAGAGCTTTGAGCTGCGAGAGGAATATGCGGTGACGCTTGCCGAGATTGCAGACAAGATGTTCACCAGCCCAAGGCATGCCCGAGCTATTCTCAAGCAGATGAATGCGCTCAACTGGATCGCTTGGATACCCAGAGTGGGGCGTAACCAACGTTCGACCTTAATTCGTAACATCGATCGTACAGAGGTGAAGCGCTCTATTGCTCTGGAGTGGATCAAAGAGAGCAAATACGACCGGGCACTTGAGTTTCTTGACTTCGACCAAGTGGTGTTTGAACAATTACTTAAGCAGACTTCCGGCGCCCAAGTGACAGAAGGCAAAGTCAGTGTTCAACTCACCTATAACCGCTCTTTTGCTACGCTCAATCCAATCACACCGCAACGAAACAGCGAACGTTTCTTAATTCGTCAAATTCACGCTTGCTTGGTTTCCATGACACCGGAAGGCGAGTTAGTCGGAAACATTGCGCACCATTGGCAAGCCGATGAAGAGTGGCGAACTTGGACGTTTTATCTTCGTCCTTCCGTTTGCTTTCATCATGGCGGTAAAGTGGATGCAGAACTAATGGTGAAGCTACTAAACCATTGGCAGCAGCTTCCATATTATCAAAATGAACTCGATCACCTTGAAGCGGTTTCTGTTGAGTCGCCTTATCGATTTTCCGTTCAACTTACTCGGCCAGACAAAGGCTTCGCTGCATTGTTGAGTGATCTAAAATACTCTTTACAGCCTGTCGAGCAACTCAATAACTTATCCTCCGACAGCATCGGCTGTGGCATTTTCTCTCTGGAATCGCACACGAACAACAAACTTACCTTGGTGGCGAATGAGCGCTTTCACGGATTTCGCTCCCTCACTGATAAAGTCACCATCTGGTCGTTAAACAGTGGCAAGAAGGAAGGTGCAAAGGCTTCCAATTACCCCCACGATTTACCTAAGACAGAGCAGTACTCGAAAAAGGTCATCACCAACTCTCCAGATGAAGAAGTGGATGAGCGCATCATCGATGCCAAACACACAGCATCGAAAGATCGCGTGGAAGAAGGGTGTTTGTTTATGATTTTCAATCACAATCATCCTAACTTATCGCACGCTCAGCGACGTTGGCTGAGTGATGCCTTGAGTGGTGAGAACATTTGGCAGCAGTTAGAACGCAACGAAACCACCTTCGGGGCTGAGATCGCACATAACTTTTTCCCCTTCTGGCACAACGTTAAATATCTGAGAAGCGATGAAGTAGCGCTACCGAGTTCAATCCGAATCGCCTGTTATTCCCATCTTGGTATTCAACGCAGTGCGAGAGCCGCTGAGCAAATCTTGATGGGACATGGCATCAAGGTTGAAGTAAACGTTTATTCGTTTGATGCATTCATTGAAAAAGCGTTTGGAGAGGGCTTTAGTGAAGAGATTGTCTTAAGCAGCTTTAACTTGGATGACAATCGACAAGTCTCGGCTTTACTGTTTTTCCTCAGCGATCCCATTTTGCACGCCACGATCGGATTTGATGTCAGCGACTGGGTGGTGGCTGAGATCAACCAAATTCGACAGTTTAGCGCTCCGGAAGATTACCTCACTAAGTTAGAGCAACTTGGCTCTGTGCTGATCTATGAAGGTGTGGTCAGCCCTATGCTTCACCACCGACAAACACTTAGCTTTCAAGACATATTCAAAGGTGTAGAGATCACGGCGTGGGGGTGGCCGAAGTTGAGTGAGATTTGGTAAAGGGTGATTGTAATCAGCACGATCTTTGCTCATCAAAATGCGATCTTCACCTCTTGTATTTAAAGTACTAACTGATAATGTAGAGTTTGTTTTAGTAAAATTTTACTTGGGGTTTTAATCAATGGAAACGATCGCTTACTCAGACTTCGCAAAGCTAGAAATTCGCACCGGAAAAATCATCGAAGTAGCTCGTCACGAGAACGCTGACAAGCTTTACATCGTGCAGATCGACATCGGTGAGAAAACACTGCAAACCGTCACCAGCTTGGTGCCTTACTACACAGAAGAAGAGTTGATGGGGAAACAAGTGGTGGTGCTGTGTAATCTTGCGAAAGCTAAGATGCGTGGCGAAACCTCCGAGTGCATGCTGCTTTGTGCCGAAACCGATGATGAATCAGAAAGTGTTCTACTAACGCCTGAGCGTGCGATGCCTGCTGGTGTGAGGATCGTTTAGTACCTAATCATATATTGTTTGTATAACATTTATTTATGTTTTAGATCTCATTTTATAAATGAATCAATAGAATCATATTCACCTTTATTTATAATCTCCGCGCTTTTAAAAGCTGTCTAACAGCATGAAAAATTAGGATATTATAATGAAAAAAGTATTGCCATTATTGGCTTTAGGTGCAGTGGTTGCTTCAGCGTCGGTTCAAGCAAATGGTAACTGGTACATTGGTGCCGATATTTTAAATTCAGACCTTAAAGTTGAGGGGGACTCGTCAAGCTCTTCAGCGACTGGTCTTGGTATTGCGGTAGGTAAAGAGTTGCAATACTCAGAAAACTTCAAACTGGCACTAGAGGGCGAATACGTCTACTACGGTAGCTTTGAAGAAAAAGCGTCAGGCATGGGGAACTGGGCAAAAGTGACTGTTGATGGTTACGGCTTCAACCTGAATGCAAAACCGAAATATCAATTCTCTAGTACTGGCTTTTATGTTGGTGCCGTGGCTGGTCTTGGCGTAATGGGTGTCGATTTTGAGTCTAAATCAAACCTTTCACACCTTAATGTTAAAACCGATGGTAGTGATATTGGTTTCAACTACGGTGCAGAAGTTGGCTATGAGTTCGCTTCAGGCCTAATTATCTCTGGTGGTTACCGTGTTTCTACAGTAACGATCGATGTTGAAGGCGGTGGTGATATCGACTTTGATTTCGACAGCCTATACGCTGGTGTTGATTACAAGTTCTAATCCCACACAAACAGAACATGAATAGCAAAAGGGAGCCACTAGGCTCCCTTTTTAATTAGGTTATCAATCAACTTATAATGATGATCTTGTACGCCCGCTAAGTTGCCGTATTTTGGCTGGTGGCGGTCGTTTTCTTTGGCATGATGCCAACCAACGGTATGGCGAACGAAGTGCTCAGCAAAGGCGTGAGAGACTTCCAAGCATCCAGCGAGAACCGTATCAACATAGCTTTGCATGATGGGACTGAGTGAGCAGGGTGGTAACGGATCGTTTTTCACATAAACCCAAATGCTGTGCTCAGAGTTAAAAGTGGCCTCTGTTTCAATCTGATCAGGACGGATTTGAATGCGATGGTAGCCACGCTCGCGTCGGTCAAAATCCGCTAGCGCTTGATCGTCGACTTCAAGCAGTACGCCATTGACTTGCCCTTCGCCTTCATTCACAACCAAGGGTGACAAGATATAGCTGTCGTCAACTTTGCCCCAATAGCGCACCAGACCATGAGCGATGACTGGGATGGCTTCTCCCGTTTGCCCGGTTAACTTGCGCGAGGCGGCATTGATTAAACTGCCGTAGCCAAATATATACATCTCGATTGCTTCCCTTACTTCGACGAAATCACTGTTATCCGTTATACCTAAACACTACCAACCAAGCAACGCATGAAGCACAGGTTTTACCTCGAAAGGATAGTTTGATTTTATAACATGTATTTTTTATACATGTTTGTGTTAATATCGATCGCGTAAAATTTTTGAACGGTATCAAATGTGTACTTAAGGGCATCACAATGCTGAATATCACCGATAAAAAAGTGGAAGAGAAAATCCCTGCATGGCTGCGATTAGGGTTTAGACCGTTTTTCCTGTTTGGCTCTATTTATGCTGTTATCGCAATTGCGGTATGGGTATGGATGTTCCAAACCGGACAGCCAAGTACGTTGAGTGTTCCGGCGTTGTGGTGGCACGTTCATGAAATGTTATTTGGTTTTTCAATGGCAATAGTGGTGGGCTTTGTGCTGACTGCAGTGCAAAACTGGACGGGCATTAACGGCACGAAACACTACACCTTGTTAGCGATATTTACATTGTGGCTTGCACCGAGAATACTGCTTTGGACACCAGCACCACTTTGGTTAACCAGCAGCATTGAAGCGCTGTTTTTACTGTTTGTGGCGTACGAAGTGGGCATTCGTGTTTACCGCGCGAAAGGCTGGCGTAATCTATTCTTTGTGCCGTTATTCTTGCTTGCCATCTTTGCCAACTTTGCCAGTTACGCAACGGTGAAAGGCATGCCGCCATTTACCTCGTCAGCGGTATGGCAAGCGATGCTTTGGTGGTTCACTCTGCTGCTTTCCGTCATGGGTGGACGAGTGATTCCATTTTTCACAGCCCGTCGCTTTAACTTCGAAAAGGCTCAACCGCTAATGTGGTTAGATTGGTTAGCAAACCTACCTTTGGTCATGTTGTTCGTGTTGAGCTTCTTCCCTGTGACGTTTGCGGAACTTGGTCAGCCACTTATGTTGTTTGCCGGTGTGGCGCAGTTGGTTCGATTCCTGCGCTGGAAGCCTTGGCTGACACTTAGCGAGCCGTTGGTGTGGTCTTTACATGCAGCTTACTTGTGCTTGCCTTTGAGTCTGATTCTACGTGGTAGTTGGGATAATGCGTTTGCCAATCATAACTTGATTCACCTATTTGCTATCGGAGCATTAGGAGGCTTGATCTTAGCAATGATTTCTCGAGTGACCATGGGGCACACCGGTCGTATGATTTACAAAGGCCCAAACATGAGCATCGCTTTTGCTGCCGTGATTGGAGCGGCATTAGCAAGAAGCTTAGGCGTGATTTTTGACCCTTCACACATGCTACTTTGGATTGATGTCAGTGCAGCCTTGTGGATTCTGGCTTTCGGTATGTTCGTATGGCGATTCGGAATGATGCTGATGAAACCAAGAGTGGATGGCCATCCCGGATAGCCACAGTACAAATTCGATAAACGAAGGGCTCAACCAACGGTGTGGGCCCTTTTTATTTGAGCTTGCTTCCGCAAATGACCCACAATTAGTAAGGTAATTGTTAAGAATGTGAAAAACGTTGAATTCTAGAGTGGGATTTGAGCGTGCTAGAAGAGGCGGACTCCGCTACTCTGTAGGTGTTATTGCTCGTATGCACATGAGTGATTAACTAGCCAATTGACGTTTTAGACCCATAGGTGTCTTTTCGTGTAATTACATGGCCGCTTAGTTCTATACCTCCGTGGAACTAAGCGGCGTTTTTCGTTTTGTGGCTAGGTAAAATTAGATATTCCCTTCACTAAAGTCTTTTTGGAAATACAGCACTTTCTGTAGGTAGCGTCTTGCTTCCCCTTTTGGGTGTTGAGTGGTCAATGCATCATAAACCTGAGTCGGGTTAAGGCTGTTAAGCTCATTCATTGCGCGTTTTCGGTCACTATCGAAAGTAGAAAGCACGCCACCTGTACCGCCGTTATAGGCGGAAATCATACTAAAATGCTTCGAGGTAGGGTGTTTCACATCGCGAAGATAACGGTTCTTCAAGATGTAGAAGTACGCCGCGCCTGTATCAATGTTATTGGCAGGATCGAACAAGTACTCTTTGGTTGGAATGCCCGGTTTGTTTTTCACCAAATTAAACACATCTGCCCCTGCTGTTTTGGGGATTACTTGCATCAAGCCGTAAGCACCGGCATGAGAAACAGCATAAGGGTTAAAGCTACTTTCGGTTTTGATCACGGCAAAGATAAGGTCTTCTGGCAATCCATACCGTTTAGCAGCATCGCGAACCAAGCCTGCATATTGATACTCACGTTGCTCTAGGTGATCTTTCACCATATTGATTTCGACATAGTAAGCACTGCCGCGTTTGATGGCTTTCTTTTGTAGCTTATTTTCGATCAGGTAATCCGAATAACGGTTAGCACGCCATTCCCACTCTATTGGTTTACCATCTTGATCAAGCACTTGGCCAAGCAAGAAGGGTTTTCCACGCAGAACCGCTTCTTTGTCACTAAACAATTCTGCATGAGTTGGATCGGCAGGCATGAGCAGAGTTTGAACGATGGCTTTTTGCAGCTTCTCCGTTGGTTGGTACTGAGAAATTGTCGAAACATAAATCTTACCCGTTTCGAAGTCGATGTGTGCTCGGGTGTTGTAACCGTCAAGGTACTTCACGTAACGGTGTTTGCCTGCTTCAACGAACTCATCTTCACCCCAGCGATCTTTGGCTTTTTGAGCGATGTAAGCCAGTAACTGTTTGATGTTGTCTTCGTTCGCTGCGCTTGGCGGCTTTACATAAGGAGGAACGTAGTCATCACATGCGCATGGTGGTGTTTCTTCAGGAGCGACAGAACAACCACCGAGAAGGAGTAAGCTCAGGATTAGCGATTTCTTCATCGGATACCGATTAAATTAGAGGTGAGGGCAATTGCCGGCTGAAGAAAATAATAAGTAAGAGTGCTAATCGCCTGAAATTAAAACTTTTTGTGCTTTCGATAGAAGCGTTTGATGCTGAGTATTCACCGAAAAAGAAAAAGCCTGCGGGGTGCCTGTCTCTTGATCACAAGTCTAGTGATCAAGAGACATTGCGAGTTCGTAGCCTTCAAGGATGGTTTGTAGTTTAAACCACCCTTCCCAAAGCACCTTTATTGAAGCTCTACCCGTCCTCTTGGTATC